>JABSSB010000059.1 GCA_013214715.1 Paracoccaceae bacterium | reverse complement strand
GCCATTGATCATGATTATGATTTTGTGCTTTTGGATTGCCCGCCGAATATTTCGACTCTGTCGGAAAACGTGTTTCGGGCCGCTGACCGAATTGTGGTGCCTGTCGTGCCAACCACCCTGTCTGAACGCACGTTTGAGCAGCTTCTGACCTTTTTTGACGAACACAAAATCGATCGCAAAAAACTCGTCGCCCTATTTTCGATGGTCGAAGGACGCAAGACACTGCATTCCGACACAATGGCCCGTATGCGCAAAAGCCATCGCAAGCGGTTTCTGGCCTCGGCCATCCCGTATGCGGCGGATGTGGAAAAGATGGGGGTGCATCGCGCACCTGTGGCCAGCTTTGCGCGCACGCGGCCTGCGTCGCGGGCCTATGCTGCGCTTTACGATGAGATGAAGGATCGTTTGTAATGGGTCAGGAAATCGAACGAAAATTCCTGTTGCGCGCCTTTCCCGATCTGTCGGGAGCAGCCCGGCAAGTGATCCGGCAAGGCTATATCACTTACCCCACCGATGGGTCCGAGGCACGTCTGCGGCAAGCCAATGACAGTTATTTCCTCACCATCAAATCCGGTGAGGGCATGACCCGCCACGAATACGAAACCCGCCTGAGCAAAGAGCAGTTCGACACGCTTTGGCCCGCGACCGAGGGGCGGCGTGTTGAGAAAACCCGATACACCGGGTCGCTGCCCGGCGGGCTGAGCTATGAGTTGGATGTGTTTGACGGCCATCTTCGACCACTGGCCTGTGTCGAGGTCGAATTCGCCGATGAAGCAAGCGCCCACAACTTTGACGCGCCGGACTGGTTTGGCCAGGACGTGACAGAGGACAAGCGCTACAAGAACAAGGCTCTCGCCGTGTCGCGCGCCGAAGACCTGCTGTAGGGGTGCGCTATTTCAGCAATTTTACCAGCAGCGCCCCCGGCTCGCGCATCGGGTCAGTGGCGATGGACAGAACGCGGCCTGCCTCGGGCGCTGTGTAATCGGCCAGATGATGCCCAAAGGCATTGTGCTGGGTCGCAAGAAGAGTTCCCTGGGCAACCGGTTGGTTCAGCGCCACATGCATATCGACAAATCCCCCCCGTGCGGCACGGATGTTGATCTCTTCGCTGCCTGCAAACGGTGTCACGCCCAGCATGTCGGGTTTGCCTTGAATCACCTTCTGATCGATCAGGATGTTCCGAACGGCCTGCAGGCCGCGCCGTGTCAGGTCCGGGTCAAATGTCTTTGAGGCCCCTAATTCCAGCGTCATGGCGGGCACACCGGTCGCGACCATTTCCGTTTCAACCGATCCAGGCTCTCCGGGATCGTCCTTGATCTGATCGGCAGGCACCAGCCGCACAAGGCGGTCCACCGCCGGATCACTCCGATCCGCAAAGACGAAGAACGGGAAATTGTTGCCATGGGTCATCGTGTGCAAATCCAGAAACACATCCGGCTGACCTGCATAAAGCCGATCCCACAATGCATGGGCAAAGCGCGTGTTGGGATTACGGCTGTCGGCCTGGCCCGGCATTTCGCGGTTCAGATCGGTCAGGGTCAGCCCTTCGCTGGCGGCGCGGGCCTGCCGTGAATGTGCCAGCATTCCTGTCGGGTTGGCGCAGGGGATCGCGACGATGGTCCCGCTCAGCTGCACCTCTGCCAGCTCATCGAGCAGATGATGGATCACCGCCACTCCGGCGAGTTCGTCGCCATGCAACCCGGCCTGAAGGTAGACACAGCGCCCAGGCGACCCTTTCAAAACCACAATTGGCAGATCAATCGGCGTTCCAATGCCCGTTTCGGCGGCGCGGAACCACAGATCATGCCGTCCCGGTTGCAGCTCAGACAGGTCGAGCTTTGTGATGATTGCGGGCTCGGGCATGGTGTTTTGCTTTCACAAATGGATCATCTGTCCTTAGCCGCAGCGCGGCAAAGTTGAAAGACAAAGCCGCTCCATTCCGTCCTTTGCGCAGCCTGCTGGGTGCGATTAAGCTTTGAAGGGCAACGATTCTTCAAGGTGACGGACCCGCCCATGCTCTTTCTGACCCGTGTTATTTGGCCAGGTGTCGTCTTGATGCTTGCCGTGGCCGCACTCTCTGCTCAAGAGGTGGCCGCGCCCAAAGTGGCCATTTCCGCAGCTTACACGGCCGATATCGTCGATGAGGTGGAATTCATTGGTCGGGGCGAAGCTGTCGACAAGGTAGAGCTGGTGGCCCGTGTGTCGGGTTTCATCCAGAATGTGGACGCGGCCGATGGGTCCACGGTTAAGCAAGGCGATGTTCTCTACCGTATTGAGCCCGACGAATACGAGGCCGCCGTCGCAGCCGCCGTGGCGTCGGTCGATCGGGCCAAGGCCGAGCTTGAGCTGGCATCGATCGAATTGAACCGAACCCGGGAACTATTTGAACGGGGCACCACACCGGAAAGCCAGTTTGACCTGGCCCGCGCCAATGAGCAGGTCGCCAAGGCGCAATTGGCCTCTGCACAATCGGCGCTACGGCAGGCCGAACTGAATCTGAGCTATACGCAGGTGACAGCGCCCTTTGACGGCCGCATTGGACGGTCGATCGCCTCCATCGGCGAATTGGTCGGTCCGACATCCGGATCGCTTGTGAATGTGGTCAGCATCTCGCCGATATATGTGAGCTTTTCGCTGTCGGAAAAGAACCTTCTCGACATTATGGAGGCGATGGAACGGGAGGTGATCAACAATGAAAACCTCGATCTTGCTCCGCCGGTCTTTGCACGGTTGCCTAATGGGATCGTTCTGGAAGAGGAAGGAGAGATCGTCTTCATGGATAACCGCGTTGACCCGGCCACGGGCACGATATCCGTTCGCGCGGTCTTCCAAAACGAAAGAGAAATGATTTTTGACGGCTCCTTTCTGAACGTCATCATCCGGTCTCCGGTGCCGCGGTCGGCATTGTTGATCCCTCAGGCCGCCGTGCAACGCGACCAGCGCGGGGATTTCGTGTTGGTTGTGAACAGCGAACAACTGGTCGAACAGCGCTATGTTGAACTTGGCGTGAACGAAGGCGCTCAGGTCACCGTCCTTGACGGGCTGGTGGAAGGTGAAAGCGTGATCGTCGAAGGGTTGCAACGCGTGCGGCCCGGGGTGGCCGTGGACGCGGTTCTGGCCGCGCGGGGGCAAGAGTAACCGATGTTTTCCGCGCTCTTCATCAATCGGCCCAAACTGGCGCTGGTGATTTCGCTTGTCCTGACCATCATGGGCGGCATCGGCTTCATGGCCCTACCGGTTGAACAATTTCCCAATATCACGCCGCCGGTGGTGAATGTCTCGGCCAATTACACCGGGGCGAATTCCGAGACGGTTGAAAATACGGTGGCCGCCCCGATCGAGGGGCAGGTCAACGGTGTGGATGACATGATCTATATGTCATCTGACAGCACCGATACTGGATCATATTCGTTGTCGGTCACTTTTGAGGTCGGCACCGATCCCGATATCGCATCCGTGAATGTGCAGAACCGGGTGGCGCAGGCGATGGCACAATTACCGTCCGAGGTGACATCCTCTGGTGTGGTGACGCAAAAGGCCAGCTCGAACATGTTGCTGGCCGTGACGCTGGTGTCTCCGAACGGCACCTATGATGAGGTGTTCCTGTCGAATTATGCCTCGATCAACATGAAAGACGCGCTGGCACGGATTGGCGGGGTCGGCAGGGCGGATGTTCTGACCAATTTCGCCTATGCCATGCGGATCTGGTTGGACCCGGATCTGATGACATCGCTGGGCATGACACCGGGCGATGTGATCAACGCGGTGCGCGAACAGAACCTCGAGGTGTCTGCCGGGCAGATCGGGTCTCCGCCCGTGCCAGATGGGCAACAGTTCCAATACACAATCAAATCGCAGGGTCGGTTGACGACGCCTGAACAGTTTGGCGCAATCGTCCTGCGCACGGGCGATGCAGGCAGCATTGTGCGCTTGCGCGACATCGCGCGTATCGAACGCGGAGCGCAGTCTTACAACGCCTCGGGTCGTTTCCAAGGCGCACCTGCTACTGTTCTGGCCATTTATCAGGCCCCCGGCGCAAATGCCGTTGCCGTGGCAGAACGTGTTCGCAGTGAGCTGGAGCGGATTTCAGCGGCTTTTCCCGATGATGTGGAATATGAAGTGCCTTTCGACAGCACGCGCTTTGTGGAACAGTCTTTAAGAGATGTGATCTCGACCTTGGTTCTGACCTTTATCCTCGTTGTGTCGGTCGTGTTTGTGTTTCTCGGGTCATGGCGCGCGACGATCATTCCCGCTGTGGCCATTCCTGTATCATTGATCGGGACATTTGCCTTCCTTCTTCTGTTCGGCATGTCGCTGAATACCGTGTCGCTTTTTGCGCTGGTTCTGGCGATCGGGATTGTCGTGGATGATGCGATTGTGGTCGTGGAAAACGTGGAGCGGCTGATCGCCGAAGGGCTGGAGCCGAAAGAGGCAACGCGCAAGGCCATGGGCCAGATCACCGGGCCGGTGATTGCAACGACCCTTGTTTTGCTGGCCGTGTTTGTACCCGTGACGTTCATGCCCGGCATTACCGGCAAGCTTTACACCCAATTTGCTGTCACCATCTCGGTGGCCGTGGTGATTTCGTCGATCAACGCCCTGACACTGTCGCCGGCTTTGTGCGGTCTGGTTCTCAAGGCGCGTGCTGGCCCGCCCAAGGGGATCTTGGCCACCTTCGAAAACGGCGTTGACGGCACGCGATCGGCTTATGTTGGCATGGTGCGGCGGCTGATCCGTATTCCGATCAGCGGCGTTGCCATTCTGGCGGGGGTGATGTTGGGAACCGGCTCGCTCTTTTCGATGGTGCCGGCAGGCTTCATTCCCTCCGAGGATAACGGATATCTCTTCGTGGACATCCAACTGCCTGATGCTGCGTCCTTGCAGCGTACAGAGGCTGTGACTGATCCGTTTACCAACCAATTGCGCGAGATCGAGGGCGTGGCGACGACGGTTCTGGTCAATGGGTTTTCGCTGTTGAACGGGTCGGGGTCCAACAATGCGATGGTCATCGTCACGCTTGAGCCCTGGGATGATCGCACCGAAGACCATCTGAGCGCGGACGCCATTTTGGGCCAGATCATGGCCCGTGCGAACCAGCAGATTGGCGCCTCGATCATCGCGTTCAACCCGCCGCCGATTTCCGGTTTGGGCATGTCGGCGGGCGTCGAGATGAAAGTGCAACAGACCGGGGGCGGGGACGCGACCGATTTGTCGGCGGCTCTTGGCTCTTTGGTCTATGCCGCCAATCAGCGGCCCGAGATCGGACAGGCCTATACGACATTCCGCGCCAATGTGCCCAAGGTTTACATTGACCTCGACCGGGAAAAGGCGAAAACCCTGAACGTCGCCATTTCCGAAGTGTTCCAGACCTTGCAGGCCTATATGGGCAGCTTTTACATCAATGATTTCAACCTGTTTGGTCGGGTCTATCGCGTGATGATCCAGGCCGAAGGCGACTATCGCAACGATGTGTCGGATATCTCCAATCTCTACGTGCGCTCGCAATCGGGAGAGATGGTGCCCATGGGCACGATGGTGGAAATTGAAAACCAGCTGGGTCCGGTTGTGTTGAACCGCTATAACATGTTCCGTGCGGCCACTGTGACAGCGGTACCTGCGCCGGGCTATGCAACGGGCGATGCGATTAATGTGATGATCGAAGAAAGCCGCACCGCCTTGCCGCCGGGCTATGCCTATGAATGGACGGGCACGGCTCAGCAGCAGCTGAGTTCGGGTGCGCTGGTGCTGGTGATTCTGGGGCTGGCGATCACCTTCGCCTATCTTTTCCTTGTTGGTCAGTATGAAAGCTGGTCGATGCCCATGGGGATTATCCTGTCGGTGGCGGTGGCCTTGTTTGGCGCGGTGGCCGCCGTGGCCGTGGCTGGATCAGACATCAATCTATACACGCAGATCGGGATGATCATGCTGGTTGGGCTCGCGTCGAAGAACGGGATTCTGATCGTTGAATTCGCGATGGAGCAGCGGCGCGAGGGCAAGTCCATCAAGGACGCCGCCCTGGAAGCCGCGTCACAACGGTTCCGCGCCGTGATGATGACGGCCCTGTCCTTCCTGCTTGGGGTTGTGCCCTTGCTCGTGGCCTCTGGCGCAGGCGCGGCAAGCCAGAACGCAATCGGTGTAGCGGTGTTTGGAGGCATGCTGGCGGCCACGGTTCTGGGGGTTGTGCTGGTGCCGGTGCTATATGTTCTGCTGCAAACTCTGCGCGAATGGCTGAAGGGCAGCCAACAATCTGAGGCGTAGGGCGGGGTTTACCCCGCCGCGTGCTGCGGAACGGCGGGGTGAACCCCGCCCTACGCAAACCTCAATCCGGCGACAGAATGCCCAGCCCGCGCAGATAGATGCCAACGCCCGATTCAAGCAGGTCCTCAGGTGAAAATGGCGTGGTGGCGCCGGGGGCGTTGCGTGCATAGAGCTCGACCACCCCATGGCTCAGCGCCCATATATGGGCGGTGAAAACCGATGCTGGCACTTGTTTTTCGGGCGGCACCTGAGCGATCAGATCGGCGGCAGCCTGTTCCAACGCCTCGCGCGCGCGCGCCGCGGCGGCGGCCAGTTCTGGGGAGCGATTGACCGACAGCCCGCTTTCAAACATCGCGATGTAATGGCCCTGATGACTGCGGGCAAAGGCCAAATAGGCGCGGCCCGTGGCCTCGAACGCGGCCATGGCCGAAGGCTGGCCCTTGTCATAGGCGTAGTTCATCAAATCCGCGAACATGTCAAAGCCTTGCCGTGCGGCCTCTTCAATCAGATCCTCGCGCCCCTTGAAATGGCGATAGACCGCCGCTGGGGTCACGCCGGCCTGTTTGGCGGCTTCCGACAAGGTGAATCCCGTTGGGCCCCGCTCGGCGATCAGCTCAAGCGCCGCGTCGATCAAAGCCTGTTTGAGATTGCCGTGGTGATACCCGCGTTTAGGCATTCCAGATGTCTGGCCCCCCGCAGATCTGGGGATCAATCGCGCCGATTGCCTCTTCATCCTTGCGATCATAGGGCAGGGCGTGCAGCACGTGACGGATCGCGGCCAAACGCGCTCGTTTCTTGTCATCTGACCGCACGATGGTCCAGGGCGCAAATTCCGAGTGCGTACGGGTCAGGGTTTCCTCGATCGCAGCGCTATAGGCGTCCCATTTGGCCAACCCGTCGACATCCACTGGGCTGAGCTTCCATTGCTTCAGTGGATCATTCTCCCGCTCCATGAAACGGCGGATCTGCTCGGCGCGGCCGACATTGAGCCAGAACTTGAACAGGCGCATCCCGTCATGCACCAAAGCCTGCTCCAGCGGCAGAACCTGGCGAAAGAATGTCTCCCGCTCTTCATCTGTGCAGAAGCCAAAGACCTTTTCAACGACCCCGCGATTATACCAGGACCGGTCGAACAGCAGCATCTGCCCGCCGCTGGGCAGGTGGGCGATGTAGCGTTGGAAGTACCATTGTGTCGTTTCCACATCCGAGGGGGCGGGCAGGGCGACCACATTGGCCACACGGGGGCTAAGGTGTTCGGTGAACCGTTTGATCGTCCCGCCTTTACCTGCCGCATCTCTGCCTTCGAAGATCAGGCAGATTCTTTCATCCGTTGATTTCAACCAGGTCTGCATTTTGACCAGTTCAACCTGCAGTCGGGCCATTTCGGCCTCATAATCTTCGCGTTTCATGCGGGTCTTGTAAGGGAAGGTGCGGCTTATGATGTCTTTCTTTTTCGCCGATTTGAAAACCTTCAACTGGTCTTTTGTGGTGTTGTCTTTCAGGAATTGGGTAATAGCCCCGTCAAACGGCTTGGACATCCAGCAATCTCCCTTACGATTTGACCCATTATGAAATGTTAAAACCCTTAACGCAAACCCGCACGCGCAGCAGCGCGGTCGATGGCGGAGACCACATCCGCCACATGGGTTTGATGCGGCATATGCCCGACACCGTTGAGAATCGTCAGTTGGGTTTGCGGCACCTTTTCAAGGAAAGGTCCGGCATGCGTGCCCAGCGGCACGATGGTATCGGCATCGCCATGCAGCGCTTCAACCGGTAACGTCAGATCATCATAGCGCACATGCTGCGCCTTGATCTCATCTAATAGGTTGGCGCGTTGCAGGGCATTGGCACGGGTGCTGTCGCGGCGCAGGATCAGCCCTGGTCCGATCTTGTCGGCATAGCCGTCTGGCACCTTCTGCGGGGTGAAGATGCTTTCTATGACGCGGGCCACATAGCTGTCGGGCACAAAAGCAGTGATCAGCGGCACAACAAGCCAACTGCCCAACCGCGAGGAGGTCACACGATACTGCAGGTCAAGTGGACTGTCCCAAGGCATCGCCACGCCCGAGACCAGAACCAAAGCCGCTGCCGGATGATCCAATCCCCAGGCCAGAGCCACACCGCCGCCATAGCTTTGGCCCACGACAATCGGCGCCTCGATGCCCAATTGCTGCGTCGCTGCCGATAGGAGTGCGGCCTGGTCCGACAAAGATGCACCGTTTGCGTTTAACCGGTCACTATAGCCGAGACCGGGGCGGTCAAACATGATCACGCGGTAATTTTCGGCCAGCGCAGGGGCCAGCTTGAAGCTCATGTCCCGCGTGCTGCCCGAGGCGCCGTGGATCAACACCACGGGCGGGCCGCTGCCCATTTCGACCACATGCACCTTGTGCCCATCCACATCGAGAAACCGGCCTTGCGGGGGAAAGGCCGCCTCGATCAGCGCCTCATACCGCGCCGCGCGCCATCGCGTGACCACGGTCAGCAGCACAGCCAGACAGGCCAGCCCGATCAGGAGTTTAAGAGCCAATGACATTCATATCATACGGCGTGTTTTGGTAGATCTCGTTGATCCAATTGCCGTAAAGCAGATGGGCATGGCTGCGCCAGCGGTTGAAGGGCGGGCGCGACGGGTCATCCTCGGGGTAGTAATTCATCGGCACATTGATCGGCGTGCCGGCGGCGATGTCACGGTCATATTCCTGCTTCAGCGTATCGCTGTCATATTCGAAATGGTTGAAGATATAGAGCGCGCGATGCCCCGGATCTTGCACAAGGCAGGGTCCGACCTCGGGGCTGCCCAACAGGGTTCTCAGCCCATCACGCGCGTCAATCTCATCCTGCCGCATCTCGGTCCAGCGCGACACGGGGATCACGCAATCATCCGAAAATCCGCGTAGATAGGGGGATGCCGGGGCCAGGTTCTGATGCCGGAAACAGCCAAACGCCTTGGCGTCCAGCATGTGTTTTTGTACGCCGTGGAAATGGTTGATCATTGCCATTCCGCCCCAGCAGACGCCAAAGGTGGATTGGACATTGCTTTGGGTCCAGTCGAACACGTCGCGCAACTCATCCCAATAGGTCACATCCGGAAAGGGCAGATGTTCAATCGGGGCGCCGGTGATGATCAGCCCGTCGAACTTCTGGTCCTTAACCTCGGAAAACGGGTGGTAGAAGCTTTGCATATGCGCGGCGGCGGTGGTCTTGGTCTGATGCTCGGACATGCGGATCAGCGTCAGTTCAATCTGAAGCGGCGTTGCGCCGATGAGCCGGGCGAACTGGTTTTCCGTCTGGATTTTCTTGGGCATCAGGTTCAGCAAGCCGATGCGCAATGGCCGGATATCCTGCCGCATCGCACGGTCATCGGACATGACCATCACGCCTTCCTGGCTCAGCACCTGATAGGCGGGCAGGTTGGCGGGCAGCTTGATCGGCATGGGTCTTGTCCTTCGATGGCTCGGAAAGCGAGACCTAGGCCGCTGCGGCCCCGTCCGCAAGCCCTTGCGCGATCACGTCCACGAAGTCAGCTTCGTCCCGGCACTCAGCTATGGTGTCTGCCTCGACCGTGATGCCCCAGTTGCGCGCCATCGCCTCATAGCGCGGCTGGCGATGGGCCAGCGCCTGCGCATAGGTCCAACGAATGAAGGCATCGGGGTCAACGTCTTCTTCGGACTGCTCTGTCTGAACCAGATATTCGGTCCAGACCGCGTCCAGAAACTGGCCTTGATAGGCCATGGGCTTCGGCTCGGCATCAAAACGGCGCACCAGATCGGCGGTATGCGCCTCATCGCCCTTGATCCAGACCATCAGCGTCTGATCCGACAATTCGGTCAGGATCGGGTCATCGGGATCGTTCGGATTGACCCATTCACAGATCGACCCGCCGGTGTCACAGATGAAATGCGGGTAATCATACAGCCGCTTAGCGCGGTCGATGAAATAGGCAGTATCCATTAATGCATGGATTTCGGATTGCCGGAACTGGTCCTGACGGCGGC
>JABSSB010000058.1 GCA_013214715.1 Paracoccaceae bacterium | reverse complement strand
TTCAACTCGCCCTCGGGCCGCGGGTAAGGGACGAACTGGTCTGCGCCATGGCGCAACAACTGGTGCAAAGAGGCCGGTGCCAGGTCTTCGGCAATGATCAGGACACCGATCTTGCGGGATTTTGCTTCGCCGATGATCTGGCCAAGAATGTCCATCCGGCCTTCATCCTGCAGATCAATTGCCAAAGCGATGAATTCAAGATTGGCGGAGTCGGATTGTTGGAGGAATTGCAGGGCCTCTTCAAATCCAAGATCCCCCCAGCCGTCTTCAAGCAAAATGTCCATGTCTTCGATCAGCAGATCGAAATCCTGGATGTTGCGGCTTACGGTACAGGCGCGAATTTGTGCGTCATCTTTTGCCTGTGCTTCGGCCATCTTGCGTCCTTTCAAATGGGCGCCGCTGCGCCACCCTCTTCAAAAATGACCCTGCCGCCCAGGAAGGCGGCAGGGCTCGCTTTCAAGCTTGCGGTGCAAAATGGGCAATAGTTAGGCCAAAAATCCCCAATTGTAGGAACTCTGGCGACGATCTATTGCTCTTTGGGGCTAGCTGGCATTGGCTTGCTGCACCTGTTGGTTGGACCCGGCGCTACCGATGTAATCGCGGTAGATCACCGCACCATACTTCCCGTCGAGCTCGCCATCCCATTTTTCAACAAAGCCTGCGACCTCGGTCACGGTGCGGCGGTTGGCCCGTTCGCGCCCTTGGGTCACGATCAAAGGCTGGGTTTCGCCAAAGGAGGCAATCGCTTCGAGGCGCGAACGCGAAATCCCCTTGCTGGCAAAATAGGCGACAACTGCCTGAGCGCGCCGCAGACCCAATCGCTTGTTATAGGCGGATGAGCCGACAGCATCGGTATGGCCATAAACGCGGAACCGCACTTCGGGGAATTGTTTGATCCAGTCCGCCTGGCGATCGAGGATCGCGCGCGATGTAGCGTCCAAGGTGGCCTTGTCGAAATCGAAATTGATCATCGGTGGAACGTCTTGCGAGAACCGCGAGTTCAATTCGACCACATAGCTGAGTTCGCCATTTTGAATCAGGGTGTTATTCATCGTGGCATTGCCAAAATTGCCCTGATCCAAACGGCCGCCGGCCTCGTAGCTACAGGCTGTCAGTGACAGGGCCGCAGCACAGATGATGATAAGTTTCTTCATTGTCCTGTCCCTCCGGATCAATCCAGCACGTAACCGTAAGAGCCACTAAAATCCTGCCGCGCTACTTCTCCGGCCGCGGTGGGCAGCGCTGCGTTCGGGTTGTCTTCCAGCATTTTACCACGGAGGAAGAACGATGCCTCACTGGGTGGGCGAATGCGATCCGTCGGCAGAGCCAAGGCCTCGCCCCGGGTCGGCGTGACGAGATGCGAGGTCACGATGATGACCAATTCAGATTGTCTGCGCTGATATTCAGCGCTGCGGAACAGGGCGCCAATCACCGGCACATCGCCGATCCAGGGCACTTGCGAGGCGTTATCGAGGAATTCATCTCTGATCAGACCAGCCACGGCAAAGCTGTCACCGTCGCGCATTTCCACGGTGGTTGTTGCCTCACGCCGTGAAAACCCCTGAATGGTTAGCCCGTCGTTGCTTATCGTAACGTTGGGGTCCACTGCCGAAACGGCCGCCGAAACTTCGAGATTGATCAGATCGCCATCGACGACGCGCGGGATGAAGTTCAACTCGATGCCGAAAGGCTTGTATTCAACGGTAAACACGCCGTCCTCCTGCGCCACCGGGATCGGGTATTCCCCACCCGCAAGGAACGACGCTTCCTGACCGGACAATGCCGTCAGGTTTGGTTCGGCCAAGGTGCGGAGCGCCCCTTTCGTTTCCAGCGCTTCCAACGTCACACCCAACTCGAACGAGCCGATGTTGAAGCCCAGGAAGGTTGTGCCGAAGTTGCCGGTGTCAGCGCCGGTGTTGAGGCGAAAGGCCAGATCGCTTGTTTGGCCGTTGATGTTCAAGGTAGCGCCCAGATCTTTCGCGACCGAGCGATTCATCTCGGCAAAGCGGACTTTCAGCATGACCTGCTGCACACCGCCAACGGACATCAGGTTTGACACCCGGCCCGGCGCATAGCGCTCTGCAAGTTCCATTGCCCGGCTGAGCCGTGCCACCGAACTGACGGTGCCCGACAGCACGATACCGTCATTGGCTGTGCGCACTTCGATGGTTTCATCCGGCAGAATCTGGTTCAGGCGCTCTTTGAACTCTGACACGTCGGTTGATACGGAAATCGTGACATTGCTGATCAGACGGCCCGTTGGATCCAGCAATGTCATGGTCGTCCGGCCCGGCGTTTTGCCAAGGATATAGATCGTGCGTTCCGACAGGGATGAAATATCCGCGATACCTGCATTGGCGATGCTGACCTCGGCAAAGGGAATGTCACTTTCGACCACCATCGCTCGGTTCATCGGGACCGAGATCGTCGATTCCCGTCCTTCTTCCAGAATGCGCACCATTTGGTCCTGCGCCTGAGCGTTCGGGGGAAGGAACGCAGTGGTCAGCCCCAAAAGAGCCCCCCCCAGCAATGCGTGAAGCCTCATATGTGGTCTGCCTCTTTGATCACGCTTCGGTTTAGGCCCTGTCTTGCTTGACTGCCGCAGCAGGGATGCAGGGTCCGGCGAACGCGCCCCGGGTCGGGGTGCGGGAATTTGCGGGTCAGTTGACACAAGGGATCTCCATGATGATCACCTCTGCACCACGGCGGTTGCGGATGGTGCACACTTTTTTACGTTCAATATCAGTGGCTTCAACTTCCTCTATGCCCAGAAGTTCTTTCTGGTCAACCTCGATCACAGACACCAGGCTGTCTTCATCGGCTGCGCCGACCAGAGACAGTGTCAGACGACCGGAATTTTGCGCCTGAGCCAATTCGGCCACTTCCTGCGGCGTCGTCGCGACCGTCACTGTGCGGGCGACGCGGGCAACATCTTGATCGGCATCACGGAACTGGTCGATGGCCAGCAGTTTCACCGAGGTTTTCAACAAGCGGGTAAACTGACCGTTCCCGCCAGGAGGGGTGCCTGTCCAGTAGATATCGACGCGGTCGCCCGGTCGCAGGAAGCCTGAAACACCGCTGGAGACGTCAACTTTGAGGGTGAAAGCCCGTTCGCCGGGTTGCAGCTGAAATGCGAGCCCGATGGGCGCGCCCGGTTTGGATAGCTTGGCCTTTAGGACCGGCTCGCCAGCGACCATACTGTTGAGNACGACCCTTGGTTGAGCGCCTTCTGGGAAGAGTTCAGCGGCGTCCACGAAGATGCCGTCCGGAACAAATTCTTTGGGCCATCCGACGCGTATGACATCGTCGGTCGACAGGGTTTGTCCGCTTCGCAGATCCTTCTTTACGAGAATGATTTCGGTCATCTCGACCGCAGGAGCGATATTGCTCAGTGCCAAATCGCGTTGGCCTGTCAAAGTGTTGATGTGATCCATCACCAGCTTTGCGGCGCCACCGGCAAGCCCTAGGCCCGCTAGCAATACAAGTGCAAATACTCCACGCATGACACACCCCCTTTGGAACACTTGGTGGGGCATAGCAGCATGCCCCAACGGTCGGTCGCTTACTAGCTACGCGCAGATTGTGACCAAAACAGGGACAATATTTGCGCCAGCCGAGGTATTTAACGTGCAATAATGGATGTCAGTCGACGATGCTTGCGCCATTCAGGGTTGAAAGCGCAGAGTTCGTAGTCGCGATTTGGTTGCCGGTGGTGGTCTGCAAGGCATCAACGTTGCCCATCAAGGTGGGCATGGCCACAAGGCCAACCAACGCAATCAATGATGCGACAAGAACGACCCAATCCACCGTGACGGCGCCTTTTTCATCTTTGATGGCAGCGTAAACGTCGACGCGATTAGGCAAGGAAAAGACAAGCGTCATAATTTTACCCCTCAGGGAAAGACGTGGCAGAGGCATTAAGAAATAAAGCTGCGCCCAAGGAAGGGCGCAGCTTTTGCGCTACGCGGAACGGTGTCGGCCCTCTGACCGTTGTTTTTCCGTTCAGACCCTCAGACGGGGCCAATCGACATTAGTCGATGATTTTAGAACCTAGTTCCCAGAAGAAGCTGCGGATCCGATGATGCTAGCACCGGCGCCTGTCAGGCCGGTGGCACTGTTGACGCCCTCGATCTGTTCGGCGATGGTTGTTGCGAGTGTTTCGGTGTTGCCGCGGATTTGGCTATACGCCACACCGGCCAGAGCGATCACAGCAGCGGTCAGCACGACCCAGTCGACAGTTACGGCACCGGAGTCGTCTGCGCGGAATTTCTTGAACAGCTTGAGCATTTCAGTCCCCTCCAAGGGATAATTCAGTTTCAGGTTCAGTCGCGCCGCATATCGGGTCATCCTTTGCGAAGCCCCCCCTTCGCGGCATGACCAAAATAGACCGGAGGAATTGGGCGGTATTGCGGCGCGAATTTGCAAGCCGCGCGTCTTCCCAAGACCTTGATGAGGAAATGCCTATAACCACATGAATTAGTGGTTCAATTGGTAAATTAATTTGAAATGGCCCGCTGGCTGCGGCTATTTTTGGCGAAACTGTGGCGGGGGCGGGCATCTGAATGCCATACTTAAGTATATAAGTCCTCTCACAAGGGTTAGGTGCAATCGGAGCGCGATTCAGTTCGTGTTTTGCGTGCGCCTCCTGAGTCTGAAAGAGATTCGTTTTGCGAGGTGGGGACATGACGCGCGCGCTATGGGGATTTGCGGGATGCTTTGCGTTTTTGGCGAGCATGGCGCAGGCGGAAGACATCGTGCTACCGACCGAAGCTCCGGCGCCGCCGCCGTTTCCGACCGTCGAGTCGCGCACATCCCTCGTGCCTGACGCAGATACTGCGCGGCGGATCACTGTGCAGATCAATGTGCCCAGCATAGCAGACCAAGGTCCGGTGGAGGATGTTTCTGGAGACAGGATAGAAACGGTGTCCGTCCAACCGGATGTGATTGTCGAAGAGCATCGGGATTTCTGGGATCAAATCTCGCCCAGCCGCGCGGACACTCGTCCCGGTCGGCTGACGCTGGCGATGGATGTATTGGCGCGGATGGAAGAGGTGCGCCGCCCGCGCTTGCAGACGATGCAGGATATTGCCGTCGCGCATGGCGTTCCGATCCTCACCTCGACAGTGGGCACAAACATCTCTCCGGCCTTGGTGTTGGCGGTGATTGCGGTGGAATCGGCGGGGCGTGTCCGCGCCGTAAGTCATGCCGGCGCGCAGGGGCTTATGCAGTTGATGCCTGCCACGGCCCGGCGGTTTGGTGTTTCCGACAGTTTTGATCCGCGACAGAATATTTCGGGTGGTGTCGCTTATCTGGAATGGCTGATGGAAGAATTTGACGGCGACCCGATGATGGTTTTGGCTAGCTATAACGCCGGTGAAGGCGCTGTACGCAAATATGATGGCGTGCCGCCTTTCGCGGAAACGCGTGATTATGTCCCAAAGGTGCTGGCCGCGTTTGAGGTCGCTCGCGCCCTGTGTGCGACCCCGCCTGAGCTGGTGTCGGATGGCTGCGTCTTTGTGACGATGCAGCAATAATCAGGGTGACGGCGGGGTGAACCCCGCCCTACGCAGAGTTCAGCCTGGCTGTGTCAGACAAAAGCGTCCGCCCATTCCGGGTGTTTTTGCGTTTGGCTGCGCACAAACGGGCAAAGCGCCATGATTTTGTAGCCGCCCGCCCACGCATCTGCCACCAGACGCCCAATCAGCATCAAACCCGCCCCTGTGCCGCGCATTTCATCGGGCACACCGGTGTGATTGGCAATGATCATGGTGGACGAGCTGTGGAAATAGGTCAGTTCGGCTTCGGACCCGTCGCGCCGCAGGACATAGCGGCCCTTCGAGCCGCTGTCTTCATGTGTGATGTCGTCTGTCATACGGCGCCTGCTTTGATTGGCTCAAAGGAGGCGCCGTAGCTAAACAAGGGCTCAGTCGACGATGGTGGCCAATGTGGCGGCGCGAAGCTCCTCTTCGGTCACCCCATCTGCCGTCTCGACGATCTTCAGACCGCCTTCCACCACATCCAGCACGCCCAGATTGGTGATGATCCGATCAACAACGCTTTTGCCGGTCAGGGGCAATGTACATTCCTTCAGCACTTTGGACTCGCCATGCTTGTTGGTGTGATCCATCACGACCACCACACGGCCAACCCCAGCCACCAGATCCATCGCGCCGCCCATGCCTTTGACCAGCTTGCCCGGGATCATCCAATTGGCGAGATCGCCATTTTCGGCCACTTCCATCGCGCCCAGGATCGCCATCGCGATCTTGCCGCCGCGGATCATCGCAAAGGATGTCGCGCTGTCGAAATAGGCGGTCTGCGGCAATTCAGTGATCGTCTGCTTGCCGGCATTGATCAGGTCGGGGTCTTCTTCACCCTCATAAGGAAACGGACCCATGCCCAGCATACCGTTTTCTGACTGCAGCGTGACTTCGACCCCGTCGGGGATGTAATTGGACACAAGCGTCGGGATCCCGATGCCAAGGTTCACGTACCAGCCATCCTGAAGTTCTTGCGCGGCGCGGGCCGCCATCTGATTGCGATCCCAGGACATTAGGCTTCCTCCCGCTTGCGCGTGGTGCGCTGTTCAATGCGTTTTTCATGCTCGCCCTGAATGATGCGATGCACGTAGATGCCTGGCAGGTGGATCGTATCGGGATCCAGCGAGCCGGTGGGCACGATTTCTTCCACCTCGACCACGCAGGTCTTGCCGCAGGTCGCGGCGGGCAGGTTGAAGTTGCGTGCGGTCTTGCGGAACACCAAATTGCCGGTCTCGTCCGCTTTCCAAGCTTTCACAATGGCCAAATCGGCAAAGATGCCCTCTTCCATGATGTAGGTCTCACCGCGGAACTCTTTATGCTCCTTGCCTTCGGCGATGACCGTGCCGACCCCAGTCTTGGTGTAAAAGCCCGGAATGCCCGCGCCACCGGCGCGCATCCGCTCGGCCAAGGTGCCTTGAGGATTGAACTCCAGCTCAAGCTCTCCGCTGAGATATTGGCGCATGAATTCGGCGTTTTCGCCCACATAGGACGAGATCATCTTTTTCACCTGGCGCGTCTGCAGCAAAATGCCGATGCCGAAATCATCCACGCCCGCATTATTCGAGGCAAAGGTCAGATCTTTGGTGCCTGCATCCTTGATCGCATCGAGCAGCAATTCAGGAATGCCGCACAGGCCAAAGCCTCCGGCCGCGATGAACATGCCGTCAAACAGCAATCCATCCAGCGCCGCGGCTGCATTGGGGTAGATTTTCTTCATCTCTCACTCCTCAGGGGCGTCTCGCCAGAGGTTGTGACGCCGCGTCGCGGCGAAGTCAATCACGTCGCGGACGGTCTGCGGTCTGAACCGGGTAGAGCATTCGTTCAGCGCTGCGAAAGCCAAAGATATGGCGCAAGGGGCCGATGGATTGCGTCCCTTGCGGGACAAAGCCGTCGCGCAGCTACAAGGCACGCGCGCGTGGATTGCTGTCGATCACATCAAGACGCAGATGGGATTTGCCCTGTCGGGTGGCCTCGGCCTTGATGGCGTTGAGCAACGTCGTACCAACGCGGCGCCCGGGCGCTGCAGCCGCGACGCAAATGCCGTCCATCGTCAATTCGTCTGGTGTTGTCCCTCGTGACAGAAGCGAAAGAAGCGGCGCGCGCCAAAGACATCCGAGCAGACTGAATTCGGCACGCAAGTCTGCCCATCCGCCATCAACCATCTGGCCGTCTGCCGCTTTGTAGCCCGCCGGACCTTACAGCTTTGATCCGTCATAGGCACAGATCATGAACCGCGGGTCCAACATCCGCGCCGTCACGCTTTGACCCCGCTTTGCCGGTCCCAGCAGTGTGCTCAGCTTGCCGTCAAACGCCTGCCAATAAAGAGCGGCCGCATGCGATCGATCCGCTCGGCAAAGCCCTTCCGCAAGTCCAGCGTCACGACTTAACCTTTGGCGGCTTTCTTTGCCGCAGGTTTCTTTTTGGTCGCCGATGCCTTGGCGGCGGCCTTCTTTTTGGGAGCCGCCTTTTTCTTACCGCCTTTCGCGGCTTTGGCGTCGATCAGTTCAACCGCCATGTCCATGGTGACCGTTTCAGGGCTGGTATCCTTGGGCAGGGTGGCGTTCACCTTGCCCCATTTTACGTAGGGACCATACCGTCCATCCAGAACTTGCACCGGCCCGCCTTCATTCGGGTGCTCGCCAAGCTCTTTCAACGGTTTCGCCGCGGCCTGCCGACCCCGTCCCGGATTGGCCCGCTTTTCTGCCAGAAGTTCGACTGCGCGGTTCATACCAACATCAAACACATCAGCCGGGTCTTTTAGATTGGCGTAAACCGGCTTTGGCTCATCCGGCAATTGATGCATAATATAGGGGCCAAATCTGCCAAAGTTCGATTTGATCAACCCACCGTCAGGGTGCATCCCGATTTCGCGCGGCAGGCTCAGCAGGGTCAGCGCCTTTTCAAGGTCCATGTCATCCTTGGACCAGCCCTTCGGCAACGAGGCACGCGGCGGCTTCTTGTTGTCTTCAGTGACTTCACCACGCTGCACATAGGGCCCAAACCGTCCTGAGCGGAGCGAGATCTCGTCGCCCTGGTCTTCGCCCAGAATGCGGTCGCCGCTGTCTTCACCATCGCCCGAGATCGGACGCGTGTAACGGCAGTCGGGATAGCGGCTGCAGCCTACAAACCCGCCGGTGCGCGAGGTTTTCAGGTGCAGGCTGCCCTCGTTGCACAAGGGGCATTGGCGCGGGTCACCGCCATCTTCGCGCGGCGGGTAGAGTTGCGGGGCCAGCGCATCGTCGAGTTTGTCCAGCACTTCGGTGATGCGCAGATCGGATGTCTCGGATATCGCGGCCGAAAAATCGCGCCAGAACCCTCCCAGCAGATCCTTGTAATCGCGGTCACCCGCGCTGACATCGTCCAGTTCTTCTTCCAGATTGGCCGTGAATTCATAGCCAACATAGGTGCGGAAGAAATTCAGAAGGAAAATCGTGACGATCCTGCCCTTGTCTTCGGGGATCAATCGGTTCTTGTCCTTACGGACATATTCCCGGTCCTGGATCGTTGTGACGATCGAAGCATAGGTCGACGGGCGCCCAATGCCGAGCTCTTCCATCTTCTTGACGAGCGTTGCCTCGGTATATCGTGGCGGAGGCTGGGTAAAATGTTGCTCGGATGTGACCTCGCGCTTTGCGATGGGCTCGCCTTGCATGATCTGGGGCAGGCGCTTGTCGTCATCATCTACAACNGCATCGTCTCGGCCTTCTTCATAGACGCGCATGAAGCCGTCAAACATCACGACCTGACCGGTGGCACGCAATACGACCTGCCCGTCTGCTGAGGCGAGATCAACGGTGGTGCGTTCCAACCGCGCGGCCTCCATCTGGCAGGCCAGTGTGCGTTTCCAGATCAGATCGTAGAGCTTGCGCTGATCTGCATCGGTCAGTTTCAGGTCACTCGCATCGCGCCGCATATCGGTGGGGCGGATGCATTCATGTGCTTCCTGCGCGTTCTTGGCCTTGTTCTTATAGATACGCGGCGCTTTCGGCACGTAGCTATCACCGTAGCGTTCGGTGATCGCCTCGCGCGCGGCTGTCACGGCCTCGGGCGCCATATCGATTCCGTCGGTCCGCATATAGGTAATATGCCCGGCCTCATAAAGCCGCTGCGCAGCCGCCATGGTCTGTCGCGCGCCCATGCCGAATTTGCGGCTGGCCTCTTGCTGCAAGGTCGATGTCATGAACGGCGCCGAGGGGTTACGGGCTGCAGGTTTGGCTTCGACGCTGCGCGCCGTGAGGTCGCGCGACTGCACCGAGGCCACCGCGATTTCAGCCGCTGCGGCATTGCCCAGATCGAACTTATCAAGCTTCTTGCCGCCATGTTCGATCAGGCGGGCTTCGAATGTCTGGCCGCGCGGAGTTTCGCAGAGTGCTTTGACACTCCAGTATTCTTGCGGCTTGAACGCCTCGATCTCCATCTCGCGTTCGACGATCAGGCGGAGGCAGACCGACTGCACGCGTCCCGCCGATTTCGCGCCGGGCAGCTTGCGCCACAGCACCGGAGACAGGTTGAAGCCCACCAGATAGTCCAGCGCGCGGCGGGCCAGATAAGCTTCGACCAATGGCATATCGACGTCGCGCGGTTCGGCCATGGCCTTGGTCACGGCATCTTTGGTGATCGCGTTGAATGTCACGCGACGAACTTCGGTGTCTTTCTTAATCGCGCGGCGCTTAGTGAGGGCTTCCTGCAAATGCCAGCTGATGGCCTCACCCTCGCGGTCGGGGTCAGTGGCGAGGATCAACTCACCATCATCTTTCAGCGCATCTGCGATGGCTTTGACATGTTTGCGGCTGTCGGCGCCCACCTCCCACTGCATGTCGAAGTCATGGTCTGGATCGACTGAGCCATCCTTGGGCGGCAGATCGCGAACATGGCCATAGGAGGCCAGAACGGTGTAATCCGGGCCAAGATATTTGTTTATGGTCTTGGCCTTGGCAGGGGATTCGACAACGACAACTGGCATGAAAAGGCGCACCTCTTGGGCATGAATTCGGAGGCAGTCTATGGCCGGGCAGGATGTGGGCTGCAAGTCCAGAATGTCAATCATGCAGCCAAGATGCCACGCCTTGTGACTCCAATGATGCTACAGAACACTGCTGAAAAAAACAGTCATGTGATCATTTGCTGCGACGCAAAAGACCTGTGGCATCCCGTGTAACACGACCGTCAAGTTCAAGATCGGTCAAAGCCGCGCCCACGCGGCCCACAGGATGCGGTAGATCGCGTATCAACTGATCTTGCGCCAAGGGCGCTGGGCCAAGACGAGTCAGGATTTCCTGATGCAATCCGGCCTGCCGGCGCCAATCCGATGCGGGTTTGGCGGCTGCCTGCGGATAGGCATGAGGAGATGCCTCGGGAGACGCCGGCACAACCTCGGCCATGGCATGTTCGGGTTGGGGGCCGATGGCTTCGATCACATCCTTTGCGTGGCGGATCAGGGTTGCCCCGTCGCGGATCAGCATATTGCAACCGGCCGCGCGCGCATCGATCGGGTGGCCTGGCACGGCCATGACCTCTCGTCCGAGGTCCAAAGCATCGCGGGCCGTAATCAGGCTCCCCGATTTGGCAGCCGCTTCAACTAGGATGACCCCGCGTGCCAGCCCGGCAATGATCCGATTGCGTTTGGGGAAATGCCGCGCCATCGGGCGCAGCCCCATAGGTTGCTCCGACAGGATCAGCCCATGCTCGCACATCTGCTGGTAGAGCGCCCGGTTTTCGTCGGGATAAACCACATCCACGCCGCCGGCCAGCACACCGATTGTGCCTGTGGCCAATGCAGCCTGATGCGCCGCTGCATCAACCCCGCGCGCCAGGCCCGAGACAATGACATACCCCTCGCCGCCCAGATCGGCTGCCAGCTTGCGGGCTCCACGAACACCGAGGGAGGACGCACTGCGCGCTCCCACAAGCGCCAAACCAGGGCGTTGCCCAAGGTCGGTTTGCCCCACTGCCCAAAGCATGGGGGGCGGTTCAGGAATTTCGGTCAGCGCCGCAGGATAAGTCTCGCTGCCAAGGAACAAGAGCCGCGCATGGGCGGCTCTTGCGGCCTTGAGCTCTGCATCGATAACCTGCCGGGGACATATTTCGTACCCGTCGATGCCCGACTGACGCGCCAATTCAGGCAACGCGGCCAGCGCGTTCTGCGCCGAGCCATGCTCCGCAAGCAGGCGATAGAAGGTCGATACGCCAACTCTGCGGGAGCGCAACAGACGGAGCCACGAAAACCGGTCTTCTTCCGTGGTGGGTGGAGTGGGGGGGTGAGTGGAAGAAAGGGTCTCTTCGGTCATCCGTTGCTCCGCCTGATTGCAGAATCGGTATAGACGATAGGTGGTTAACGAGGAGTAAACCAAAAACCCAATCTCAGGCCGCCGCGCCTCCGACAGTCAGCCCGCCCATCAAAACCGATGGCTGGCCCACGCCCACCGGCACCCATTGCCCGGCCTTTCCGCAATTGCCCATGCCGGGGTCAAGCGCCATGTCGTTGCCAAGGCCTCTGATCTGCTGAAGCGCCGTGGCCCCGTCGCCGATCAGCGTCGCACCTTTGACCGGCGCGCCGATCTTGCCGTTTTCCACGCGATACGCCTCGGTACAGGAAAAGACGAATTTTCCGTTGGTGATGTCGACCTGCCCGCCGCCAAAGCCCACGGCCCAGATCCCGTCTTTCATGCCGGCGACCAGATCGGCGGGGTCGCTGTCGCCCCCCAGCATGTAAGTGTTGGTCATGCGCGGCATCGGGACATGAGCGAAGCTCTGCCGCCGTCCGTTGCCGGTCGGCTCAACTCCCATCAGGCGTGCATTCTGGCGATCCTGCATGAAGCCGGTCAGGATACCATCTTCGATCAGGACATTCCGCCGCGAGGGTGTGCCTTCATCGTCGATCGTGATCGATCCACGGCGATCCGGGATCGTGCCATCATCCAGGACCGTCACACCGGGCGAGGCGACGCGCTGCCCCATAAGCCTGGCAAAAACCGAACTGCCCTTGCGGTTGAAATCGCCTTCGAGCCCGTGCCCGACCGCCTCGTGGAGCAGAATGCCGGGCCAGCCGGGGCCAAGGACAACCTCCATTTCTCCCGCCGGAGCGGGCACGGCCTCGAGATTGACAAGCGCGATGCGCAGTGCTTCGCGCACTTTGGCTGTCCAGTTCTCGGGCGTGATCAGACCGTCAAGGGTCACGCGGCCACCGCCGCCTGCGCTGCCGCTTTCGCGCCGACCGCCCTGATCGACAATCACGGAAACGTTCAATCGCGCCATGGGGCGCACGTCGCGCAGATGCTGGCCGTCCGGACGCAGGATTTCGACTTCTTGCAAAGACGCCGTGATGCTGGCCGACACCTGCACCACCCGATCATCAAGATCACGGGCATAGGCGTCGATCTCTCGCAGCAGATCGACCTTGACCGGAAAGGACGTGCCCGCGATGGGATCTGCCGCCTGATAAAGATGCCTATTTGTTGGCATGGGCCCGTCGGCCAGCGTCCCGCCACCTTCTCCGACGGCCAGCCGGGCGGTTTCGGCGGCGCGCTTGAGAGCGCTCACACTAAGTTCAGTTGAATGGGCATAGCCCGAGACCTCACCGCGCACTGCGCGCAGGCCGAATCCTTCCGCCGCATCGTAAGATGCAGTCTTAAGCCGCCCGTCATCGAAGACCAGGGCCTCTGATCTGTTGCGTTCAAGAAACAGCTCCCCGTCATCGGCCCCGTCCAGAGCAGTGCGCAAAATTGTCTCAGCTTCGTCCCGAGGGAGGTCATTTTTCAATGGGTTGAATGGGTTATCCGACATTTCAGGGCCTCGCGCAGCTTGATGCAGATCAAAAAAGCGTCCTCATGACGCAAGTTGGCATCTTTATCTGTCGCGACAAATATGTTTTTAGACGCAGCCAAAGACAACGGGTGCGCGAAAGAATGCCGGGCGCGCCTGTGATCGAGGGAACCAAAGATCAGGACGTGATATGAAAAAAGCTGTGACGCTGGCGGGGCTGTTTGCCGCCGTTTCGAGCCTGCCCGCTTGGGCCGAGGGAGAAGCATTGGTCGGCAAGCCGGTTGATGGGGCGATAGGCTTTCAGCCCGCCGCGACCGAACTGGCCCGCGATCTGCAATGGTTGGACGGCATGTTGCTGGTGATCATCACCGCGATCTGCGTCTTGGTGACGGCGTTGTTGATCTGGTGTGCTGTGCGGTATAATCGGCGTGCCAATGCGACGCCCGGCACATTCACGCACAATTCTCCGTTAGAGATCGCCTGGACTGTGATCCCGATCCTGATCCTTATCGTGATTGGCGGCTTTTCGCTGCCCATTCTGTTCAAACAACAGGAAATTCCAGAAGCCGACCTGACCATCAAGGTCACCGGGTATCAATGGTACTGGGGTTACGAATACGTCGATTACGAAGACGTGGCCTTTGACAGCTATTTGCTCGGCCATCCCGCAACGCTCGACACGTCGTCGCGCCCGGCGGATGCAGACATCACGCCGTATGTACTCGACGACGCCATGCGTGCCAAGTTGATCGATGCAGGCTTTGCCGAAGATGAGTTCCTGTTGGCGACCGACACGTCAGTGGTCGTGCCAGTGGGCAAAACAGTGGTGATGCAGGTGACGGGTGCGGATGTGATTCACTCCTGGACGATCCCGGCCTTTGGTGTGAAGCAGGATGCTGTGCCTGGCCGTTTGGCCGAGCTGTGGTTCGCCGCCGAGGAAGAGGGCGTTTATTTCGGCCAGTGCTCGGAACTCTGCGGCATGTATCACGCCTATATGCCGATCACTGTCAAAGTGGTGAGCCAGCAAGTGTATGATGACTGGATCGCTGCTGTGGTCGAAGCCGGCGAATACGTGCCGGTCACCCGCGAGCTGCAGCTGGCGGCGGCCGATTGATCTGACCCCGACATGATAGTGGGATACGCCTGCC
>JABSSB010000057.1 GCA_013214715.1 Paracoccaceae bacterium | reverse complement strand
GATGTCATGCTCCCCAATGGTGAGCTCGGTAACGGCCTGGCCATCGGCTTGCATCCGGCGGGCGCGCAGGAACACGTCCCATCCGTCAGAGCCTCCGGCGTTGATGCCTGTGATGCGATCGGAAAGTTTCATGGCCACATGTGGACGCGGGGGGTGGGTGGCGTCAATCGCAATTCGTGACATGGGCTTGCGCCTTGGCGTCAAAGCCTGTCTGCTTGGCCGCAAAGTGATGGAGATACCCGATGTTCACGCGCAATGAATTGGCGGATGCGGCCCGGCTGGTTTATACTCAGATGCCCGCCACCCCGCAGTATCACTGGCCGCTTTTGTCGGCGGAAACCGGCGTGGAAACATGGGTCAAACATGAGAATCACGCCCCAACTGGCGCCTTCAAGGTGCGTGGCGGGATCACCTTCATCGATTGGCTCAAACGCAGCGATCCGCAAAGCCGGGGCATTTGCACAGCCACGCGTGGCAATCACGGGCAAAGCCAGGCCCGCGCGGCCATTGCGGCAGGGCTGAGCGCCAAAATCTATGTTCCGCATGGCAATTCGGTCGAGAAAAACGCCGCCATGCGCGCCTTTGGCGGCGCGTTGATCGAATTTGGTGAGGATTTCGACGCCGCGCGAGAAGAGGCGTTTCGCGTGGCCGATGCCGAAGGGCTGACTGTGGTGCCGCCCTTTCACAAGGAACTGGTGCGCGGTGTGGCGACCTATGGTCTGGAACTCTTCACCGCGCAGCCCGATCTAGACGTGGTCTATGTCCCGATCGGTTGCGGGTCGGGCATATGTGGTCTGATCTCGGCCCGTGATGCGTTGGGGGTGAAGACAGAGATTGTCGGCGTCGTGTCAACTGAGGCGGATTGCGCCCTTCAATCGCTGCGGGCAGGGCGGCTGATTGAAACCGATCGTGCGCGCACCTTTGCAGACGGGATGGCGGTGCGCATCCCTGTAAAGGCGGCGTTTGACATCTATTCCCAAGGCGCGGCCCGCATCATCGCGGTCACGGATGATCAAGTGGCAGATGCCATGCGCCTTTTCTATCGTTGCACGCATAATCTGGCCGAAGGAGCCGGGGCAGCGCCGCTGGCCGGATTGATGCAGGAACGGGCGCAGTTGGACGGCAAACGCGCCGCCGTGATCCTGTGCGGGGGCAATGTGGATGCGGATGTGTTTGCACAGGTTCTGGCGGGGCAGACGCCTCAGATCTGATCGGCGCTGTCACCCATCAAATAGCGCGGTCCGCTGCCGCGCTTGGCGATGCGATCTTCGGGGTTATAAAGCGCGCAGCTTTCCAGCGACAGGCAGCCGCATCCGATGCACCCGTCCAGCTTGTCGCGTAGGGCGCTGAGTTGGTCGATCCGCGCGTCCAGATCACCGCGAAACCGTTTGGACAGGCGCGTCCAATCCGCTTTGGTCGGGTTGCGCCCCTGCGGCAGCGATGCCAGCGCCTCGCGAATATCTGTCAGGGAATAGCCAAGTTGCTGGCAGATCATCACGAAAGACAGCCGCCGGATGTCGCCCCTGAGATAGCGCCTTTGCCCGCCGTTATTACGCAGCGGCGCCAACAAACCCTGCGTTTCATAATAGCGTATGGCCGAAGGCGCGAGGCCGGTGCGCTCTGCCAAGACGCCGATGGTCAGAAGATGGCTGGCCATGGGAGCCTCCTTTCCGCACAGGCGGGTGCGCTGGCCGCGTTCAGGCCGCGTCGTCCGTATCGGGCACGGCGGTAGGCGTGCGGTCCGGCGGATAGACCAACCCGGCAGAAATCACCAGCTTAGCAGCCTCCTCGACGCTCATATCCAGTTCGATCACGTCCTTGGCCGGGAAATAAAGTAGAAAGCCCGAGGTCGGGTTGGGCGTCGTTGGCACAAAGACGGACAAAAGCTGGTCATTGGGATGGGCGCGCGCAACCTCTCCCTTTGCTTCGGTCGAAATGAACCCGATCGCATAAATGCCCCGGCGTGGGTATTCTATCAGCACGGCTTTTTCAAAGCTGCGTTCGGACTGCGCAAAAACCGTTTCCGAGATCTGCTTGATCCCCGAATAGATCGAGCGCACGACCGGCATCCGGTTCACCAAGCTTTCGGCCCAGCGGATCAGCGACCGACCAATCAGACCTTTGGCGATCCAGCCGACCAGCACGGTGAAGACCAGGAAGAAGATCACCCCGATCCCGCGCAGGTTGATGCCAATATATTTCTCTGGCTGGATGGTCGACGGCACCAGGGGCAGAACAAACCCGTCGATCCATCCCGCGAGCGTCCAGACCAGCCATATTGTCACGCCCACAGGCGCAATCACCACGATCCCAGTCAGAAAGGACGAGCGTAGCCCGGCAAACAAACCGGGTTTCTTCGGGTTTTGGTCGTCAAATGGTGTTGTCATAGATCATCAACCAGCCTGTGAACGTATCTAGGCGCGGCAAGGGTATGTTTTCAATGGGCTGAGCCGCCGCGCCCCCCGTCAGGCCGACAGATCGCCCAGTTTCCGGGCGATCTGTGCGGCAAGTCGGGCATTGTTGCGGACCAGTGCAATATTGGCCGTCAAAGAGCGTCCGTCCGTTTGCTCGAAAATCCGTTGCAGTAAGAAGGGTGTGACGGCCTTGCCTGTGATCCGGTGCTTCTCGGCATCAAAAAGCGCTTTGGCGATGATCGGCGCCAGCTCGGTCGCGGCAATCTCGGCCTCTTGCGGGATCGGATTGGCGACCAGTTGGCCACCGGGCAGGCCCAGCCCGCCGCGCAGGCGATGGGCGCGGGCGATCTCTTCGGCACTGTTCATGCGCAAGGGGGCTTTGAAATCCGATCGCGCCGACCAGAAGGCAGGAAACGCATCCTGCCCATAGGCGATCACTGGCACGCCGAGCGTTTCCAGCACTTCGAGCGTTTTGGCCAGATCGAGAATGGCCTTGGCCCCGGCAGCCACGACCGTGACCGGGGTCTGTGCCAATTCGTTCAGATCGGCCGAGATGTCAAAGCTTGTCTCTGCCCCGCGATGCACACCGCCGATGCCGCCGGTCGCAAAGACCTCGATTCCCGCATGGCGCGCGGCGATCATCGTGGCGGCAACGGTGGTCGCCCCGGTGCCGCCCTGTGCCAAACAGGCCGCGAAATCCGCGCGCGACAGTTTCGCAACACCTTCGGCCTGACCAAGCCAATCCAGATCATCTGAAGACAGCCCGATATGCAACTTGCCTTGGATCACGGCAATCGTGGCGGGCACCGCGCCTGCATCGCGGACATCCTGTTCGACCTGGCGCGCAACCTCGACATTTTGGGGATGGGGCATGCCGTGTGTGATGATGGTGCTTTCCAAAGCCACCACAGGCGTGCCATCGGCGCGGGCGGCCGCAACCTCATCAGACAGAACCAGATCGATCATAGGGGTGTTTCTCCAGAGACATAGCTGGCCGCGGCATCAAGCGCGCGGGTCAGCGCCGCGTGACGGTCAGCCCCGGCGGCTTCGGCGGCGATATGAGCCGCCATGAACGTGTCGCCCGCGCCGGTCACGCGCGTGACAAGCACAGAGGGCGGTGTAAATGTGATGACCCCTTGGGCGCTCGCCTCGCTGGCGGCGCGTCCGCCATCGGTCACCAAGGCCCGCGCTGCCCCACGCGCCAAGAGGCCAAGTGCTGCGTCTTCGGATCTGTCAAAAACGGTCTTGCACAGCAGCCCGGCTTCTTCGAGATTGACGTAAAGCGTGCCGCGCCCGTGGTTCACAAAGGGCAGCAAGCGTTCCGCCTTGCCCGGAGAGGCCGGGGCCACCCGCAGGTCAGCAGCCATCAAGTCAGGGCTTTGCACGATCTCTTCCAGCAGGCCAAGCGTCAGATTGCCATCCAGCGCAACAAGCCCCTGAAAGGGTGCCTCTGCGCTGCCCAGTATGCCATTTGCCAGTGGCCGCAGGATCTTGGCGCCTGCGGCCTCCAATGAATGAGCATCTGCAATGGCCGCAATCAAGCCATTGGCGCCTTCGATCGCGATGTAGCGGTCGGTCGGCAGATCCTCTGAGCGATAGACATGATCCGTCACCAGCCCCATTGCCTGACAGGCTTTCAGCAGCTCTTCGCCTTCCTCATCGCGGCCCACAGCGGTCAGTAGCGTCGGCGTCAGACCAAAGCGGCCCAGCGTCATCGCGATGTTCAACGCCACGCCGCCGGGCAGGCGCGTGATCCGCCCCGGCACATCCGAGCCTTGCCGCATATGGCTGGCTGCCCGGCCAATGACGTCCCACAGGACGCTGCCGATACACAGAATGTCAGGAGTTGTTTGCGTGGTCATACCGCTCTTGTGACGTGGGACGCCATTGGGTGCAAGGGGGCGTGATCAGGGAATGGCGAAGGTCAGCGCCGCCCAAAAGGTGCTCCACACGGCTTTGTCCTCTTCTGACGCTTCCGCCAGAACCACGGCATCCAGAAGATAGCTGTGGCCTTGGGTGACGGGGATGGTGGTTTGACCATCATCATCGGTGCGTTGCAGCGTGATCGTGACCGTGCCATCCGGCGCGCGGTCAAAGATTTCGACCTGCGCATCGACACGCGGGGCACCATCCAGCAAAAGCTGAACGGGCAGGGCGGTCAGGTCATCTGTATAGGGGTTGGCCAGCGCCACGAACTCTGTCCGCAAACCCAAGGCACGATCCGCGCCGCGCGCATCACCGACGCCCACAAGGGTTTTGACATGGCGCGTGTAGCTTTCTGAAAAGCCGTCGCGCGCCAACCCGCGCGCCTCATGACGGGCGGTGATATCGGGAAAATCCTTGTGCTTGGCAAAGGCCGCGAATTTCTCCCATTCTTTATAGGTGATCGACGCCGCCGCAGTTTCATGGGCAAGGATCAGCAATCCGCTTTGATCGACCACCCGATCAAAAGCCGGAAGATCGCCTGGACGCGCTTCGATCGCCTCCAGACCATCGCCCATGACCTGATCGAACCGTGTGCTGCGGGTTGAAAAATAGGCAAGTTCAAAGCCTTCAAACGCCTCCCCGTTGCGCATCGATACCTGCACCCGCTCGCCTTTTTCCACTTGATAGGCCGCCGGATCGAGCCAAAACTCATGCCCAATAGCAAGCCGCGGCAGAGCGGTGATCATCAAGGCAAGGACAGGCAGAAGACGCATGGGGTTTTTCCAAAACAAGATCGTTGTCCCCAAGCTGCGGCTGCGGGCGCTGGTGTCAAGCCTGATACTGTCTGCCCCGATATTACAGGCGCATGAGGTCACGCCGAGCATTGGTAATCTGTCCCTCGATGGGTCCGCGATTACGCTGGAATTGCGGGTTCTGGGCGAAGCCTTTCTGGCCGGGATCGATCTGGACGGGCTGGCCAGCACCACGGATTCGGATGGGGATGCCGCCTATGACGCGCTGCGCGCCACCGACCCGGCTGTTCTGGAGCCGCAGCTTGAGGCGTTTTTTGCCGGATGGACTGTCTTTCAGGCGAACGCCGACGATAAAGCGATGGATTTTCAAGTTTCCAATGTCGCCGTGCCAGAGGTGGGAAACACAGATTTGCCGCGCGCCTCGGTCGTGACCCTTGTGGCCGAGTTTCCTGCAGGTGCTAAAGAGATGACGCTGCACTGGCCTGGCGGCGCAGGCGATCTGGTGTTGCGCCAGCAAGGCGTGCCGGACCCCTGGACAGGGTTTCTGACGGGCGGCGATACAAGCCCACCGATCCAGATGCGCAGCCCAACCGATCATGGCTTCTGGTCGCGCGTGTTCTGCAGCATCTGGCCGTTTTCCAGCCAATCCTGCGCGGGATAACGCTTAGGCGCCGGCCCCCATCGCCGCAATCAACCGTCTCAAGGCCGCGACCGGATCATCCTGTGACCAGATCTCATCCCCGATGGCAAAGAGATCCGTGACCGGCGCCAGTTCCGCCATCTTGACCTCGGTCAAGCCGCCTTCAGCCACCACAGGCAGTTCCACCATCAGGCTCCAGGCCTCAAACAACGCATGATCCGCCAGATCACCTTGTCCCAAACCGGTCTCTGTGACTGGCCCGAAAGAGACATAATCGGCGCCTGCCTCTCCCGCGATATAGCCATCATGACGTGATGCGGCGCAAAAACTGCCAATCGATGCATCCGGCCCCAAAGCTTTCCGGGCGTCCCGGACCGAGCGGCCCGCATCCGACAAATGCACACCATCCAGACCGTGACGATCGGCCAAAGCCACATGATCAGTGATCAGAATGGCTACATCCCGCGCATGGGCCACCTCGCGCAGCGCGTCTGCGGCGCGCCCCTGCGCATCAGCATCCCGCGCGGCCAGAGCGATGCGAATGCAGGCAATCTCATGCGCATCCATCACCGCCGCCAAACGATCCGGAAAGCCCGACAAGTCAATCACCGGCGGGGTCACAAGATAAATCTGCGGCTGCTCGGGCATGTCCATCGGTTTTGGTCCTTGTCTTGTTTGCCCCCTCCTAACCGACCGCTGCCCAAAAGGAAATCGGCCCCGCTTTCTTCTCTTTCGAAATACCCTCGCCGAAGGCCAGCGGCCGCAAGGCCGCTCCTGGCGCAACGGGTGCCCCATCTGCGACAGATCATGTCGGGAACCGGCAACCGGAAACGCAGCGCAACGCGCAACCTGACCCCGCAAAGCGGAGAACAGTCCATGAAAAGCCATGCACAGGCAGTTGTTATCGGAGGTGGCGTGATCGGGTGTTCGATCCTTTACCACCTGGCCAAGCTGGGCTGGTCCGATGTGGTCCTGCTGGAGCGTGATGAGTTGACTTCAGGCTCCACCTGGCATGCGGCGGCCAATATCCACGGGCTGCATGACAACACCAATGTCAGCCGCATCCAGCATTACACCATGAACCTCTACAAGGAACTCGAAGCCGAAACCGGTCAGGGCTGCGGGGTATTTCAACCGGGCTCGCTCTATCTTGCGCAGACCGAGGCGCGCGAACACCAGCTTCGCTTGCAAGAAGCCAAGGCCAAGCTCTACGGCATGAATTTCCACGAGGTCAGCCGAGACGAGGCCGAGCGTTTGCACCCGCTGGTCGATTTTGATGGCATCCGCTGCATCATGCATGAACCTGACGGTGGCAATGTCGACCCCTCAGGCGTGACAATGGCTTATGCTGCGGGCGCGCGCCAGCGCGGGGCCGAGATCCACCGTTTCACGCCGGTGACCGGCACGCGCCCGCAGCCTGATGGCAGCTGGATCGTGGAAACGCCTAACGGAGATATTCATACCCAATGGGTCATTAACGCCGCCGGCCTGTGGGGACGCGAGGTTGCCGCGCTGGCCGGGTTGCAGCTGCCGTTGCAACCGACCGAGCATCAGTATTTCGTCACAGAAACCGTTGCCGAAATTGCCGCTCTGGATCGTCGTTTGCCGTCGGTCGCGGATCGGGATGGCGAATACTACCTGCGCCAGGAAGGGCAGGGGCTGCTGGTTGGGGCCTATGAAAAAGACGTGCGGTTCTGGGCCGAAGAGGGCACGCCGCAAGGGTTCGGGCATGAGCTTTTCGCCGATGATCTTGAGCGGATCGAAGAGAACATGATGCGGGCCATCGACCGTGTGCCGGTCGTGGGCACGGCGGGCATCAAACGTGTGATCAATGGCCCGATGATCTGGTCGCCGGATTCCAATGTGCTCTTTGGTCCGGTGCCGGAACTGAACAATTATTTCTGCGCCGGTGGCATCATCCCCGGCTTCTCGCAATCGGGCGGCATGGGGCTGATGGCCGCGCAATGGATGATCGAAGGCGAAACCCAATATGATATGTTTGCTTGGGACATGGCGCGCTTTGGCGATTGGGCGGACAAGGCCTTCACCAAGGCCCGCGTCGAAGACCAGTACGCCCATCGATTTGCCATTCATTTTCCCAACGAAGAACGCGCTGCCGGTCGCCCTGCGCGCACGCGCCCGGCCTATGATCTGCAGGCCGAGCACGGCGCGGTATTTGGCCTCAATTATGGCTGGGAACATCCGCTTTGGTTCGCCGACATCCCCGGCGCCAAGGACACCAACGGGTTCACTCGCCAGAACTGGTACGACCCTGTCGGGGCCGAAGCGCGGATGCTGCGTGAGCGTGCAGGCATCATCGACATTTCGAACTTTGCCAAATACCGCGTGACAGGTCCGGGGGCCGAAACGTGGTTGAATGCGCTCTTTGCCAATCGCATGCCCAAAGGCGTCGGGCGCTCTTGCCTGACGCCGCTGATCGGCAAACGGGGCGGGATTGCCGGAGATTTCACGGTGACTCGGCTGGCCGAAGACGACTTCTGGATCATCGGTTCGGGCATGGCTGAACGCTATCATCAGCGCTTTTTCAAACAGATCCCATTGCCGGAGTGCACACGTTTTGAAAGCCTGACAGAGGCCTATTGCGGCTTCAACGTGGCCGGGCCGGACAGCCGCGCGCTGTTGCAGCGACTCTCTAACGCCAGTTTCGCGACCGAGGATTTTCCCTTCATGCGGTCGCAGCGGATCACTGTGGCCGGGATCGATTGCACGGCCTTGCGGGTCTCGTTCACCGGTGATCTGGGCTGGGAGCTGCATTGCCGCACCGAAGACCAGGTGGCGCTCTACTCTGCATTGCTGGAGGCTGGAGCAGAGTTTGGCGCCGGACCGGTGGGCAGCCGGGCGCTCATGGCTTTGCGCATCGAAAAGGGCTATGGCTCCTGGTCGCGCGAATACAGCCCGGAATACTGGCCGCAAGAGGTTGGTCTGGACCGGCTGTGCAAATTCGACAAGGATTTCCTGAACCGCGAGGCCGCGCAAACAGTGATCGACCGGCCCGCGCGGGAAAACCTGGTGCTGCTGGCATTGGATGAGGCCGATGTGACCGCCTCAAACGCCGATGCCACCGGGGGGGAGCCGATTTTCCGCAATGGCAAGGGCATCGGGCGTGTGACCTCGGGGGCTTATGGCTATTCGGTGGGCATGTCTCTGGCGCTTGGCTATGTGACCGAAGCCGCGCCGGGCGACCGGGTAGAGATCATGGTGCTTGGACGACCCCATGGTGCGGTGATCCTTGATAGCCCCCCCTTTGATCCGGACGGGACACGTTTGCGCGCCTGAATCCAATCGTCAACGCTTGTGGATGATGGTCGACCACAGGCCAGACGAGATGGATTGGCGGGCAGTGCGGTGTGTACCGCCTAATTGGCGCGGGCCTCGGCATCTGCATGATATGTGGTTAGGCATTCGAACCGGAGGGCGCAGCCGCCTTGCCTGCAGCAGCCGAGAGCCATGGCCCGTCGCTGCCCGATAATTTGCCGCCGGGCTATTTCGATCCTGAAAAGAACACGCGCTTCATCGATCTGTTTTTCGACGATGAAACCGGCGATCTCGACATGTCTGAGTTTCTGGCGCTCGGCGGCTTCATACCCGTGCCGATCCCGATCACCCAGCCTGTGGTGGGCGGCGGGCTTGGGCTGGCCGCGGTGTTTCTGAAGCCCGATACGGGCGCAGGTCATGACCCGCGCCAACGTGCCATTGCCTTTGTGCGCACGGGCAATGACTCAGAAGGTGTGTTTGCCTTTCAATCCGGCAGCGTCTGGGCGGGACGGTTGAAATACAATGTCGAAATCGGTGCCGGGCGGCTCAATCTGGATTTCTTTCCTAACGGATCAAGCGGAAAAAGTTTTGGGTTCACCAATGAAGCTGTCTTCTTTGAGGGCAGAGCGCGTTATCGTTTGGGGGGCAGCGATGGCAAGTGGTTCATCGGTCCACGGTTTCGGATTGTTGATACCGAGGTCAAACCCAATAACAGCAACCTGCCGGCCGAATTTGCGCGGAGGGTTCGTTTGAACGCCTTGGGCCTGTCGCTGCATTTCGACGATCGCGATAATATCCTGACGCCAACTGATGGCATCAACGCCAATCTGAAAATCCACGACTATAATGACGCATGGGGATCAGACGCGAATTTTACGCGCGCCGAAGGCTTTGCCGCGTATTTCCAACCGATCACCGAGGATTGGAGTTTTGCCATCAACGCCGTGGGGGAGGTGACCTAGGGCGACACGCCATTTTTCATGGAACCCCCCATCACCCTGCGCGGCGCTACGCTGAATCGCTATCAGGGTGACAGGGGTCTTTCGAGTGAAAATGAAAGCAGGCGCCGGATATCGCAACGCTGGCATTTGGTGGGGTTTGCAGGCGTTGGACGCAGTTGGGCGCGGGACACCACGACTGTCACTGGCGCCAATGTCAGCGCCTATGGCATCGGGGCGCGCTATCGCATCGCCAGCCTGTTCGGGTCGGATCTGGGCATCGGGCCCGCGCGCGGGCTGGAAGAAACGGTGGTCTATTTCCAGTTCGGCCATACCTGGGGCCGCAACATGGACTAAAGCGGTTTGATCTTCAGCCCGGTGATCCGGTTGCCTTCGCGTTCGGTGACTTCAAAGCGGAAGCCGTGAAATACGAAAACCTGACCAACTGTTGGAATCATCTGCGCCTCGTGAATGACAAGACCGGCGACGGTGTTGGCCTCATCATCGGGCAGGGACCATTCCATGCCGCGGTTCAGGTCGCGGATCGTTGTGGCACCATCGACGATGAAATGCCCATCATCCGAGGGCATCCACCCTTCGTCGGTTTCCGTATCGAACTCATCGGTGATTTCGCCAACAATCTCTTCCAAAATGTCTTCGAGCGTGATCAACCCCTGAAGGGAGCCGTATTCATCCACCACCAGCGCAAAATGGGTGCGCAGGCGCAAAAACTCGCGCATCTGATCGTCCAGAGTCGTGGTTTCCGGCACAAAATAGGGAGGGGTCGCAACTTGTGTAATGTCGAAGCCTTTCAGCCTGTCCGCTGAGCCTTCGGCCCCGCCGATGACCTCATACATGGCGCGGGCCAGATCCTTGGCATGGACCACACCGACGATGTTTTCCGGTTCATCCCGGAACACGGGCAGGCGGGTATGCGGGCTTTTCAGGATCTGATCCAAGATCGCCTCGGGCGGCTCTGCCGCGTCGATCATTTCGATGCCGGAGCGGTGGAGCATGATTTCCTCGACGAAACGCTCACCCAGATCCAGCGCGCCAAGAATGCGGTCGCGGTCTTCCTTTTCAACCACGCCTTCAGAATGGCCCAGTTGCAGCGCGCCAGCGATCTCTTCCCGCACGGCCATGATGTGACTGTCCGGGTCAATCTGTACCCCGAAAAGACGCAACACGCCCCGCACCAAAAGCCGCACCGCCGATACCACTGGCGCAAAGAGCGTCACGACGACCGAGATCGGCCCCGACACTGCCGCTGCCGCTTTTTCGGCATTGGTGATGGCATAGGTCTTTGGCAGGACCTCGGCAAAGATCAGCACCAAAAGGGTCATCACAAGCGTTGCCAGCGCCACGCCGCCTTCGCCGAAAAGCTTGGTGAACAAGGCCGTGGCCAGCGAGGTCGCCAGAATGTTCACAAGGTTGTTGCCCAGCAGAACCGACCCGATCAGACGTTCGCTGTCTTCTGTGATCCGCAGTGCTCGCGCCGCCCCGCGAGAGCCCTTATCCGCCTGGCTGCGCAGCTTGCCCCGCGACGCGGCGGTCAGCGCGGTTTCGGACCCCGAGAAAAACCCGGAAAACACAAGCAGCAGGAAAATTGCACCGGCCGTTATCCAAAAGGCGGCATCAAGCGCTGTCGAAGGCAGATCCATCACATCTATTAGCGGTTGTTACAGGTTTCATGGTTATGGGCATGAACGCCCCACGCTTCAAGCATTTCGCAAAGGCTCAATCCTCATCGGCCAGCGGGTGATGCGTCAGCACCAGATCGGCCAACCTGGCATCCAGCACATGCGTGTAAATCTCG
>JABSSB010000056.1:15259-22013 GCA_013214715.1 Paracoccaceae bacterium | reverse complement strand
ATATCGACCTCATCCATGGTTTCCTGGGGTACGCCCCAGAAATACGGTCCATTTTGGACCGTTTTTCTGGTTTTGCAGCAGGTCTAGCCAGGAAAACAAAGCGATTAAGATTTCAGAACTGTCTTTGGGAGCAGGGATCGTGCGTTCGAATTTCGCCATGCCGACAAAATTGTCCTTTTCCCCTGCGCCTTGATTTCGAGAGGTCTGAGCGAAAAAACAATTACTGCCCTGTGTTCCTACGGGACCTGTGGAAATCGTTTTCAACGCTCTTCATCGCATCCAAACGACCGAAGGCTTTTTGAACATCCGAGATCATCGCCAGCTTCTGCTGCATGATCTTTGAAAGATCCGAAGTGATGTCCCGCGCCATGCGCGCGTTGCGAGATCTGAGCAAAACGCCGTCTTTCAGCGTGGTGCGGATCGACAAGTCATCCGTCAACTGACGATCAATCTCGCTTTGTTGGTCTGCAAGGCTTTGCAACCCCTGCCGAAGCTCGGCCTCCGCAGCGGTGACCTTGGCCATGTCCCTGCAGGCATGATCAAATTTCAACTGGCTGATCAGCAGCAGATCCTGAAGTTCTTTTTTCTTCATGCTTTCAGGTCCAACGTTTGGAGCGGATGGCGAGAGCATAGTTGATGGCCGCCGCGACCGGGACAAACAGCTCTCTGGGTACTTCGGCGCCCACCTCCATCACAGCATGCAAGGCACGCGCGGTCGGGGGGTCGTCACGGATAGGCACGCCGGCCTCAATCGCACGTCGCCGCATGGCAAGGGCAAGATTATCCGTTCCTTTGGCCAGGCAAACTGGTGCCCGTCCACCATCCTGATCCCATTGAAGGGCAACCGCATAATGGGTGGGGTTAACAAGCAAAACCGTAGCCTTGGGGACTTCCGCGAGGGCCGAGGCTCGCGCAATCTCTTCCGCGCGCTGCCGGCGCTGCTGTTTGAGCATAGGGTCCCCTTCAGAATCTTTGATTTCGTCCCGCAACTCCTTGTGGGTCATGCGATTGCGTTTGATGAATTGCGCCTGCTGCCATAACGCATCCCCAATACCGATGGCGGCAGAAATCACGCAGGCATAGATCATGAACTCCAGGATCAGCTGGCTGGTTTTCTGAAAAACAATGATCGGCTCAAGCCGCGATAGCGTCGCAAATTCATCCAGATTTCGTTTGAAGAGCATGGCGAACAACGCCGCGTAAAGGCAAAGCTTCAGACAACTCTTGCCAAAATCAAACAAACCGGATGGGCCAAATTTCTTTTTGAAATTCGACCACAGACCGATCTTGTTCAGTTTGGGTTTCAAACGGTCAGGCGCAATGACAAAAGCCCGCTGCACCAACAATGCGCCAAGAACCAAAACCATGGGAAACAGAAAAAGTGGCGCCAGACCCAATGCCTGATGGGCCAGAATGTCTCCCAGTTGCGCTTGGGTCAGCCCGCCCTGCTCCCATGAACCGATGCGCGATGAATTGGACAACAGATGCACGCCGCTTGCGCCAATCGCCGTTATGATGCTGTGTCCTTGCGTTGCAAAGGCCAGGATCATACCCACCAGAGCGGCTGCATAAGCCAGATCCAGAGACTTGGGCACATCGCCTTTCTCTCGCGCGCGCTGGAGTTTTCGCGCGGTTGGCTCATGTGACTTTTCAGAGCTGTCTGACTGCTCGCTCATCGGTGATGCACCGATTTGAAGCTGTCGAGATGCGCGCCCAGCAGATCAACCCAAAGCGACACAACGCCTGCGCTACCAGCGAGCAACAGCACAAGGCTCGCCCATGTGATGAGCGGAGCTCCGACAAAGGCGACCATCAACTGTGGCATGGCCCGGTTCAACACACCAAGTGTGAGGTTATACAGCAAAGACACTGCATAAAACGGCGCACTGAAGGCCATCGCCATGACAAAAACCGACATCACCTGATCGGTGCCCACCGCATAGACAAAGCGTGCCTCTGGCATCACACCGACCGGGAACACTGCATAGGACGCGGCAATGTATGTCACGGCCTTGCCATGCAGTCCCAAAAGACTGGCCAGCGCCAAGCCCGCAAAAACCCAGATATACCCCATGGCGGGAATCGGATCCGGCGTTGCGCCACCAAGAAGTTGGGACAAAGACGTTGCCTGTGCGGCGATAGAGCCCGCCATTTGCAGCCCAAGGAGGAACAACCGAACCAATAGCCCCAGGAAAAGACCAACCAGCCCCTCGATCACTGCGAAATGCGCAAATCCCAATGGCGTCGTCGGCGTTGGTGTCGCATCTGTCACGAAAACAACCAGGGATGAGACACCCAACGCAACGAAGAGCTTCACACGTGTCGACAGGATCTGTTCGCCGATCGTTGGCAAAAGGGCAAAGAATGTCCCGACTCTCAGAAAAACCAAAGCGAAAGACAGGATGGCTGTATCAATGTGATCCACGATCTCGCTCAGGCTGCGACGGTGCCAACAAGGGATGGTCGCACCGTCGGATCAATTTCTTCGAACGAAATCACCGGTGTGTTCAACCCTCTGGATTCCAGAACAGTATGGAGGAACCGACGACGACGGGAGGCCGTGATCAAAGCCGGTTGGAGACCCTCATCTTGGGCCCGCGCCAGTTCCGTAGCGGCACCATCTGCAAGTTTGCGAAACAGATCAGGAGGCAAAGCGATGTCCGAGGTCGCGCCGCCAGCATCAACTTCATGCGCTTCAAAAAGTGGTTCCCAATCCGGAGCGAGCTGCACCAATGGCAAAGTGCCATCGCGGCGCTTGATCTGCGCCAGAATCTGAAAGCCCAATCGTTGCCTGACCTGTTCGCAGATCGCATCCGGTTGCGTTGTTTGCAGGCGCGCTTCGGCTACGGCTTCGAGAATGAGCGGAAGATTCCGGATTGATACTTTTTCCGCGAGCAAGAGACGCAACACTGCATGCAGCGTGTCCAGCGGAACCTTATCTGGGATCAGATCCTCCAACAGTCTGCGATTCGCTTCCGCCCGCTGCGGATCCGACAGCCGGGTCATCTCGTCCAGCAATTGCTTNAGAGATTTCAGCGTAAGCAGCCGGGCAAAACTGGATTTCACAGTCTCCAGAAGATGCGTCGCCAATATCTCAGCCGGGGCAACGATCGTTGCACCGATTAACGCAGCCTGCTCTCTTTCATCGGGGGAAATCCATCGGGCAGGCGCCCCGTAAACCGGATCATTCACAGTCCGGCCCTCTGGAAGGTCCTGCAAGTTACCTTGTGGAATTGCCAGCACCAAGTCCGGCAGGATAAGACCACGAGATGCCTCAACACCATGAATATGCACGACATATTCGCCGCTCGACAGCTCGGGCTGATCCGTCAGTCGAATTTCCGGCAGGATCACTCCATACACCTTGGCGATGTAGTTTCGCATGTTTGCGATCCGAATGTTCAAACCCGTACCGGGATCGAGGATCATGCCCACGAGATCCGGTGCAAATTCCACATGCAATTCATCCAGATCAAGAACGTCAGAGATGCTGGGTGCCTTTTCCACAACAGGCGTATCTTCACCGCCTTCATCAATTTCCTGTAGTCTTTTACGCTGAAGATGATACGCGAACCCGCCCAACACCAGCCCGGCCGTCATGAACGGCAAGAACGGCAGACCTGGCACAAGCCCAAAGGCAGCCATAACAAAAGCCACTGTCGCCAGAGCCGCGGGATGCTTGCCGAACTGTTTAAAAAGCGTCAGATCGGCCGCACCCTTTGCCCCGCCGCGCGCCAACAACAGCGCAGCAGCAATCGAGATGATGACCGCAGGAAGTTGCGACACCAACCCATCGCCGACCGTCAGGATCGCATAGGTTTCAAACGCCACGGACAGCGGCATACCATGCACCGCGGCGCCCATGACCAACCCCATGATCAGGTTCAAAAGGGTGATCAACAGACCGGCAATCGCATCGCCTTTGACGAATTTGGATGCCCCGTCGAGAGAGCCAAAAAACGTCGTTTCGAGTTGCTCATGCTCGCGCCGTTGGCGAGCCTGTTCATGCGTGATGGCGCCAGCGGACATGTCGCTGTCAATCGCAAGCTGTTTGCCCGGCATACCGTCCAGCGCAAAGCGGGCGCCCACCTCGGCCATGCGAGTTGCGCCCTTTGTGATGACGACAAAGTTCACGATCAGCAGAATGCCAAAGACGACAAGACCCAGAAAGATGTTACCGCCCATGATAAAGCCGGCAAACCCTTCGATCACGTCTCCCGCGGCGCCCGTCCCGGTATGGCCTTGCCCGATGATCAATTTGGTGGACGAGATGTTGAGCGACAGTCGCAGCATCAGTGAGGCCAGCAAAACCGTAGGAAACGCCGAAAAATCCAGAGGTTCTTCGATAAATAGCGTGATGGTGAAAATCAGTACCGCCAGACCGAATGACAGGCAAAGACCAAGATCCAGAACCGTGCTGGGCATGGGAAGAATCATCATGGCGATGACAGCCATAAGGGCCAGCGCCAGCAGGACAGTCGGCTTGAAAACAGAACCCAGAGACAAAGGCATCAGTCGGTTCCTCCGATCAAGAACAAGGGACGTGCCGCCGATCCGACGGCCAATAGCGGAATCACCCCACCGTTCGACGCAGGGGGAGACCTGTCAGGCTTGGTCTGAGCTGCAGGTCTATCCGCGTCCAAATCCCGACGAATGGCATCAAAGCGGGCCGCGTAGCGTTCGGCAAAATGCTTTGTGCGTGAGTGGTAGGCTGCCACAGCGGCGGTCCAGTTGCCCTCCTCCTGAAGCAGTTGCCTCAAAAAGCGGGCGGCATAATCCGCGTTCTTGCGCGGATCGAGCATGTCCCCGGTCGAATCGAAATGCTCTCCGTGCCATCGGAAGTTCAGCTGGAAACATCCAATATCAAAGTTGCGATAGCCGGATTGCCTCAACGCGCGCAAGAATTGCGAGGCTTCACGCCGTGTGTCGTGCCAACTCCCGTCCCCGTCATGGTTCACTGTCCATGGCCAGGGTCGAAATTCACCATCTCGGGTGTGACCCGTTTCGACCCGGGTAATCGTGCGCATGATGTCCACCGGGACCCCATGAGCGCGGGCCGCGCGCACGGCTTCGCGATCACAGATGCCGCGCGCCTGCGCCTCGAACAGAGTGAGAGATACCTGCGCGCGCGCGGGCATGAACGCGGTCATCACGAAACACAGGAATGCCGTCAGAACTGTGAATTGCACCAGGATTCTCCCTTGGGTTGCCTTATGGCTATCCAAGGAAGCTTAAGAACCTGTTGCCAGGGCGCTATGCCGTGGCGGCGTAGTCTCGTTCTCCAAAGATGGCAGATCCCACACGAATATGGGTGGCACCCAGCGCAATCGCCTGTTCAAAATCGCCACTCATACCCATGGAAAGGCCAGACAATCCGTTTCGCTCAGCAATTTTGGCAAGCAACGCGAAATGCAGGCTCGGCTCTTCAAAGACGGGTGGAATGCACATCAATCCAACAACCGGCAAATCCAGCGTGCGACATTCGGCCAGAAAACCATCTGCATCGCTCGGCAACACGCCGGCTTTCTGAGCTTCTTCGCCAGTATTGACCTGCACAAACAACTCGGGGCAGTTCCCGGTCTCCTGCGCCAGTCGGGCGATCGTGGTGGCCAATTTTGGACGGTCAACGGCATGAATGGCTTGGGCCAGTGACATCGCCTGTCGCGCCTTGTTGGTTTGGAGAGGGCCGATCAGATGCAGCTCGACCCCATCGAACTGGTCCCGAAACTCTGGCCATTTGCCTGCCGCTTCCTGCACCTTGTTTTCACCAAAAACCCGATGACCCTGCTCAAGAACAGCTTGGACACGTTCATTGGGTTGCACTTTGGACACGGCAATCAGTGTCACATCCGCCGCATCGCGACCAACCCGCGTACAAGCCGCGGAAATGCGGGTTTGGATTTCGGTAAGTGACATCAAAGTTCCTTTGCCAGCGTGCACCGCGTCATAGCACGTTCACGACAAAGAAAAAGGGCGGGTCCAGTTGGACCCGCCCTGAATAGGCTGTCGCCTCTCGTCAAATTAGAACGAGAAGTTCACACCCAGATCAGCGAGGGTATCCTGCGAAGTGCCGTTGCCTGCGTCGCTCAGGCGACCAACGGAAGCAACACCGCCTTTGATCGACACACCGCCACCCAGCGAGTAGGTAGCGCCGATGCCGAAGGAGTTGGCGCTGTAGCCGGTTGCGCCGTTGTAGACGTTACCGCCCGCGACGCTGGCTGCCAGCGACAGAGCGCCGTTCACGTCATAGGTGCCGCCCAGGCCGTAGAAGGTGTTGTTGTCTTTACCATTCAGGTCGTCACGACCAACCAGGCCGGACACGGTGAATGCACCCGCGCCATACTGCAGGGTCAGAACGGTCTGCTTGTCGGAATTAAAGTCCTTCCCGTAGCCCAAAGCTGCGGTGAAGTTGTTGAACGAGTAGGCGCCGTGGACGTCCCACTGATGGCCGTCGTCGATGCCAGCCTGCGTGTAGGACGCAGCAACAGCGAAGCCGCCGTTTGCGTAACGCGCATACAGGGTGTTGTCAGTTGTGCCGTCGCCTGACGAGTAGCCGGCAAAACCGGTCTGTTCGTACTTGTTGGCGTCGAACAGGCCGGTCAGACCGATGCCCACGCCATAGTAGCCAGGCAGGTTGTCCAGCGCGCCGCCGGCGTTGCCGACGTCCAGACGCAGGCCACCAGCTTCAACCGAGTAACGCGGCGCGTTAAAAGCGGCCAGGCCGTTGTCGTTGCCTGCAGCAGAGGACTGGCCC
>JABSSB010000056.1:3061-15250 GCA_013214715.1 Paracoccaceae bacterium | reverse complement strand
CCAAAGCAACCACCGACGCTGGACTGGCCCTGCATACGGACACGTGCCGAGAAGGCCACGCCAGCGTCGGTGGTTGCTTTGGCGTCGATGTTGGCCCGGAAACGGCTTTCCAGGTACGTCTTACGTGGGTCGCCAGGGGCGGCGTCTGCGTTAGCGCCGTTGTGCTTGACGCCGAAACGTGCTGCGCCACCGATGGTGACTTCTGCTGCTGCGACACCTGCAGTCGCGACCAGAGCGGTCGTAGCGATCAGGATCTTTTTCATGGTTTTTCCCTCGGGTTTCATATCTGCCCCAACGATCAGCACAATCCAACCGCGGGTCGTGGGGGATGTTTGCGCCCAACCGCCCCCATCAATCAAGCGGTTGCGCCAAGGGGCCGGTCATTCGGGGCTGATGTGTCACATCCGCGCCACACCGGCATGATCCTGCCGAAATCCATGCCAAAGGCGACCTGCCTGCCTGTCGCGTGTATCGTCACGTCGTGGCATCCTGTTCAAAACTCAGCCCTTGTTGCGTCGAAGGCACTTGGATAGAGCTACATAAACGAAAACCAAGGGAACCGGGCTTCGGCACATGTCTCATATCCTGCGCTTTTTCATGTTGGCCTCCATGGTGGCGTTAATCGCGTCCTGTGGGTCAAGCCGCCGTATCACGGAAACCACCTATGACCCTAATTTGATTGGCGGAAATCCACAGGACCTGATCGCAGACCAGAATACGCCTGGCCGCGAAACGATTTGGGACATCTTCGGATCCTCTGCCCGGCAGGAAGTTACGGTTAAGGTCAATAAATACCTGTGGGCCGCGTCGCTCGACACTTTGTCTTTCCTGCCCGTCGAATCTGTGGACCCGTTCACCGGCGTCATAATTACAGGGTATGGGACACCACCGGGTGGCTCGCGCTCTTATCGGGCGACCGTGCATATCAAAGATCCCGCACTTTCGCCACGGTCGCTGAACCTGTCTTTGCAGACGCGATCGGGTCCGGCCTCTCCGGCCACGACTCGGGCCGTCGAAGATGCGATTCTGCAGCGCGCGCGCCAGCTACGCATCGCGGATGACAACCTCTAGAATTCGGCCGCAAACCGCTCTATCACCACGCCGGGCCTCCGCTGCCCGGCGTTGTCGTATCATGAAGGACCGCAAATGACCCGCTACACCCCCGCCGAGATCGAAGCCAAATGGCAGGACGCCTGGGACAAGGCCGGTGTGTTTGAGGCCAAGCGCAGCGCTGACAAGCCGAAATACTATGTGCTTGAGATGTTCCCTTATCCGTCAGGGCGCATCCATATGGGCCATGTGCGCAACTATACGATGGGCGACGTCATCGCACGCCACAAGATTGCGACCGGCCACAACGTGCTGCACCCGATGGGCTGGGACGCGTTCGGGATGCCCGCAGAAAACGCGGCCATGGCAATCGGGGGCCACCCCAAGGAATGGACCTATTCCAACATCGCCGACATGCGCAGCCAGATGAAACCACTGGGACTGTCGATCGACTGGTCGCGCGAATTCGCGACATGCGACCCGGAATATTACGGCCAGCAACAGGCACTGTTTCTGGATATGCTCGAGGCTGGACTGGTTTACCGTAAGAACGCTGTGGTGAACTGGGATCCCGTCGACATGACGGTGCTGGCCAATGAACAAGTCGAAAACGGGCGTGGCTGGCGATCTGGGGCGTTGGTGGAACGGCGCGAACTGACGCAATGGTTCTTCAAAATTTCGGATTACGCCGAAGACCTGCTTGAGGCGCTGGATACGCTTGACAACTGGCCCGCCAAGGTGCGGCTGATGCAGGAAAATTGGATCGGCAAATCGCGAGGCCTGCAATTCTCGTTCGAGCGCACGGATGACGGCGCGCCGATCACCGTGTACACGACGCGGCCCGACACGCTGATGGGCGCGTCCTTTGTTGGTATCTCGCCCGATCATCCGATTGCCAAGGCGATGGAGGCCGAGTCGGATGAGGTCGCGGCCTTCCTGGCCGAATGTCGCAAGGGTGGGACGACCGAAGAAGCTGTTGAAACCGCCGAAAAGCTGGGCATGGATACCGGCATCCGCGTCAAACACCCGCTGAATCCGGATTGGGAGTTACCGGTCTGGATCGCCAATTTCATCCTGATGGATTACGGCACCGGCGCAATTTTTGCCTGCCCGGCCCATGACCAGCGTGACCTTGATTTCTGCCGCAAATACGATTTGCCAGTGATCGACACCTTTATGGCTCTGGACGCCCCCAAGCCGGTCGAAGCCGAAGCCTTCGTGCCCCCGAAAACCGAAAAAGTACGCTGGATCAACCATTTCGCCGGGTTGGATGTCGCCACGGGCGAAGAGGCAATCAACGCTACCATCGACAAGGCCGAGGCAGAGGGCTGGGGCGAAGGCGTCACCAAGTTCCGCCTGCGCGACTGGGGCTTGTCGCGCCAGCGTTATTGGGGCTGTCCGATTCCGGTTGTCCATTGCGACACCTGCGGTGTGGTGCCGGAAAAGAAAGAGAACCTGCCAGTGCGCCTGCCCGATGATGTCAGCTTTGACCGTCCGGGAAATCCGCTGGACCGCCACCCAACCTGGCGTAGCTGCACCTGCCCGAAATGCGGCGGCGCTGCGCTGCGTGAAACCGATACGATGGACACCTTTGTCGATTCGTCATGGTATTTTGCGCGCTTCACCGCGCCGCGAGCCGAAACGCCAACCGTGGCCGAAGACGCTGCCTATTGGATGAATGTCGACCAGTATATCGGCGGCATCGAACATGCGATTCTGCACCTACTCTATTCCCGCTTCTTCGCGCGGGCGATGAACATAACGGGCCATCTGCCGAAATCGGCATCCGAGCCGTTTGACGCGCTGTTCACTCAGGGCATGGTCACACATGAGATCTACCAGACCCGCGACGCCAATGACCGCCCTGTCTATCACTTGCCCGAGGATGTCGAAGACGGGAAAGTGAAAGCGACAGGCGAGACGGTTGAGATCATCCCCTCGGCCAAGATGTCGAAATCCAAGAAAAACGTGGTCGACCCTGTGTCGATCATCGACGCCTTTGGGGCGGATACGGCGCGGTGGTTCGTGCTGTCGGATTCGCCACCGGAACGCGATGTGGAATGGACGGCATCTGGGGCCGAGGCAGCGCATAAGCACCTCACCCGCGTCTGGACACTGTGTGACAAGATCGCTGCGATGGACCCCGACGCCAAAGGTGAGGGCGATCAGGATCTGCTGCGCGAGATGCACAAGACGATCCGCGATGTCACGCTTGGGCTGGAAAGCTTTGGTTTCAACGCCTCCATCGCCAAGCTTTATGCCTTCACCAACATCTTGTCGAAATCCAAGGCTGGAGCTGCCGCCCAGAAAGAGGCGATCAAGGTCCTGGCTCAGTTGATGGCGCCGATGACCCCGCATCTGGCCGAAGATATCTGGGCACTGCAAGGCGGCGAAGGGCTGATCATTCACGCGCCGTTCCCCGTTGCCGACGAGGCAATGCTGGTGGAAGCAACCGTCACGCTGCCCATCCAGATCAATGGCAAACGCCGTGGCGAAATTGAAGTCGCCAAGGATCTGCCAAAGGAAGAGGTTGAAAAGCTGGCTCTTGCGCATGAAGCTGTGGTGCGGGCGCTGGACGGGGCGGCCCCGAAAAAGATGATCGTTGTCCCCGGCCGGATCGTGAATGTCGTTGTCTGACCTGCGCCTGACCCTGCTGAGCTTGCCGCTTTTGGCGGCGGGCGCCTGCGGGTTTGAGCCGATTTATGCCCCCGGCGGCCCGGCCGAGATGCTGCAGGGCAAGGTTCTGGTGCAGGAACCCTCGGGGATAATCGATTTTCGTATGGTACAGGAAATCGAAGCCCAGCTGGGGCAAACGACAACGCCCACTTACGAGCTTGGCTATACGCTGAGTGTCGAACGCGAAAGGCAGGCGATCACAGCCAATAATTCGACGCTGCGCTACACGCTTTCCGGAACGCTCGACTATCGCCTGACCGACATCGACAGTGCGGATGTAACCGCCTCCGGCACGGTTGAGGATTTCGTGGGCTATTCGGCGGCTGGCAGTTCTTTGGAAACACTGGCCTCGGAGCGCGACGCGGAACAGCGGCTGGCCGTCGCGCTGGCCAATGATCTGACGACGCGGTTGTACGGCACGGTTGGAGAGCTTCCGTGAAACTCAGCCCGCGCGAGGCCGATGGCTATTTTGCCAAACCTGACCCAAACCGCGCGGGGCTTTTGATCTATGGAAGCGATGCCATGCGCGTTTCGCTCAAGCGTCAGCAGGTTCTCAAAGCACTGTTGGGCAAAGGCGCAGAAGAAGAAATGCGCCTGACCCGGCTGGATGCATCCGAACTTCGGGGCGATCCGGCCGCCCTATTGGATGCGGTCAAGGCGGTGGGCTTCTTTCCTGGCGCGCGCGCTGTGCATGTCGAAGGGGCCGCAGACACAACGGTACCTGCGCTGACGGCGGCTTTGGAAGATTGGCAACCGGGTGATGCCGCCATTATCACCACCGCCGGACAGCTTCGCGCCAGCTCCAAGCTACGCAAGCTGTTTGAAGGGCATGACAACGCCTACGCCACAGCGCTTTATGACGACCCGCCTTCGCGGATGGAGGTTGAACGGATGCTCGCCGCAGCGGGCCTGCGCGATGTCGGACGCGACGCGATGGAGGCTTTGACCGCTCTGGCGCAGGATGTCGGCCCCGGTGATTTTGCGCAATTGGTGGAAAAGCTGGCTCTTTTCACCTTTGATGCCGACGGACCCGCAACCGCCGAAGACGTGCAGGCCATTGCCCCACGTTCGACCGAGGCAGGGATAGATGACCTGATCGCAGTTGTAGCCGAAGCCCGCACCGACCAGATCGGCCCAGTTTTGCGTCGCCTTCAATCGCAGGGCACGACGCCGACAACACTGTGCATCATGGCTACGCGCCATTTTCGCACGCTCTATTCTGCGGCCTCCGATCCCGGTGGGCCTGCAGCGGGCGTTGGGCGCTTGCGACCCCCGGTTTTCGGCAAGCGCCGTGACCAGATTGTGCGGCAGGCCCAGGCCTGGGGTGCGGATCGGCTGGAGGCCGCTTTGACCCTGCTGACAGAAACGGATCTTTCTCTACGCTCTGCCGGGCAGACGGCCCCACCCATGGCGGTGATGGAACGCGCGCTGATCCGATTGGCCATGATGAACGCGCGCCGTCGCTAAACCCTTGACCTGCCGCCCTCAAACATCATTCTGCGCAGGCAGATGAGGGGAAAGCATCATGTATACACTTTACGGCGCCTTGACGACACGTGCCTTCCGCGCTGCGTGGTTGTTGGAAGAATTGGGGCAGGATTACACTGTGGTGTCCGCCTACCCCCATTCGGCTGAGATCAAGGCCGTCAATCCACGCGGGAAAGTCCCTATTTTGGTGGATGACGATCTGGTCATTACTGATTCCACGGCCATCCTGACCTATCTGACCGACAAGCACGCGGCCTTTACCGCAGCGCCCGGCACCGCGGACCGGGCCCGGCAGGACGCGATGCTGCACCGCATTCTTGATGAGCTCGAAGGCCCGATTTGGGGCGCATCCAAACACAGCTTCATCTTTCCCGAAAAGCTNCGCGTGCCCGAGGTCGCTACCACGATGGGGAAGGAGTTTGCCCATAACCTGAACGGCTTTTCGGATGCTTTGGCAGGTGACTGCCTGATGGGGGATGAAATGACCGTGCCAGATATCCTGCTTGTGCATCTGATGACCTGGGCGCTGTTCATGAAAATCCCTGTCGAAAATCAGACGCTTCTGGCCTATTCCAAACGCCTGCGCAGCCGTCCGGCCTATGCCAAGGTCAGCGCCCAGATGAAAGCCGCCGCCGCAGGCTGACAGGCTCAAAGGCCAAGGTGACGGGCCGCCGCAAGACCGGCCCACCGCCCGGTGGCAAAACAGGCGGTCAGCAGATAGCCGCCGGTCGGCGCATCCCAATCCAGCATTTCCCCGGCGCAGAACACGCCGGGGTGGTTGGAGAGCATTAGGTCTTCGTCGAGGGATTGGAAACTCAGCCCGCCTGACGTGGAAATCGCCTCGTCCATTGGACGAAACCCGTCATGCCGGACGGTCAGTGCCTTCAGCTGCGCGGCCAAAACGGCTGGCTCTGCGGCCAATGGGCGTCCAAATTCCTGCGCCAATGCGATCTGAACCGGTCCAAACCGCAACGCTTTTCGAAGATGATCCTTCAGGCTTGCCTTGCCACGGGGGCGATTGGCCAGACGCGCGGTCAAAGCCTCCTGACTTTGCCCCGGCATGAGATCAAGCCACAAGGCCTCGCCCGCGCGCAACGCCGGAGACAGCGGGTAAAGCCCACCGCCTTCCAGACCTTTGGATGAAATCACCACCTCTCCCCGGCTGACGAAGGTCCCAGCTCGCAAGGCGGATGCTTTGACCGGTGCGCCAAAATGTCGGGCCATATGGGATGACCAGGTCACGCGCAGCCCCACATTTGATGGCTGAAATGGCGTGAGTTTATGGCCGTCGCCCTCAAGGGTTTTGGCCCATGCACCATCCGATCCCAACCGCGCCCAGCTTGCTCCACCCAGCGCAAGAATGGTCACCTTGGGTCGGACAAATTCCACCCCCTCCGGCGTCTCAAAGGCCGCCACGCCCTCCTGCCAGCCCGTCCAGCGCCAGCGCATGCGCCTCACAACCCCATAGCCGTCCAGCCGCGCCAACCATTTGCGCAACAAAGGTGAGGCTTTCATCGCCTCCGGAAAGACCCGGCCTGTCGACCCGACAAAGAGTGGCTCTCCCAAATTCTTGGCCCAATCCATAAGGTCTTCCGGACCAAACGCTTCCAGAATCGGACGCAAGGCGTCTTGGCCTTCGGGGTATGAGCCGGTGAAACTCTGGATGTCCTGATGCTTGGTGAGGTTCAGCCCTGATTTTCCAGCCATCAGAAATTTACGCGCAAGAGACGGCTTGGCTTCGGCCAGTAGAACCCGCGCCCCTGCCGCGCCCAGCATTTCAGCCGCCATCAAACCGGCCGGGCCCGCCCCGATAACCAGCGCATCAGGATTGTCAGCCCCTCCGCCCCGTCTATTTAACTGGCCCATGTCAGACACTGACCCGCCACTCTGCCCGCTCTGTGACCGGCCCATCCCAGCGGACGTGCCGCAAAGCCTCCATCACCTTGTGCCCAAGCTCAAAGGGGGCAAGGGCGGGCCAGTGGTGTTGCTGCACCACATCTGCCATCGCGAAATCCATGCCACGCTGACCGAGGCGGAACTGGCGCGCAGCTACAACACGATTGACGCGCTCAGAACCCATCCAAGGCTGGCCAAGTTCATAACTTGGGTGCAAAAACGACCGCCCTCCTTTGCCTCCCGCGTGCCCGGCAAACGGCGTGCGCGGCGGTAAATCCGGCCCGCAGCGTGACGGGGCGGGTGGGTGGGCGGCACGCTGCGGGCCGGCCACGATCACCCCCGGCACAACGCTTTGATGCCTTGCGCAACCTCTTCAGGCGCCGCCAGAGTGTCCGCGGCCAGCATCCGCGCCTGTTCCATCAAGGCTTCTGGCGCGACGATCCGGTCAACAAGACCAAAGGCATAGGCTTCCTCAACGGTCAGCTTCTGCCCGCCCATCAGCATCAGCTTGGCCCGCGACGGACCAACCAAAGCCGCCAATCTGCCGGGATCCGATGGTTGAGGCAGAAACCCCAGCTTCATCACCGGATAAAAGAACTTCGCCCCCGGCACTGCAATCCGCAGATCACACGCCAGCGCCATACCCATTGCACCACCGGCCAGCGTGCCGTTCAAGGCGGCAATGCTCAGACCCGGCAGAGCCGCAATAGCGCTGGACAGACGCTCCCAGACCGGTGATGTCGCCAGCCCGGCCCGTGCGGCTTCAAGATCGGCACCGGCCGAAAACACCCGCCCCGATCCCGTCAGAACAAACACGCGGGCCGACTGGGCCATTTCCGCGATCTCGGACAAACGCTCAAGCATTTCTGCCGTCAGAGAGTTGGCCTTGTCTGGACGGTCGATGGTGACGATCCACAGATCACCCTCTTCTTCCAACCGGATCATGCCAAACCGACCCGGGCGCGGATCGCCTCATCGCGAAGGGAAATCTCATCTCCGACAAACATATCTGCGTCGGGCGAACACATCCACAGCAGGCAGCGGGCTGGCCAATCGGGGGGGATATGTACCTCCCAATCCAACTCACTCACCGGATTGATGCCCGAGGCTTTGATCTCACGCTGCATCTGCGTGGCCACCGTGCCCGGGCTCAACCCCATGGCCCGGATACCGGTTTCTCCTTCTTCAAGATGCAGGCTGCGGGTCAGCATGGCTGCTCCTGCTTTGGACGCGCAGTAATGGCTCCAGCCTTCGATGGGAGAATGGGCCGCACCGGAGCTAACGGTCAGAACGCTCCCACCTCCCGCGGCGCGCAGATGCGGCAACGCAGCGTGAATGCCGTAGAAAACGCCTTTGAGGTTGATATCGATCGCTTGGCCCCAGCCTGCGGGATCCGCGTGTTCGATCCTGTTGATCGGCTCGATCACACCAGCATTATTGATCAGGACATCAAGGCGGCCAAACTGCACAACAAGCCGGTCGACCGCGGCCGAAACCGCAGCAGGGTCGGCTATGTCACAGACCAGTGGCAGGGCGACATCTCCCAACTCCGCAGCCAGCGCCTCCACCGCGTCATTGCTACGTGCCAAAAGGCCAAGCTTTGCACCAGCCTCGGCGAAAACGCGGGCCGTTTCTGCCCCGATGCCGCGGCTGGCGCCGGTGATCAGCACCACCTTGCCTGTCATGTCCATCATCTGCTCTCCAATCATGCTGGCCTCACCCTATGCCTACGCCCTGACCGCTTTGCCGTCCAGCGGACTTGACGATGCTGCCGCCGGGTCTGAAAGTGCAGCCCATCATCTCTTCTTCAAAGGCGCCGTCATGACCGTGCAATTCCACCGCCCCACCCTGTTTGCCGCCAGCCTGGCGGCCACAACCTGTCTGGCAACTGCTCCGGTTCTGGCCGATCTGGCGCCAGAAGATGTCTGGACAGACTGGCAGCGCAGGCTGGCCGAATTCGGATATACGCCGCAAGCGCAGACGACGACCGACGGTCAAACACTCGTGCTAAACAATTTTCGTGTCAGTATCCCGGCGGAAAACGGCAGCACTTTGCGTGTCGATATGGGCGCCGTTCGGCTGGTGCCGGAAAATGCCGACAACGTGCGGATTGAATATGAAGAGCGCTTTGATCTGCGCGTCTTCCCGGATGGTGATGACGCGCCCAGCGCGACATTGATGTTTGACGTCGCGCAGTCAGACCCGCGCTATGTCGCGACCGGAGAGCCGGATGCGATCAGCTATAGCTATACCGCCGGCGATTTGATGATCAGCCTGTCCGGGATCGACATGGACGGGGCCGATGTTGCAATGAATGCCAGCGGGTCGCTGGCCTTTGACGGTGCAGATATCACCTATGGCACCAACCCGGCGGATGGCGGATCGGAAATCGTGCAATCGGTGAATTTCAACGCTGTGCGATTTGCACTGGATCTTCGCGATGATGATGAAGACACCGATATATCCATTTCTCTGGCCATGCAGGATTTTGGCAATGACGCGACCATGCGTGTGCCAGACGGTTTTGACATGTCAGATCCCGACATGCTGACAACCGCCGATTGGGGATACGATGCGCAGGGAAAACTGGGTGCGCTTCGTCTGGGAATGTCTGGTCGCGCCGACGGATCCGAGTTTGAGTTCAATCTTCGAACTGGTCCTAATACCATTGCGGCGTCCTTGTCAGGCGATGCTCTGAGCTATGATGTGAACCAAGAAGATGTGGTCGTCTCAAGCATCGGATCACAGATCCCCGTTCCAATTGATGGCGAGATCGACACTGTCTCACTGCGCGTGAAGCTGCCGTTGCGTGACAGTGAGGAGCCACAGGACTTTACCCTCGCTTTGAACCTGCTTGGCCTGACCCTGTCGGATGCGATCTGGGGGCTGGTCGACGCCGGGGGCCTTCTGCCGCGCAGCCCCGCTGATCTGATCATTGATCTCGATGGCTCCGCAATCGTCATGTCCAATCTGCTCGACGAGGCCGCGATGCAGGCATTGGCGCTTGCAGGTGCGCCGCCCATGCTGCCGCAGACGATCAATCTGAACCAGCTGCGCCTGGCTGTGGCCGGGGCAGTCTTGGAAGGCACAGGCGCTTTTGCCTTTACGGGTGAACCCTCACCTTTGTCCGCAGGCTTTCCGTCGCCAGTGGGCAGCGTTGATCTGGACCTCAAGGGCGCAAACGCTCTTCTGGACAGCCTGATTTCTCTGGGCTTGATGGCAGATCAGGAGGCGATGGGCCTGCGCATGATGATGGGGCTTCTGGCGGAGTCGGTTGGGGAAGATCATTTGCAATCGAAGATCGAAATGACATCGCAAGGACACATCATCGCAAATGGTCAGCGCATTCAGTAATGCGCCTGTCCTTTTNAGTTCGCCAACGCACCGGGGCTTGCAGGGTCCGGACCCGCGGACTAGGTGCATAAGCGAAACCAGAACTGGACGATCATGACCCAAGACCCCGCCCGCCTTGCCCATGCCCTGATTGATGCCGCTCAAAAGGCCGGGGCCGATGCTGCCGACGCCTTGGCAACGTCAGGGCGGTCTGTGTCTATTGATGTGCTGGATGGCGCATTGGAACAGGCCGAACGATCCGAAGGGATTGATATTGGACTCAGGGTCTTTCTGGGCCAACGCTCGGCCATTGTGTCCAGTTCGGATGCCAGCGACGCCACGATCGCCACCATGGCGGAACGCGCCGTGGCGATGGCACGCGAAGCGCCCGAAGACGCCTTTGCCGGGCTGGCCGACCCCGATCAGCTTACGACTGCCACGGATGTCGCGGCGCTTGAGCTGTCCGATCCTTCGGCAGAGCCCACGGCCGAGGCCCTGAAAGCGGATGCGCTTGCGGTAGAGGCCGCGGCCCATGCGGTTGACGGGGTTACGCAAGTGCAGGGGGCCGCCGCAGGCTATGGCGTCACTGACATTCATCTGGCCGCCAGCAACGGCTTTTCTGCCGGGTACCGGCGCACCAGCCGGTCCTTGTCTTGCGTGGCCATTGCCGGGGAAGGCACCGGGATGGAGCGCGATTACGATGGTGACGCCCGCACCTTCCAAAGCGATCTGCGTGACGCAATTGAAATAGGGCGCATGGCAGGCGAACGCGCCGTTGCGCGCTTGGACGCCCGCAAACCTCAGACCGGGCATTTTCCGGTTCTGTTTGATGAGCGGATTTCAAGCTCCCTGATCGGTCACCTGCTCGCAGCGGCCAACGGAGCCTCCGTCGCACGTGGGTCAAGCTGGCTGAAAGACGCCTTGGGCGAGCAGGTGTTGCCTGCAGGACTGTCCGTAATGGAAGATCCGCATCGCCCGCGCGTCTCGGGATCGCGCCCGTTTGACGCCGAAGGTCTGCCAACCGCCAAACGGGCCATAATCGAAGATGGGGTGCTGACGGGCTGGACGCTGGATCTGGCCTCGGCCAGAAAACTTGGACTGACGTCGACCGGCAATGCTGCGCGTGGCGTCAGCTCGGGCCCGAGCCCGTCAAACTGGAATATTGAGCTGACCCTTGGCCGTTCAAGCCGCGACGACATGATCAAGGATATGGGCACCGGGCTCTTGGTGACATCGATGATCGGGGCGACCATCAACCCCAATACGGGTGACTATTCGCGCGGCGCGTCAGGCTTCTGGATCGAGAAGGGTGAGATCGCCTATCCGGTGAATGAATGCACCGTTGCCGGCAATCTGCGTGACATGCTCAGCCGGATCCAACCCGCAAATGATGCACGCCCCTGGCTTAGCCGCGTGGTCCCATCCCTGATGATCGACGGACTGACCCTTGCCGGCCAGTGATCTGCCCCTTCTGATCGCCGCTGCATTGGAAGCCGGCGAGATTTCGTCGCGTTTTCATGGCCCGGATGCGAAACGCTGGGACAAGCCAGATGATGCTGGCCCGGTAACCGAAGCCGATCTTGCGGTGAACGCAGCGCTCGAATCGCATCTGCGCCCGGCGCGTCCGGATTATGGCTGGCTGTCGGAAGAAAGCGCAAGGCTTTATGACTTCCAGGTAGATGTGCTGTTCTCAGGCGCAACAGCTGCCATGCGGCGGCGCGCGCTCGTGCCCTTTGCCGAGATACT
>JABSSB010000056.1:0-3051 GCA_013214715.1 Paracoccaceae bacterium | reverse complement strand
GATGGCAGCGACCGGCTGACCCGCGACAGGATTTTCATCATCGACCCCATAGACGGCACCCGCAGTTTTGCCGACGGCGCCACAAGCTGGGCCCATGCTCTGGCAGTGGCCGACCATGGCATCGTCACCGCCGCCGTCATCTATCTGCCCCGTCGCGATCTGCTTTTTGCTGCCGCTTTGGGCGCAGGTGCGACACTGAATGACAATCCAATCTCGCCCTCGATAACGTCAGACTTCGCCCAGGCCGAGATACTTGCCGCGCGCCCAGTCATGCATGCAGAGGTCTGGAAAGACGGCGAGGTGCCTGGATTCACACTGAAATACCGCGCATCACTGGCCTATCGCATGGCGTCGGTCGCGCGGGGGCGGTTCGACGCCATGCTGACATTGCGGCCAAGCTGGGAATGGGACATCGCCGCCGGGGCGTTAATCCTGTCCGAGGCGGGCGCGATCTGCACTGATCGCACCGGCGAAGAGATGCGGTTCAACAACCCCGATCCGCGGCTGAATGGCGTCGTTGCTGGCAATCCCGCGCTGCATCCCAAGATCATCGCCGCCCTTGCTTGACCGCCCTGCCGCAGTGGCTGCACAGTCGGTGCAGATCTTTTTGCATCTCTCCGAAAGGACACTGACATGACCCAACGCCTGCACCTTGTTTTCGGAGGCGAGCTTGTGGACCCTGCCAAGACTACATTTCGCGACGTGAACGACATTCATATCGTCGGAATGTTCCCCGATTATCAAACCGCCTACGACGCTTGGAAGTCCGAGGCACAGCGCACCGTCGACAACGCCCATATGCGGTATTTCATCGCCCATATTCACCGCCTGCGCGATGAAGAGGTCGGCGCCGAAGGCTGACGATGTCTATTCGGCTGCGCAGATCTGACCGCGCGGGTCAACGCGCAGATGATCCGGAGATGGGCGAGGCCCTTCCATCCGGTGCCGAGGTTGTCTGGCTGCATGGCAACAGCACGGAACGACGGGCGGGCCTGTGTGATCTGGGGGCACGGTTGCGGGTGCTTCGACCCGACCTGCGCATCGTGATGACTGCATGGTCGAAAAACGCCAAACGGATCAACCACCTCTGCCGAGGCTGCGACGGGGTCGAGCAGGTGCTGCGTGACAATGCGCAGGACGCGCAAGCCTTCCTGAAACGCTGGTCGCCATCCATTTGCCTTTGGGCAGGCGGAGATGTCATGCCCACTTTGCTGGATCGAACCCGCGCGCAAGCGATGGACATGCTTCTTCTGGACCTTGGTTCAAACGACCTGCCCCGCGCCGCGCGGCGACGGTGGTTCCTGACGGATCCGGGACCTCAGGCGCTGGATCGATTTGATGACATCATGGTGACAGACACCGAAGCCCGCGATGCGATGCGCCGACTTGGCATCAGCAGCAGCAAGATCGACGTGACCGCGCCGCTGCGCGCAACCGCGATGCCGCCCGGTTGCCCGCAGGCGGTTCTCGCGGAAACCGCGGACATGATCGCGGGGCGGCCCGTCTGGCTGGCTGTTCACGCCCAGCGCAGCGAGTTTCGTCCCATTCTGGACGCCCATCGACACGCCCTGCGTCTGGCGCCCCGGCTGATGCTGGTGGTCATCCCAGATCAACCAACGGATATTGTAGAGCTTGAACGGCGCGTTGCGCTCTCTGGTCTCAGCCATGTCAACTGGTCCGATGGGGGCGAAATCGAAACTCATACACAGGTGGTCATCAGCGAGGGTGGACCGACAGAGATTGGCCTTTGGTATCGCAGCGCCCCGATTGCCTTCATCGCAAGCTCATTTGCCAGCGGCACAGGCGGGCGCGATCCTGAACCCGCCGCCGCGTTGGGTTCGGCTGTCATCCACGGCCCCAATATCGGGTTGCACCGGCCCAGCTACGAACTGCTGAGACGGGCGGGGGCGGCGCGCATGGTGCTTGACGCCCGCACGCTGGCCGATGCGGTCACGACCTTGACTGCGCCAGATATCGCGGCGCGCATGGCACTAGCCGGTTGGCAAGCCGTGACCGAAGGCGCGCCTTTGATGGACCGGCTGATCGATATGGTTCTAGACCGGCTGGACCGGCGCAAGGTGGCCCATGCGCGCGCCTGAATTCTGGAACCTCGACCGCAATGGTCGCAGCAGCTGGCGCGGGCGATTGCTTGCGCCGCTAGGGGCTGTTTACGCCGCAGCCACGCGCCACCGGCTGGCACAGGGGCCAAGGCAAACAGTCGGCGTGCCGGTCATTTGCGTTGGAAACCTGAATGCAGGGGGCACGGGCAAGACGCCGACCGTCATCTGGGTGGTCGAAACACTGCGCGATGCCGGGCACACGCCACATGTTGTCACGCGTGGTCACGGTGGGTCCCTGAGCGGGCCAGTTTCAGTCGATCCTGCAACGCACAAGGCCGCTGACACGGGTGACGAACCCTTGCTGCTGGCCGCGTTTGCCGAAACCTGGGTGTCCAAAGACCGCGCAGCCGGCGCCAAAGCAGCTGCAGCGGCAGGTGCGACGGTGATCGTTCTGGATGACGGGTTTCAAAACCCGGCGCTGCATCAAGACTTCGCCCTGATCGTTGCGGATGCAGACAAGGGCTTTGGCAATGGCTTTTGCATTCCCGCAGGGCCGCTGCGCGAACCTGCCAGTACAGGCCTTGCACGGGCCGATCACCTGCTTACGCTGGGTGAGGACATGGCCCAGGACCGGTTCACCAAGCTCTGGGGTGACGTGCCTATTCCACGTGCGCAGGGTGCGTTGCACCCGCTGAAAACCGGCATGAATTGGCAAGGTTTGAAAGTACTGGCATTCGCCGGGATCGGCCATCCGGACAAATTCTTCTCCAGTCTGCGGAGCGAAGGCGCGGATCTGCTCCGAGCCGAGCCGCTGGATGATCACCAGCCTTTCACCACCGCCTTGCTGTCGCGTCTTGAAAACGATGCGCGCAGTCTTGGTGCACAACTCGTGACAACCGAAAAAGACGCTGTACGTCTGCCACTGGCCTTTCGGAGCAAGGTCATCACGCTCCCCGTCCGCCTAAAAATCAATGAGGACGAGACGCTCACC
>JABSSB010000055.1 GCA_013214715.1 Paracoccaceae bacterium | reverse complement strand
AAGTAAAAGGCAGCCCGCCCCATGCAGCGTTTCGAATATCGCGTCATCCCCGCCCCGAAGAAGGGCCAGAAAGCCAAGGGCAAACGCACGGGCGATCTGCGTTTTGCCAATGCGATGGAACTGCTGCTGAACAAGATGGCCGAAGATGGCTGGGAATATGACCGCGCCGATTTCCTGCCGCATGAAGAGCGTGCCGGGCTGACCGGAGCGACCAAGACGTGGCGCAATCTTCTGGTCTTTCGTCGCGCCGTGGAAGAGCCCGAAGACAGCATTGCCGAAGAGCCTCCGGTTGAAGACCCCGAAGAGCCCCAGGCCTCGCCAGAGGAGTTGGGCACGGTGATTCCCCTCACCGCGCGCGAAGGTGGTGAAAAATCAGGCTAAATCTTAGCTGTCGATATCCAGCGCCAGCGCGTGGATCTGGCTGACCAGCTCTTTGCCCAGCGCGGCATGTACCGCGCGGTGCCGCGCGATCCGGCTTTGCCCGGCAAAGGCATCTGCCCGAATTCGCACGTTAAAATGACTTTCGCCGCCATCCTGAAACCCGGCATGGCCGCGATGGGATTCGCTGTCATCGACGACCTCCAATTCGCGCGGGTCAAAGGCGTCTTTCAGGCGGGTTGTGATCTGCTCGGTTCGGGTCATATGCGGCCTTTTGCAATTTTGTGACAGTTGCCACTTCTATCTCGCGGTCTTTGGTTTAAACTCCTGCGTCCGAGTCGAGAACGCAACCAGTTTTGAAAGGGCCGTCCGATGGCAAAATCTGATCCTTTCGGTTTCGACATGTCCGTGTCGTCGGCCAAAAAGAAGAACCCGCGCGGACGGCGCGGGATGTCGGGGGCGTCCGAGACCTCGACCCGCGTCTGCGATCATCCGGGCTGTGACAAGCCAGGCAAATACCGCGCGCCCAAGGCACCCGATGTGCTGGATGAATATTATTGGTTTTGCCAGGAGCATGTGCGCGAATACAACGCCAAGTGGAGCTTTTTCGACGGCACCACCGAGGCCGAGATGAACGCGCAGCAATCCAAGGACAAGGTCTGGGACCGCCCCACCCGCCCTATGGGCGATCCCGAAGCGCGCGCCTGGGCCCGGCTGGGCATCGAGGACCCGCATCAGGTGCTGGGCGCCAATGGCACGCAGAACAAGGGCCGTACCTCGGGTGGTGGCGGTCGCCGCCTGCCCCCCACCGAGCGCCGCGCGATCGAGATTCTGGATGCCAAGGACAGCTGGACCAAGGCCGAAGTGCGCCGCGCCTATAAAAAGCTGATCAAGGTGCTGCACCCCGACATGAATGGCGGCGACCGCAGTCAGGAAGAGCAGTTGCAAGAGGTTGTCTGGGCCTGGGACCAGATCAAGGACAGCCGCAATTTCAAATAGGCGTCACGGCTCTGGCTCGTAGGGGTCCCAATGGCGTTCCAGCCATTTGGTCAGGCCCAGCTTCTTGCAAGCATGGGCGCCCGGCGGGAGCCGATGCTTGATCTTGAGAACCTTGCCATCTGCCCCTTCGATGGTCAGCGGATCGCACCGTAGGGCCTCCACCGCGTCGCTGCGGTGCAACTGTCCCGACCAGCCGCCCAGAGGCTCCTTCGGCTCCGGGCTGGGATCGCAGGGGGCAAAAACCGGATCAAAGGTCGTCTTGAAGGTTTTGAACCGGCCTTCGGCATATTCTGTCGGGTAGTCGGGGTCATTGGTGGCCAGGAAACGTATCTCGACATCGCCGCTCCAGTCCATGCCTGGCATGATCCGGCGCACCGGCCCGGGGCGCGGGTGGGTTTTGGGCAGGCTGGCGAAAGCGTTGCCGTAATCGCGCCAGAAGGTGGTGATCCCTTTCTTGGTATAGGTCGTGCGGGTCTGGATGGAGTTGAACAGTATCCAGAAATCCTTGCGCGGCCGGTCCTTGTCGGGCGGTTCGTTATGCCTTGGCTTGATGAACTTGATGATCCGTCCACCCTGATTTTCCGTCCCCTGCACGCCGGGCTGGCGATTGTTGAGGAAGGTGTTCCCGATCACGATCACATCCCGCATCGCCACCTTGTCGAGCGATATGGCGGCATGAACGTTGAAGAAGCGGTTATCGGCCACCCGCCAGTTCTGGGCCCCGATCTCGGGTTCGATCGCGTTGTCGCGGATGAAGGCGAAGCTGTTGCCATAGATGGCCACGTCGCGGTTGCGGGTGATTTCGGGCTTTGTCTGAGAGCCCTCTACAAAACCATAGTCGATCTCCATGCGGATCGCGTTGAACGCATGAGAGATCGTGTTGTGGCGGATCGACACTTTGCCGGCAATGTTGTTGCTGGCAAAGAATGCACCGTTGAAATGGCTTTTGTTCCCATGACCAATATCGTTCTTGATCTCCGACCAGGTCGCGCGGCCCTCCCACATGTCGAAATCAGGATCCTGCACCCAGCCGCAGCCTTCGATCAGGATATGTTTGCAGGTTTTTTGGTCACCTGTCTGGCGGGCAAAGACAAACGCGCGGCTGCCGACGCCCAGACAATAGCTCACGCGAATACCCTTTGAATTCTCGATATACACAGAGGCTGGCCAGCAATGCCGGAATTGCAACCCTTTGAGTTGGACATGCTTGGCGTTGAGACATTTGATGAAGGCAAAGCTGTCTTTCGTCAGTTCCAGCCCAAGGCCATTATCCGTCGCAGGCGTTTGGCCGCCATCCATCAGCGCCAGGCGCGCCTCTTCTGACCGGATGATGATCGGCGCCGTTTTGGTGCCCGAGCGAGTGATCGTCACAGGCCGCGTATACCGGCCAGCGCGCAGGATGATCTCATCTCCGGGTCGGGCGCTCCGCAGCGCGCGGGTCAGGCTGGTGGGGTGAAGGCCCTGGCCATCGCCATCGGGGTCCACAAAAATCTCCGCCATGACAGAGGCTCCTAAAATCCTCGAAAAAACAAAGCCAGCGTACCATGCGGCAGACGCCATTCCCAAAACGATTTCACCTCTTGGCCAACACCAAGCCTTCCCCTTGCCCTTGCCCGCAATATGTTGCAGGACGAACCGGCTGAGGTGAGGCCCTTTGAGGGCACGTGGACAAGGATAACAGGCATGGCGGACGGAACGCTTGATCAACTGGCGAAACCGAGTGAAGAAATCTCGGTGCGGGATGTGTTCGGCATCAACACGAGCATGACCGTCAAAGGCTTTGCCGAGCGCAGCGACCGCGTGCCCGAGATCGACCCGACCTATAAGTTCGATCCCGAAACCACGCTGGCGATTTTGGCAGGCTTTGCCCATAACCGCCGCGTGATGATCCAAGGCTATCACGGGACCGGCAAATCGACCCATATCGAGCAGGTCGCCGCGCGGCTGAACTGGCCGGCAGTGCGGGTGAACCTCGACAGCCATATCAGCCGGATCGACCTGATCGGCAAGGACGCGATCAAACTGCGCGATGGCAAGCAGGTGACCGAATTCCACGAAGGCATCCTGCCCTGGGCGCTGCGCAACCCGGTGGCGATTGTCTTTGACGAATATGATGCGGGCCGCGCGGATGTGATGTTCGTGATCCAGCGCGTGCTGGAGCATGATGGCAAGCTGACCCTGATGGATCAGAACGAGATCATCACGCCCAACCCGCATTTCCGTCTGTTCGCGACGGCCAACACTGTGGGTCTGGGTGACACCACGGGCCTTTATCACGGCACGCAGCAGATCAACCAGGCGCAGATGGACCGCTGGTCACTGGTGGCGACGTTGAACTATCTGAGCCATGATGCCGAGACGATGATCGTCCTGTCCAAGGCGCCGCATTACAACACCGAAAAAGGCCGCCAGATCGTGAGCCAGATGGTGCATGTCGCGGATCTGTCGCGCACGGCCTTCATGAATGGCGACCTGTCCACGGTGATGAGCCCGCGTACGGTGATCAACTGGGCGCAGAATGCCGAGATTTTCCGCGATGTTGGCTATGCCTTCCGGCTGTCCTTCCTGAACAAATGCGATGAGCTGGAACGCCAGACCGTGGCCGAGTTCTACCAGCGCTGTTTTGACGAAGAGCTGCCCGAAAGTGCCGCGAGCGTGTCGCTGGGATAAACTCCGCGACGGTCGGATGTGAGAACCCCGCTTTTGGCGGGGTTTTTTTTGGCTTAAAAGTTTTCATTCTGATTAATTGATTGGCAGGATTTTCCATGCAATGCTGCCTTCATGGGCAGAATAAAAACAATTTCAGCCGTATCCGTGATCCTCTGGGCCGGGGCGGCTTGGGCGGTGCCGCAAAGTCTGAGCCAGCGCGTACAGCTGTTTGCCACCTGTGCCGGGCGATATTCCGCGCTGATGGAGTTTCAGCTGATGTTCGACGGCCATGTCACGGATGAGGCCCGCAGCGCCAAAGAGCAGTTTGAAGAGCTTTTGGAGGCTGTGTTGCCGATAGCGGTGGATGACGGGCTGTCGGGTCACGCCGCTCTGGATTGGCGATTGACGGCAAAACATGCGCAATCGACCCTGTTGCACCGCGGTCTGCTGCATCATGACGCGGTGATCGCACGCCAGTCAAAAACCATGTCCAAGCGCCTGTTGCGCCAATGCGGGTCAGTGGCGTTGGAGATCTGACCCCGCCCAATTTCGGCCAGACAGCGCAAATGCAAATGTATATACGCTTGCTGTATTAATAGACTCTTAACCATATCTGTCATAGACTTGTTACATGACGTTCGCAGTATGGTTGCGCCACTGGTGCGCTTTGGTTTTCATATGGTGTTCAAGCTGGGGGTCGACCCCGTTGGCCGCGGAGGAACTGGCACGCAGCTTTGCCATCTGCGCAGGACGGTTTGAGGCTTTGGCGACACGGCAAAGCGCACGCCAAGACCCTGCAGCTTTCGGCACGCGCGCCGACTATGCGGAATTTGCCTTGCTGCTGGATGCGGTGGCACCGCTCGACACGAAAGAGGCCGTGCAGTGGCATGCCGGGGGCTGGGTGCAGGTGGCCTCTCTTTTGGCACGGTTGGATGCGGGCGAAAGCGCGGGCACGGCCGGACGGTTGCACACCGCATTGGAAACCTGCCGGGATCTGATCAGTTTTTAGACATGCCTGCGTGATGTGCCCCGTGCTCTGCCAGCGGGGGTAATTGCTGTTGCAAAACGCAATGCGCCTGACCAGATTGGCGCTCGACCGAAATGCCGCACGCCTATGTGGCCCTGCCCTGCGGAGTGTCGACGCGTTATGAAAGCCCCAAAGCGAGCCGGCCCAACCTTTTTGGGGATCGGCGCTCAGAAAGCGGCGTCCTCCTGGCTGTATAGGAGCCTCTTTACCCATCCAGATGTCTATATGCCTCCGATCAAGGAGCTGAGCTATTTTGGGCGTATCGACAAGGGTTTCAAACGGTTGCACAAAAAAACGTCGCGCTCGAACCAGAGATCGCGGACGATACCCGCGGTCTGGGCCGCTATAAAGTTTCGCGCGGGCGTGTGAGGCGCAATGCACAGCGCGTGATGGGTCATGCCTTGCGCGGAGAGTTTGATCATGTGGCGTTTTACGCCCGGTTTCTGGGCCGGAAGCGCAGTTTTGACTGGTATCATGACCTGTTCATCAGCCGCAAAGCCTGCCGGGGTGAAATCACGCCGCAATACGCGCTGTTATCCGACGATATGATCGCGCGGATTGTCAGCCGATGGCCGGATCTGAAAGTAATCTATTCGGTGCGCAACCCGGTGGATCGCGCCTGGAGTGCTTGTCGGTATCAGGCGACGCGGTCGGGACGCGACGCGGTCGGAGAGGCGCAAGCCATGGAGTTTCTGGACGCCCAGCCGCAGAATTACCACGGCAAGTACCTTGAAAATACCGAGCGCTGGACCCGGCATCTGAAGCCCGGGCATATGCTGATCCTGTTCTATGACGCGCTGGGATCGCAGGCTGACGCGGCTTATCAGGACGTCTGCGACTTTCTCGATATTCCGGTCGCGCCGATCAGTGGCGATCATCGGGTCAATGCGTCGATCCAGCAGGACATCCCCGAAACCTTTCTGAGCAGAGCGCAGGAGATCTTTGCGCAGGACATCAAGGATCTGGACGCAGCCTGGGGCGGCTATTGCACGGATTGGGCAGGCGGCGATCTGGTCAGCCGTCACGTGCGGCCGGCCAGTTTCAGGCTATGACCCGCCAACCGGCGCCCGCGCTTGAAGACGCCGCGCTGAAAGGTGGGTTTTCTGGGCGCTGCGGCTCTGGTCAAGCGGGGGAATAAGAGCTAGTTTCCGCCTTCGGACCCCGAAGGAGGCGACCATGAGCCAAAGCGACAATCCGGCCGATCCGTTTAAGAAGGCTTTGGCCGAAGCCACCAAGGTCATGGCCGATGATCCGGAGCTGAATGTCTCTTACACGGTGGATCCCTCGGGCATGTCCGGGGACGCGATGCGCCTGCCGCAGGTCAGCCGCCGGATGACGCGGGATGAGGTGCTGCTGGCGCGTGGGACGGCCGATGCGCTGGCGTTGCAGCGGCGGTATCACGATGATGGCGTGCATGCGAAATTTGCACCGCCCGGCGACATGGCGCGCGATCTCTACGAGGCGATGGAAACCGCCCGGTGTGAAGCCATGGGCGCGCGCGATATGCCCGGCACCGCGAGCAATATCGACGTGAAGATCACGCATGAGGCGTTGCGCAAGGGCTATGACCAGATCAGCGACCGCGCCCAGGCGCCTTTGGCGACCGCCGCTGGCTATCTCGTGCGCCATCTGGCCACGGGGCGCGACCTGCCGTCGGGCGCAAACAACATCATGGAGCTGTGGCGCGGCTATATCGAAGAACAGGCCGGCGGAACGCTGGAAAACCTCGATGAAGTGCTGAGCGACCAAAGCGCCTTTGCCCGACTGGCGCGCCAAATCATCAAGGATCTGGGCTATGGCGATCAGCTGGGCGAAGATCCCGAAGGCGACGAGGATCAGGACGACGAGAGCAGCGAAGACAGCGGCGAAGAGGAAGAGGCGCCCGAGTCCACCGGTCAGGACGAGAACGAGGAAGACGCCGACGCCAATCCAGAGCAGGCTCAGGAAGAGCAGCAGGACATGGCGCAAGCTCAGGTCAGTCAGGATGAATTGGCTGACGAGGAGATGGGCGAAGAAACCGAAATGCCCGAAGGGGAGGCTCCGCTGGAGCCGCCTGCCCCGCCCCCGGCCTCGGAAGCTGATCCGAATTATACGATCTACCTTGATACTCATGATGAGGAGATCGCGGCCGAAGATCTGGCCGAACCAGCCGAGTTGGAGCGGTTGCGCGCCTATCTCGACCAGCAGCTGGAGCCGTTGAAAGGCGCGGTGTCACGGCTGGCCAACAAGCTGCAGCGCCGTCTTCAGGCGCAGCAGAACCGCAGCTGGGAGTTCGACAAGGAAGAAGGCATTCTGGATGCGGGCCGTCTGGCGCGTGTCGTGGCCAATCCGACCACGCCGCTAAGCTTCAAGATCGAACATGACACGGAATTCCGCGACACGGTGGTGACGCTGCTTTTGGACAATTCGGGGTCGATGCGGGGACGCCCGATTTCCATCGCGGCGATCTGCGCCGATGTTCTGGCCCGCACGCTGGAGCGTTGCAGCGTGAAGGTCGAAATCCTTGGCTTTACCACCCGCGCCTGGAAAGGCGGGCAGGCGCGCGAAGCGTGGCTGGCTGATGGCCGCCCGCAGCAGCCCGGTCGCCTGAACGACCTGCGCCACATCATCTATAAATCCGCCGACGCGCCCTGGCGGCGGACCCGGCCCAATCTGGGGCTGATGATGAAGGAAGGTCTGCTGAAGGAAAACATCGACGGTGAGGCGCTGGAATGGGCGCATCGGCGGATGCTGGCGCGGCGCGAACAGCGCAAGATCCTGATGGTGATTTCCGATGGCGCCCCAGTGGATGACAGCACCTTGTCGGTGAACCCGGCCAATTATCTGGAAAAGCACCTGCGCGATGTAATTGCCATGGTCGAAAAACGCCGCATGGTCGAATTGCTGGCCATCGGGATCGGGCATGATGTGACGCGCTATTACGACCGCGCCGTCACGATCACCGATGTCGAACAGCTGGCCGGGGCCATGACCGAGCAATTGGCCGCTTTGTTCGATGCTGACCCCCGCGCCCGTGCGCGGGTCATGGGTATCAACGCGGCGGCCCGCTAGATCGGAGCGAGAGATGTATCAGACCTTCACCACGACCGCGCGGCCCGATGAAGGACCAGCGCGCTTGTCGGCGCTGCGCGCCGCGATGGCGGACCGGATGCTCGACGGCTTCCTGATCCCGCGCGCGGATGCGCATCAGGGGGAGTATGTGGCCCCGCGGGATGAACGACTGGCCTGGTTGACCGGCTTCACCGGCTCGGCCGGGTTCTGCGTGGCGCTTCAGGATGTGGCGGGTGTGTTCATCGACGGGCGCTATCGCACGCAGGTGAAATCGCAGGTGGCAGATGTGTTCACGCCTGTGCCCTGGCCCGAAACCGGCATGGCCGATTGGCTGATCGAGCATTTGCCCAAAGGTGGGCGTGTAGGCTTTGATCCGTGGTTGCATACGGTTGAGCAAATCTCAAAAGCGCAAGCGGCGCTGGCCCCGAAAGGCATCACGTTGGAGCGGGTGGATAATCTGGTGGACCTGATCTGGAATGATCAGCCCAAGGCGCCGCAAAACCCGGTGAAACCGCATCCGCTGGAATTTGCCGGGGAAAGCGCGGCCGACAAGGCTGCGCGGCTTGGGGCCGCTCTGTCAGAGGCCGGGCATCGCGCCGCTGTTCTGACTCTGCCCGACAGCATCATGTGGCTGCTGAACATTCGCGGGTCAGACATTGCGCGCAACCCGATTGCGCAGGGCTTTGCTGTGTTGATGGCCAATGGCAGCGTTGATCTGTTCATGGACCCCGCCAAGCTGGAAGGGTTGGAGGATCATCTGGGCGACACGGTGCGCTGCCACGATCCGGCAGGCTTCGAGGCGTTCTTGCGTGATCTGCCCGGCCCGGTGCGGATCGACCCCGGCAGTTGCCCGCAGCGCGTGGCCGATCTTTTGGATGATACGGCCGTCAAAGGCGATGAACCTTGTGCCCTGCCCAAGGCGCGCAAGAACGCCGCGGAAATCGCAGGCGCGCGCGCCGCGCATCTGCGCGACGGGGCGGCGGTGGTTGAGCTTTTGGCATGGCTGGATGCGCAAGCGCCCGGCAGCCTAAGCGAGACCCAGGTCGTCACCCGGCTGGAGGCGCAGCGACGCAAGGACAATGCCTTGCAGGATATCAGCTTTGACACCATCGCAGGCACCGGCCCGCATGGGGCGATCATGCATTACCGGGTCACGACAGAGACCGACGCGATGCTGGAAGACGGCCAGATCATGGTGCTGGATTCCGGCGGGCAATATCTGGACGGCACGACCGATATCACCCGCACGATTGCCATGGGCACGCCCGACCCAGAGGCCTGCGCGGCCTTTACCCGCGTGTTGCAGGGTATGATTGCCATGTCGCGCCTGCGCTGGCCCGCCGGGCTGGCGGGGCGCGATATCGAAGCTATCGGGCGCATGCCCCTTTGGCTGGCCGGGCAGGATTTCAACCACGGGCTCGGCCATGGTGTTGGCGCCTATATGAGCGTGCATGAAGGCCCCCAGCGCCTGAGCCGCGTCAGCGAGGTTCCGTTGGAGCCGGGCATGATCCTGTCCAATGAGCCCGGCTATTATCGCGAAGGGGCTTTTGGCATCCGGATCGAGAACCTGATTGTGGTGCAGCAGGCCGAAGACCTGCAAAGTTCTGACCCGGAGCGCAATTTCCTTGACTGGGAAACGCTGACCTTTGTGCCGATCGATCGCCGCCTGATTGTGACAAAGATGCTTACCGCCGACGAGCGGGCGTGGCTGAACACCTATCACGCCGAGGTTCTGGCAAGGATCGGCCCACGGGTGGACGGCGACGCCGCGGCGTGGCTGGACAGGGCCTGCGCTCCGCTCTAGCTTAGGCGCTTCATGGGTCTGTTACATAGATCAGGCACCATTATACGGACTGTAAAGGCCGGGGTCCGCCCGGCTTTTGCGTTTCTGACGGAAGGGAACATCATGGCAGATCACATTCGCATCCGGCGCGCGCCGGGCACCTGGGTGGTGCGCACCAATGAGGCGGTTCTGGGCGAAAGCAGCGCAGCGCTGGAACTGACCGAGGGCGATTACCCTCCCGTGATCTATTTCCCGCGCGACGACATCGCCATGGCGCTTCTGGATCAGACCGACAAGAGCACACATTGCCCGCACAAAGGCGACGCAACTTACTTCACCATCGTGACCCAGGCGGGCCAACTGGACAATGCAGCCTGGAGCTATGACAGCCCCAAGGAAGGTGCGGCCGAGTTGGCCGGGCATCTGGCTTTTTATAGCAGCGACGAGGTCCGGGTCGAACAGCTGTAAACGACGTGCCTGTGGCTGAAGGGGCGTAGGGGTATTTTGCAAGAGAAGAATGGGGGGTCAGGAATGCTCCTCTGCCGCGGTGTCGGCCAGCGCGCGGCTATAGGCTTTGAGCGCGTCGGTGTGGAAGAGCGCGCCGATGACCTCAAGCCCGCCATTGGTGTCGGTGCGGACCACGGGCAATACATCGACGTCGGCGCGGTCAAAGAGTGGTAGGGCCGCTTCGAGCGTTGCGTTTTGTTGTAGGAAAAGACCTTTGTCCACAAGCGTCTGGCAGGCAATAAGGTCCGGTGCGCGCGGGTCACTGAGCGGGCGCTGGATCGCGCCGACATGGCAGAGCGCCAGCAGATAGGCTTGCGGTCCGGCGGCCAGATGGCGATTGCGGCGTTCCAGCTGAGTGAGGAAGAAAGATCGATGCACCAGCCGTGAGGCCAGTGCGGTCGACAGCGAGACAGAGACCATCACGGCGATGCCGATCTGCCAATCTCCGGTCAATTCAAAGACGATCAGCGTTGTGGAGATCGGCGCGCCCAAAACCGCCGCCGCCACCGCGCCCATGCCCGCAAAAGCATAAAGCGCCACATTGCCAGAGACATCGGGAAAGACTGCCGTGGCGACATAGCCAAAGGCCAGCCCGGCCAGCGCGCCGGTCATCAAAGAGGGCGAAAACACCCCGCCGCCCATGCGCCCGGCCATGGTGATGGCAGTGGCCACCACTTTGATCACGGCAAAGATCATCGCCTCGCGCAGGAGCAATTCGCCCAGCAGCGCATCGCGGGTGGTTTCATAGCCGACGCCGATAATATGCGGGAAGCCGATGGCCAACCCGCCAAGCAGCGCTCCGGCGACGGCGGGGCGCAGCCAGCGCGGCAGGCGCAACCGGGCTTGAATGTGATCGGCTACGGTTTCGCCCCAGAAGATTGACAGCATCAGCACCACAGCCACCAGCCCGCAGATCAGGCCGAGGATCAGGAAGGCGGGCAGTTCGACGTAGAACTGCAACTCTCCGGGGGTGACGCCGACATATTCGGCCTGATCTCCGAACCAGAGCCGCGAGACGACCGTGCCCGCGACCGACGCGATGGCGATGGGGGCAAAAGCGTGCACGGCGAAATGGCGCAGCACAACCTCAAGCGCAAAAAGGGCCCCGGCGATGGGCGCGTTGAAGCTGGCCGAGACCGCTGCGGCCACGGCGCAGCCCAGCAGATCGCGCCCGGTGATGCCGTCAGCCCGAATCCAGCGGCTTATCTGGGTCGAAATCACCCCGGCCAGGTGCACCACGGGCCCTTCGCGCCCGGAAGAGCCGCCCGAGGACAGCGTGATCAGCGACGCACAGGCGGAAGCGAGACCTGCCCGCCGTTCGACCCGCCCATCGTAAAGCGCAGCCCCTTCGATCACATCCGCGACAGAGCGCACGCGCCCATCGGGGGTGAAGTGATGCAGGATCAGCCCCACCGCCAACCCGCCCGCGATAGGCAGCAGCAGGATCCACAGCCAGGGCAGCGCGCGGGCATGGGTGTGTAATTGATGCACATCATCCGTGGCGTAAAGGAACGATTGCAGCGCAGTGATGCCTTCTCGGAAGAAGACGGCGGCAAAGCCCGACGCCACGCCCAGAAGCAAGGCGATGAACCAGAACTGGATTTTGCCCGGCCCATCAAGGCGCAGCACGTCCCAGACATGCCCCAACGCGGCGCGGCCGTGCCGGATTTGCTGTGTCAGGAATGAGCTGGGCTGTGCCATTTACGTGACCTTTCAAGGCCTTCTTAAGCGATCCGCGCGCGTTCGGGAAGATGCGCTGCAACGCAGAATGTCACGCTTGCAATCCAGCCTTGACCCCCGTCACAAAAATTTTCTTTGGCGAAGTGAATATTTCACAATATGAAGCAAAAACCTGACAGAGATTCACCTATGACCAATCTAGCCGCACAGACCCACCCGCCCCTTGGGCCCGACCCAGAGGATTTGCCCCCCGCCGTTGCGGCCATCATCGGTGTGAATTGGCTGCATTGGTGCCTCGAAGAGGCGATGAGCCAGTGGGAGACCGACAGGGATGATGATCTGACGCGCCCCGAACGCAAACTTCTGGTGGCGTTGGATCGGCCCAAGCGCATGGGGCAATTGGCGGGGGAACTTGGCATGCTGCCCTCATCGGTGACAGCGATGGCCGATAGCGCGAGCGATAAAGGTATGATCACGCGCCACCGTGACCCGGCCGACCGGCGGGCCTGGTTGTTGGACACAACCGCGCAAGGCCAGGCCTTGCGCCAAAGCATGATGGATTACGCCGCCGAGGAATTCGCGCGGCTGACCGGGTTGAGCCCGGAAGAAATCCGCGACCTCGCCCGGCTGATGGGCAAGGCGCGCAGCACGATACACGCACGCGACATCTTCAAGGGACCGGACGCATGTTGAACCTTACAGCCCTCCAAACCGCAGCACTGACCGCAGTGCTGGCCTTTGCGCCAGCCATGTCCGCGGCAGAGACGGCCTTGAAACCGGTGAAGCTGATTACCGCGGGTGCGCAAGCCCTGCCGTTGGAGCGGACGTTTTACGGACAGGTCAAGGCGCGGCGCACTGTGGATCTGGCCTTTCAGGTCGGCGGGCAGATCTTGCAATTTCCGGTGATCGAAGGGTCCAAGATCGCCGCAGGCGACATGATTGCGCAGCTGGATCTGGAAACCTTTCAGCTGACCCGTGATCAGGCCAGCCTGCAAAAGGCGCAGGCCGATCGCACGTTGGAGCGGCTGGACCGGCTGCGCGGCACTGCGGCCAGCCAAGTGGCCGTGGATGATGCCGAGACGCAGGCCGGGCTGACGGGCATTGCCCTGCGCAATGCGGAATGGGCTTTGGAGCAGGCCACGCTGACTGCGCCCTTTGACGGGCTGATCGCCTCGCGCAATACCGAGCTTTTTGCCACCGTCAATGCGGGGCAACCCGTGGTGCGCATTCATGACATGTCGGAGCTGCGCATTGACGTGAACGTGCCCGAAGTGCTGTTTCAACGCGCCGGACGCGACCCGGATTTCGACATTGTCGCGAAATTTCCGGCCATGGACGGCACGATCCCGCTTCAGGTGCGCGAATTTGATGCCGAAACCTCGGCTGTGGGGCAGACCTATCGCATCACCTTTGCCATGACGCCGCCCGAGGGCCTCACAATCCTTCCCGGCTCTTCCGTCACAGTGCGGGTCCGCGCCCGCGCGGGTGAGAGCGCGATCCTGTTGCCCGCAACGGCGATTGTGGCCAGCCCGGAAGGGCAGACCGGGGTCATGATCTTTGATCCCGATAACGGCGAACATGGCGCGGCGCAGGGCCAGGTGCGCTGGCAGGCGGTCGAGATTGCGCCCACGCAGTCGGGCAATGTGAATGTCGTCGCCGGGCTCGAGCCAGGACAAGAGGTGGTGCGCACCGGTGGCGCAGCCTTGAGCGAAGGTCAGGCGGTGCGCCGCTTTACCGGTTTCACGAACTGATCGGGGGCGGTCATGAACATCGCGCGTTTTTCCATCGATCGCCCGCTCTATTCCTGGTTGACGATCCTTGTCCTGCTGGTGGGCGGTGTGATCGGCTTTCTGGGGCTGGGGCGGCTGGAAGACCCGGCCTTTACCATCAAACAGGCTGTGATCATCACCCAATATCCCGGCGCCACAGCGGAACAGGTTGCACTGGAGGTCACCGAACCGCTGGAATCCGCCCTGCAGAAGATGGAGGAGGTGGACAAGATCACCTCGGTCAATCGGCCGGGCATGTCCGAGATCGAGGTTGAGATCTATTCGACCTTTGATGGGGACGAACTGCCAGAAATCTGGACCAAGATGCGCGCGCGCATGCGCGATGCGGCCCGCGATTTGCCCGATGGGGTCAGCACGCCGCTGGTCAATGACAGTTTTGGCGATGTGTTTGGCATCTATTACGCGGTCACGGCCCCCGGTTTCAGCGATGCCGAGATGCATCAACTTGCCACCTATCTGCGGCGCGAATTGCTGACCGTGGACGGCGTGGCGGATGTCGATGTCTCAGGCCTGCCGGAAGAAGCCATTTTCGTGGAGCCGGACCTGTCGCTGTCGGTCAATCAGAACCTGCCGATTGACGTGTTGTTCAATGCAATTGCCACCGCCGATAGTGTGACCGATAGCGGATCGCTCAATTCCGGCGTCGCGCGCACCGATATCCTTGTGCCGCGCGGATCCGACAGCGTTTCCAAGATTGCGGGGCTGTCGGTGGGTGCCGAAGGGGCTGTGGTCAATCTGGTCGATATGGCGCGGGTCAGCCGTGGGCGGGTCACCGATCCGCAGCTGATTGTGCGCCATAACGGGCAAGAGGCCTTTACGCTGGGTATCGCCGGTCTGGCGACGGAAAACATTGTCGAGGTCGGCCAGCGGGTCCACG
>JABSSB010000054.1:5516-14108 GCA_013214715.1 Paracoccaceae bacterium | reverse complement strand
AACGCTTTCCACATCCTCTGGCGTCAACCGTCCATCCTCACGAAACCAGGTGTTCACTCCGGTCAGCATCGCAATCACCGCATAGGCCGCGATCTTCGGGTCCGGCAGGTGGAAACTGCCTTCCTGCTGCCCCTGACGCAGAATCCCTTCGGCCACATCCTCATAGGCGCGGCGCAGGGTTTCGATCCGGGCAAAGTTGTCCGGCGTCAGGTTGCGCAATTCCATATAGGCGATAAACACCTCATCCCGGCGCGTCAGGTGATAGGCAATGTGAAACCGGGTGAACGCCTCAAGCCGCGCCAGCGCCGCGCCGCCCGGATCAGCCTCGGCCCAAGCCTCCAGAAGATCGCGCATGTGATCTTCCATGATCCCCACCAGCAATCCCTGCTTGTCGGGGATGTAGTTATACAACGCGCCCACTTGAACGCCGACCTCGCGCGCGATCTGACGCATCGAGACCGCGGCATAGCCTTGCTCGGAAAACAGGCGCAGCGCGACCTCCCGCAGGCGCGGACCTGTGATATCGGAATGTGAGCCTGCCGTGCGTGCCATGCGATTCAGGTTATCTGAACGNATGTTCATATAAAACCCCCGCTTGCGTGGCAGCGCCCGGACGTGCATCACCAAAGCCACGCTTTGCTTCAAGGACCCCACGATGCGCCTTTTCACGCTTTGTCTGATCGCGCCGCTGATGATGGCCTGCAACCCCGTGGCCGAGTTGGATGACCCCGTGCCGAAGGACATCAGGGATCAGGCCTACCCGGCGCTGATCCGCACGGATGCCTTTGTCGCGCCAAAGGCGAGCGAAACCACGCTCGCCGATCAGCGTGACGAGCTCGGCGCGCGCGCCGCGGCTTTGCAATCTCGTGCCGAAAGCTTGGGCGGCGATATCGACGAAGACACCCGCACGCAGCTTGAAGGCGGGATTGACGGCAGCTAGGGCCGCTGGGCGTTGCGTCCCGTGGCCCAAGCGATTAAGCCACCCGGTAACAAAGATCTGAAAGGAATTGGCACGATGGCGGCAGCTCTGCGTCTTGGGATTGCGGGTTTGGGCACTGTGGGCGTGGGGGTTGTGCGGATCATCCGCCGTCAGGCCGAAATGCTGAGCATGCGCACCGGCCGCGACATTGTGATCAGCGCCGTTTCGGCCCGCGATGCCAGCAAGGATCGCGGCGTTCCGCTGGGCGATTATGCTTGGGAAAGCGACCCGGTCGCTCTGGCTCAGCGCGATGATGTCGACGTGTTCGTAGAACTGATGGGCGGATCAGACGGCGCGGCCAAAGACGCGACCGAGGCCGCACTGGCCGCTGGCAAGGACGTCGTGACCGCCAACAAGGCGCTGCTGGCCCTGCATGGCACCGCGCTGGCCGAAGCCGCCGAAGCTGCCGGGCGCGTGATCCGGTTTGAAGCCGCCGTGGCCGGCGGCATTCCGGTGATCAAGTCTCTGACTGAAGGCCTCGCCGGGAACGAGATCACCCGCGTGATGGGCGTGATGAACGGGACCTGCAATTACATCCTGACCCGGATGGAGAATGCGGGACTGCCCTATGACACCGTGTTTCAGGAAGCCGCTGATCTGGGCTATCTCGAAGCGGATCCGACGCTGGATGTGGGCGGCATCGACGCCGCGCATAAGCTTGCGCTGCTCTCGGCCATCGCCTTCGGTACCAAACCCAATTTTGACGGCATTGCCATCGAAGGGATCGAACGTGTGTCGATCGACGATATCCGCCAAGCCGCCGATATGGGCTATCGGATCAAGCTGCTGGGTGTGGCCCAGCAAAGCGCGCGCGGCCTTGAACAAAGCATGCAGCCCTGCCTTGTGCCCGCGAGCTCGCCCTTGGGCCAATTGGAAGGCGGCACCAATATGGTCGTGATCGAAGGCGATGCGGTCGATCAGATCGTGCTGCGCGGCCCCGGCGCGGGCGAAGGCCCGACCGCCAGCGCGGTGATGGGCGATATCTGCGATTTGGCGCGCGGTTTGCACATCCCGACCTTTGGCCAGCCTGCGGCGACGCTCAAGGCCGCGCCCGCGGCCACTGCGGCTCTGCCCGCGCCCTATTATCTGCGCCTGACGCTGGCCGACAAACCCGGCGCGCTGGCCAAACTGGCCTCTGCTTTGGGACAGGCAGGCGTGTCGATCAACCGGATGCGCCAATACGCCCATGACGCCTCCGAGGCACCGGTGCTGATCGTGACCCATAAATGCACCCGCGATGCGCTGGACAGCGCTCTTGCCGCACTGGCCGCCAGCGATGTCGTGCTCAGCCAACCGGTCGCCTTGCGCATCGAAGACCTGTAACGTTAGCCCCCCTTCGAAGGAGAGTATCCATGTCCGCCCCCATCCAATTCCATGACCGTATGCTCTCGCTCGGGCTGGCCCGCGTGGCCGAGCAGGCGGCACTGGCCTCCTCCTCCTGGGTCGGGCGCGGCGACAATGTCGCTGCCGACCAGGCCGCCGTGAATGCCATGCGCGAGCAGTTGAACCTGCTGGACATTGCCGGTGTCGTCGTGATCGGCGAAGGCGAGCGTGACGAGGCGCCGATGCTGTATATCGGGGAAGAGGTCGGCACCGGGAACGGCCCCGGCGTGGATATCGCGCTCGATCCGCTGGAAGGCACTTCACTTACGGCCAAGGACATGCCCAACGCGCTTACCGTGATCGCGATGGGCCCACGGGGCTCGATGCTGCACGCCCCCGATGTCTATATGGAAAAGCTGGCGATCGGACCGGGCTATGCCACAGATGTGGTGACATTGGACATGAGCCCCGCAGAGCGCGTGCGCGCCCTGGCCACAGCCAAAGGATGCGCACCTGCCGATATCACCGTGTGCATTCTGGACCGCCCACGGCATGAAGAGATGATCGAACAGGTCCGCTCAACCGGCGCGGCGATCCGCCTGATCACCGATGGCGACGTGGCGGGCGTCATGCACTGTGCCGAGGCCGAATTGACCGGGATCGACATGTATATGGGCTCTGGCGGCGCGCCCGAAGGTGTGCTGGCGGCCGCGGCCCTGAAGTGTATGGGCGGGCAGATCTATGGTCGCCTGCACTTCCGCAATGACGATGAACGCGGCCGCGCGGCCAAGGCGGGCATCACCGATCTAGACCGCATTTATGCGCGCGACGACATGGTGACATCTGACGTGATCTTTGCCGCAACCGGCGTCACCTCGGGCTCTCTGCTGCCGGGGATCAAACGCGAAGCGGGTGGCGTTGTGACGACCGAAACCCTGCTCATGCGCTCCAAGACCGGCTCCATCCGGCGGATGGAATATCGCACGCCGCTGTCGTCGCACGACAAGTGATCCGGTTGCGGCCCCTGCGCCGCGGCGGTTAAATGATTGGGCCGGACCTCTCGCGGGGTTCGGCCCAAAACATGAAGGGCAGCGGGCAATGGCATTTTTGGGCGTCGAACACTCCCTCACCGGGCGGCGATGGGTCGGCCCGGATGGCGAGATGCAGCGCAAGGCCGAAGCACTGGCCCAGCAGACCGGCCTGCCCGACCCGCTTTGCGCGATCCTCGCCCGCTCGGGCGTAGAGACGGCCGAGGTGGACAGCTATCTCGCGCCGAAACTGCGCGATCTGCTGCCTGACCCGCGCAGCCTCAAGGATATGGACGCCGCCGCCGCCCGCGTGCTGCGCGCTGTGTCCGGACGCGAGAAGATTGCCGTTTTTGCGGATTACGACGTGGATGGTGGCAGTTCGGCGGCGCTTTTGCTGATCTGGCTGCGCCAGATGGGGCGTGACGCAACGCTCTATGTGCCCGACCGGATCGATGAAGGCTATGGCCCGAACGAAACGGCCATGGCCGGGCTGGCGCGGGATCATGGCCTGATAATCTGTGTCGATTGCGGCACGCTCAGCCACGCACCAATCGCAGCGGCCAAAGGCGCGGATGTGGTGGTGCTTGATCACCATCTGGGCGGCGAAAGCCTACCGCCCGCTTTGGCCGTGGTGAACCCCAACCGGCAGGACGAGAGCGGCGATCTGGCCCATCTTTGCGCAGCGTCCGTCGTGTTTTTGATGCTGGTCGAAGCCGGACGGCAACTGCGCGAGGCCGGGGCCAAACGGCCGGACCTGATGGCACTTTTGGATCTGGTCGCGCTCGCCACGGTGGCCGATGTGGCGCCGCTAATCGGTGTGAATCGCGCCTTGGTGCGGCAAGGGCTTGTTGTGATGGCTCGGCGCAACCGCACTGGGCTGGTGGCGCTGTCGGATGTGGCGCGGCTCGACCGCGCGCCTGATACCTATGCGCTTGGCTATATGCTCGGCCCCCGCATCAATGCGGGTGGGCGAATCGGACAGGCTGATCTGGGCGCGCGGCTTCTGGCCACCGACAATCCGCAAGAGGCGCAGGCTTTGGCCGCACGGCTCGATGCTCTCAACACCGACCGCCGCAGCATCGAAACGCAGGTGCGCGATACTGCTCTGGCGCAGGCCAGCCAGCGCGGGCTGGACGCGCCGCTTGTCTGGGCGGCCGAAGAGGGCTGGCATCCCGGCGTGGTCGGCATCGTCGCTGCACGGCTGAAAGAGGCCACGAACCGCCCCGCCGTTGTCATCGGCTTTGACGGTGAAATCGGCAAAGGCTCCGCCCGGTCTGTCTCGGGGGTCGATCTGGGCGCGGCGATACATCAGCTTGAACGCGAAGGGCTGCTGCTTAAGGGCGGCGGGCACAAAATGGCAGCCGGGCTGACCGTCGAGCGCGCGCAGTTGGAGCCCGCCATGGACCGCCTGTCAGACTTGCTGGCCCGGCAAGGCGCGGGTGCGGGCGGGCCGCAGGATTTACGGCTCGACGGGATGCTGATGCCCGCCGCGGCCACGCAAGAGCTTCTGGGCCAACTGGATCGCGCAGGCCCATTTGGTCAGGGCGCGCCGGCGCCACGCTTTGCCCTGCCCGCGCTGCAGGTCCGCTATGCCCGGCCGGTGGGCGAAACCCATCTGAAACTGACACTGGCTGATGACAGCGGCGCGCGACTCGATGCGATTGCCTTTGGAGTGATGGAAAACGATCTGGGCGCGCGGCTTCTGAACCATGATGGCGCGCGTTTCCACGTTGCCGGACATCTCGAAATCAACCATTTTCAAGGCCGCGCCAGCGTGCAGCTGAAACTTGGCGATGCGGCCCCGGCCTGACATGATTTTTCGCGCAAGGCTCCGCTTTTTCCGCTTGCGCCGCCGCGCGTCATTCCCTAGATAGCGCTTCACGCAGACGTGGCCCGTTCGTCTATCGGTTAGGACGCCAGGTTTTCAACCTGGAAAGAGGGGTTCGATTCCCCTACGGGCTGCCATTCAAGCCCCCCAAGCCTGCAGCGATACGTCAATCCGTTGGTCCAGCTTGCGACCAGGGCCCGTATCGGGCCCCGGCCTGACCGACCTCAGCCGTCAATCGCCTGCTGCAGCACCGCTTTGCGCGTGGCATCCTGTCCCAGCGCTTCGGTGATTTCGGGTTGCGCCAGAGCCATTTCCATCCACGGCACATAGGTCGCACCATTGGCCTTGTCGGTGCCAAAACCTTCCCGCAGATGATGGCTGACCAGTTCGGCATAGCCGCGTTCGCCCATCGCCGTGATCAACAGCGCCGACCCCAACGCCATTTCTGCATCACCCCCGCGATACCCCGCACCCAGGCAGACCCGCCCGGCCACGCGCAGTTCTTCGGTGGTTTCGCCATCCTGCTCCAAGGCTGATGAAATCTCGCCCAGAATGCGGCGCGGCGTTTCCACGGTCAGTTCATCCACATAGGGTTTCATGATCGGGGCGATGCCAGAACACTCCTGTTCGACCTGGGCCGGCGTCAAATCCGGAATGGCCGATTCCAACTCGGCCGTGTCGCCAATGGCATGGGAGCGGGCCAGACAGAATTGTTCCCCCAAAGCCAGCTCGGCATCGCCAGCAGCGCCCGGCGCCACCGCGCCACCATTGGCCGCCGTTTTGCGCGCGATCTCGTCACAAAACGCGGCGACCCCGTTATCGTTCGAGGCCGCGGTCACCCCGAAATTGGGCAGTTGGGCTTCACTGCCAGACGCAGTTTGCGCCGCGGCTGTAGTGCTTGCACCGGGCACAGGCGGCAAGCCCGACGCTTCACGCCGGAAGGCCAGTAAAAGGCCCTTGCGACCCTGCTCGACCAAGATCTGATTATAAGGGGCCACCGTAGCGGCCGCGTCGGCGCGCTGATAGGCATTCAGCAGGAACTTGCGCTCGGACTCATTCAGCGTGCCATCCACATCCAACCGCATATCAGACTGGAACTGCGCAATCCCGGCGCGGCTCTTGCGGCCCAGAATGCCGTCAACCGTGCCAACGTCATAATCAAAGTAATTCAACGCCGTCTGCACCTGGGCATTGGCCTTCCGTTCGGCGGAGTTTGCGCTGCTCTTGGTGGTGGTCCTGGTCGCCTGTGAGGCGCGCGCCTGTTGCGAAGCAGCAGCCTGCCGCGCAGCGGTTTGTTTGCGATAATTGTTCTTCGTGACTTCATGGGCGATCACGCCCCCGATGATCAAACCCCCGATCAGGGCCATCGCATCATCGGCCTGGGCGCGTTTGACCGGAAGGACAATTAATGATGCCGCGATAACTGCGGTGATGGAACGACGGACAAACATGGTTGGCGACCTCCTGTTTCGGCGCGTGATGGATGGGCCGGGTCGGCCGGCGCGCTCGGTCCATCTGGCGACGATCGCGGCTGAGTGTCAAGAAAACCGAGCTGTTATCCGATAGCATCGGCGACATGCCGCCTTTGCTTCTCGGACATGACATGGCTTTGCCCTTGGCGATGCGTAATGTGCCCGCCCGGCCACAAAACCGCCTTGGACCCGCCTCTTAGCTTTCCAGAGACTGGCGCAGCACACCCAGCCGCAAAAGGTTCTGCCCCAGAGCCTCGGTCCCTTCGGGCGATTGCAACGCCAGATCCATCCAGGGCTCAATCGCAAGACTGCCTGCCGGCGCGGTGCCAAAGCCCTGCCGCAGATGATGGCTGACCATTTCGCCATATCCGATCTGCCCCATCGCCGTGACCAAAAGCGCCGCGCCCAGCGCCATGTCCGGATCTTCAATGCGATAGGCCGTGCCCAGACACAGCCGCGCCGCAAGGCTGACCATCTCGCGCCGCTCGCCGCTTTCCTTCTGCGCGGATTTGATCTGCGCGATGATCCGGCGCGGGGTCTCTCGCTCAAGCTGGGCAACAAAGGGCGCCATGATCCCGGTGACAGAGCCGCAATCGGCCGCCAATTGCTCCGGGCTCAGCGGCGGGATCGAAGATTCGACCAGCGCCGTGTCGCCAATGGCAAAGCGGCGGGCCCAGCAGAACTGTTCTCCCATCGCCTGCGGCATATCGATCTCGGGCCCGGGCTGAACCGTGCCGCCATTGGCTTCGGTGCGCTGCGCGGTGACCTTGCAGAACGCCGCCATGCTGCCCTTACCCGGCTCAGTTGACGCCAGCACATGCACGGGCTGCGACGCGTCACCGGCAGGCAGGATCTCGGCGATTAGCCCGCCCTGACCGCCCCCGACAGGTTGTCCAAGCTCTTCCCGGCGAAACGCCTCCAAAAGGCCCTTGCGTCCCTGGCTGGCGACAATTTCATTATATGGCGGCACGGTCAGCGCTGCTTCGCCACGCTGATGCGCGTCGATCAGGAACGCCTCTTCCTGAACACCCAGCGTGCCCGTCGCGGTCCAGCCCATGTCTTGCTGAAATTGCGCAATCGCCGCCCGGCTCTGCCGTCCCAGCACGCCATCCACACGGCCCACCGCATAGCCGAAAAAGCTCAACGCGGCCTGCACATCTGCATCGCGGCTGGACACGGCCGGGTCCGGCATCACGGCGGTGGCGGGTGGCGGGTCCATCAACGCGCGCTGCTGGCGCACATAGGACGCGGTCGCTTCGCGATCATACATCTCCTGCCGAGCAGCAAGCGTGGCGGCGTTATGCGCCACAACACTGCCCGCGATGATGCCTCCCAGAAAGGCCCATCCACTATCGGCCCGCACCTGCGGCGCGGGCACCACAGACACAGACAAAGCCGTCACAACGGCCGGAACATAGCGCATATTCATGGGGTCGGTCCTGACTGCGCGGCGACAGGCACCGCAGCGCAAAGGTGAAACTGCACGACGGCGAAGTCAACCTCACGCACTCGCCCCCCCGTGGCAGCCTGGTGGCCAGCACTGATCGCGCTGCAACAGATTGCTGTGTCGCACCGGGCCTTGGTCTCCGCTGACACCCTGACAATCCCCAAACACCCAACCGCGCGGGTCGCTTGGTTTCTCACAGGTTTATGGGCGGACGGCTCCTCTGCGGCCCGCACGCCACGGCGCCAAAGTCAGCCCCACCCAATGTCCGGCACCGTGCCATTCCGGTTCGTTGATATCACCCCGTGCCGGACCGCTCGCTTCCCCGTCCAATTGCCTCAGGCGACACCTGCCTGGACGCGGTGTCTGCCAAACCACAGGCAGCCCGTGCCCGAGCGTCGACGCACAGCTTGCCCGGTGCCACCTGCCATAGCAGATCCAGTTGGTTGGATCGCCCCGCCCCACATTGCTCCGACGTCGCGCCATCTTCCACCAGTCCCAGATCACTGGTGTCAGCA
>JABSSB010000054.1:0-5506 GCA_013214715.1 Paracoccaceae bacterium | reverse complement strand
CACAGACGGCGTGGCACTCAATGCGCCTGCCTTACAAAGCGGCCCCAACTGGCACCAGATGCCAGAAAGAGGCTTAAAACTTGGTGCATTGAGATGCTGGCCACTATCGCGCGACGCTGCCTCACGCGTCAGCTGAATCATAGAACCTGTGCTGCGCGCGCCCGCCGCGCTTGGCGGCATAAAGGGCCTGATCCGCCGCATCCAGCAGCACGGCCGGATCCCAAGTCAGCATCTTATGGGTCAAAACCGTGCCCGCGCTGGCCGAAACCGCGACAGGCTGATCTTCGACCATCAAAGGGATCTCGATCCGCCGGATCAGACGTTCTGCCAGAGACTGGATTGTCGGCTCGTCCAGAAATCCGGGGAAAATCAGCACAAACTCATCCCCGCCGACCCGTGCCACCGTGTCATCGGCGCGCGTTTCTTCCAGCATGATCGACGACACGTTCTTCAACACCATGTCACCCACCGCATGGCCCAGCGTGTCATTGACCGCCTTGAACTTGTCGAGATCAAGATGCATCAGCGCAAACTGCGCCTCGGTCCCGCACAGCCGCGCCAACACATGATCCAGCGCCCGCCGGTTTTTCAGATCGGTCAGCGCGTCGGTAAAGGCCCGCTCTTCCGCGACCATCCGCGCCCCTTGCAGGCGCTGGTTCAACTTGCGCGACGCGTCCATCGCCGCTGATTTCGCCTCAACCAGATACAGCAATTCGACCGCCAGATCGGTATGGGCAAAATCTGCACCGGTCAGCGCATAATCATTCACCGCATCCACAACCGAAATGCCGAAGGACAGGTTGATAAGCACCTCATCCGCGCCCTCAACGGGCAGCACCATACCTTTGAGCGTCGTGCGTGGCGGCGTCAGAAACCGCAGCTTGATCCGCGTCGGAGCCTTGGCGGCCAGATCAGCCACCGACTGCACGCCCCGCGGCAGGACCATGTCGAACAGATCCATGAAATTGATCTGGCTCAGATCCAGATCTGGCCGGATATGACGAAAGGTCGGCCCGCAATGGCGCAGGCTACCGTCAAGCCCGACGCGCAAATGCATCGGGCAGAGCAGGTTCATGGTGGCATCGTCCAAGAACGCTCCGCTCATGCCTCTCGCGTCCCCATTTCGCGTGCCCCCAGATCAAAATCGCGGGCTTTGTTGAAACTGTCATCGATCAATTGAATACCGATCACATGGCGCTGCCGATTGGCGCCCTTGCTGTCCAGCATCACCAGCGCGCCATAATCATCCGCCATCGCGCGCAGCACGCCCATCATCACATGGTTATAGCCGGAAATACCGCTGTCACAGATCAGCTCAAACTGGCCTTCACCCAGATCATGCAGGCTCAGCGCGGGCAGATCGAGGTCCGACACCGCCAGCCGCACCCGGTCCGGCAGATCATCAAGAGAGAGCAGAAATTCCAGATAGGTTTCCCCCGAAAAACGCATCAGGCGGCGCAGGCGTTCCATACGCGGATGCGACACAAGAAAGGTGCCCAGATCCTCCAACAGGTCCAGCCTCGGACGATCCAGTTCCACACAGAGCGCGTCGATCACGTCGTAGGTCAACTGGTCATCATAGCTCAGCATGCCTTCGAACTGGGTAAAGCCCAGCCCCGCCCTGCGAGCCACGTTCTGCCATGTCTCCATCCCAAAGATCTCGCGCACGAAGACTTCGATCGCCGAATTGATCAGACCATGCATGGCTTGCCCAAACCTCCCCCTGTCGCGGGCATGAAAACGATATGGCAAGACGCTATCAGACGCGGCTCCGCCTGCAACCATCACGCTACTGATCAGGGCTGAAAAAAGTCTTACCCGTCCGAGCGGTCCTCAGAAATCTGTTGGCGCACCGCCTTCGGCTTTGCGCCGGGCGACAAAATCGGCCAGCTCGTCGCGGATCGCCTCATCCAGCGGCGGGGCTTCAAAGCTTCCGATGATCTCCTTGAACATGCGGTTGGCGCGTTCCGGCGTCCAGACGGCCCCCGCGACCTCCCAGGCCTCGAAATTACGCCAATCAGACAGGAAAGGCTGGTAGAAGGCCGTGGTATAGCGGTCCTGCGTGTGCTGAATGCCAAAGAAATGGCCGTCATTCCCGACCTCACCAATGGCCTCCAGCGCAATCTCTTGGGGCCCCGTGGCAGTGATNNANGGATCCATATAGCGTTGAATCTGCTGAAGGATTTCGCAATCCATGATGAATTTCTCGGGGCTGGCGATCAGCCCGCCTTCCAGCCAGCCCGCAGCGTGATAGACCATATGCGTGCCCGATTGCACCGCCGCCCACAGGCTGTTTGATGTCTCCCACATCGCCTGCCCATCCGGCACATTCGCCGCGCAGACCCCGGACGATCGCATCGGCAATCCATAAAACCGCGCCATCTGCCCCGTCATCTGGGTAGAGCGCATGTATTCCGGCGTTCCAAAGGCAGGCGCACCGGATTTCATATCCACATTCGACGTGAACGTGCCAATCACGCAGGGCGTTCCGGGACGGACATATTGGAAAAGCGCAATGGCACACAAAGCCTCAGCCAGCGACTGCGCCACCGCACCCGCCATCGTGACCGGCGCCATCGCACCCGCCAGCGTGAAAGGTGTGACCACAATGGCCTGCCCGCGCCGCGCCAGCCGCAGACAACCATCAATCATCGGATGGTCATGCTTCAGCGGCGAGGTCGAATTGATGTTCGTGTACATCCGCGGCGTGGCTTCAAACTCCTCATGGGTCAGGCCACTGGCGATGCGCACCATTTCCATCACATCCTCGACACGTTCCTTGCCAAGGCTATAGGCATGCATGACCTTGTCGGTCAGCGTCAGCTTATCATAAAGCACATCCAGATGGCGGACCGAGGCATGGATATCCACCGGCTCCACCGGGTATCCGCCCGCGAAATGGATGCAGTTGAAATATTGCGTCAGGCGCAACAGGTTAGCGCATTGATCGCGTGTGCCGGGCGTCTTTCGGCCGAGATCCAGATCCCAGTAATTTGGCGGCGATGAGACATTGCCGAAATTGATCGTGCCGTCACCAATGGTCAGGGTCCGGTCCGGGTTGCGCGGGGTCAGGGTGAACTGGCTGGGTGCCTTGGCGATCATCTCCATCACCCAGTCCCGCCCCATCTTGACCAGATCGCCTTCGACGGTACAGCCCGCCTCGCGGAAAATCTCCAGCGCCTCTTCGTTCAGAAAGACGATGCCGATCTCTTCGAGGATGCGCATCGCGCCTTCATGAATGGCCCGCACACCTTCCGGACGCAGCGGTTCGATCGGCGGGTCGATGATCTTGGGCGGGTTCCAGGGCATCTGGTCAATCGTGGCCTGACCGCGCCGCGCGGCGTTGCCAGCCCGTCCACCACCGCGCCGCTTGCGAGTTGCTGCTTCTGCCATGACCCAATGCCTCTCTGCCACTGTGTTCATCCAGCAGGCCCTATCCAAAACTGGCAGACATTTCCGTTCGCGACGATACATGTCGCTTTTCGTGCAGTACCTGCCGGGTTCAGGGCCTGCGCCTGCCGTCAGGCAGGCGCGTGGGCGATGGGGGCTCGATGCCCCCGGAGCGCACCCTCGCCCCAAAGCGAGGTCAGCTTGACCGATCCAACCAGCCCGGCAGATGCCCAATATCGGGCAAAACAACATCCGCAAAAGGCGCCAGAACCTCGTGCGGAGCCATACCGGTCAGCACGCCGATGGTGCACATACCCGCCGCGCGACCTGCGATCAGGTCATGGGTGCTGTCGCCCACCATTGCGCTGCGCTGCGGAGCCACGCCCATCGCGGCACAGGCCGCCAGCAACGGAGCCGCATCCGGCTTGCCGCCATGCCCGCTATCGGCGCCCAGGATCACGTCAAACCGCCCGGCCACACCGCTGCGCCCCAACTGCGCCCGCGCCGCGGCTTCTCCGTCATTGGTCATCACAGCCAGCCCCAGACCGCGCCCCCTCAGCCCATCCAGAAACCTCGCCAGAGGCACCGCCTCTGCCAGCGGTGCCTCTGCCGAACTCTCGATCAGCTGCAGCTCGATCTCCGACAGGCTCAGGGCAGGTAGGAACGGGACCAGCAAACCCGCCACTTCGCGATTTGTGCCTGCGATCACCGGGCTGTCGTCATGAAACGCGCGCGTGGCCAGATCAAAGCGCAGCACGTCAGCCATCGCCTTTTGTTGCGCGGGAGCATCCGGCGCAAATTGCTCCAGCACCTTGACAGCCCAATCAGAAAAGGTCGCACTGAAATCATAGAGCGTCCCATCCTTGTCAAACACCAACGCGTCGATCATCGTCCCTGCCCTTTATGTCCAATGCACTGCCTGCCCCCCGGGCAGCGCCGCGCGCGCCTGCATGGGCCGGTCATAGCCCAGACCCGCCGCATCGCAAAACCCCGTCACCCAGGCATCATCCATCAACAGAAAATCCAGCACCGCTGCCAGAAAATCGGGATCGGCGAGGCCCGCGCGCAAATCCGCCTCATTCGCACCCGTGGCACCCAGAAATACTGGCAGCAGATCTTCCTGCGCCACAATCCAACCGACCGCCTGCAAGGCCAATGCCTCCGCCGTATCCCGCGATGATGCCATAGCACGCCCCTTTTCCTGCAATTGGAAACCGATTGTTAACCTCAATGAATAAAACTCAGGTTAAATCGAAAACAAGGGGCGTGGGAACGGGATGGCACAGACCGGCAAGTTCAGCACGCAAGGTGGACAGATGAAGGACGCAACACTTCTGGTGCTGGACGAAAACAGCCCCAGACGCAGTATGCTCAACGTGTTGCTGAGTGCGGCGGGGTGTCGCGTGCTGCAGGCGCCGACCTTGCATGACGGTTTGCGTCTGGCCGGGCGGATGCGACCGGATCTTGTGATCTGCAGCCTGACCCCGCCAGATGGCCGCGCCGAAGACCTGCCACACCTGCTGCATCAGACCGGCATCGCCCGCGACCTGCCCGTGATAGGACTGGCCGCGCAAAACGATTATTCCGGGCGGTTGCGGGCGCTGGGCGCGGGTCTGGATGAGGTGTTGATGACCCCGATCGAAGACCGCGTCCTTCTGGCCCGCCTGCGCGCCTTGCTGCGCCCGGTGCCGGTTCCGGGCCATGCGTCGCAGCCGCAACCAGGCTTTGCCGAACCGCTGGTGCAGCTGGTCAGCGCGGTGGATGTCGCGCGGCTGACCCTTGTGGGATCACGCGACGATCTGATGCGCCCCTGTTTTGAAGCCCTGCAGGACCATCCCGACCTCTATCTTACCCCGCTGATGCGCCAGCTCTATACCGCAGAACCGCCTTTGGTCGCGGGATTGCTGATGCAGGTGGCCAACCTACAGGATCTGGAATCACTGCGGCAGATCACCGAAGGTCACAGCAGAGAACGCCCCTGTGTGATTGCCCTGGCCACGCCGGACTATTACCTGCCTGCGCTGGAAGCCGGGGCCGTATTGCGGCGGCAGACCTCACGGCTGAGCAGACATGGCTTGATGATCGGCTGTCACAGATGCGCCGCTTTGCTCTGGGC
>JABSSB010000053.1 GCA_013214715.1 Paracoccaceae bacterium | reverse complement strand
GGTTCCTGACCGGGATGCCCAAAAGCCGCTTCACCCCCGCGCTGGGAGAGGCGACGCTGTCGGGCGTCTATGTCGAAACCGATGACCGCACGGGCGCTGCGAAATCGGTGCAAATGGTGCGCGTGGGAGGACGGTTGCAGCAGAGCGGACCGGGAATGTGAGCAGCGCGCGGGGCGGCATGGCAGCCCTGTTCGGGATCTTGGTGCTGCTGGGCGCGGGCTGGGGTCTGACCAATCCGCTGGCCAAGCTGGCAGTCAGCACCGGCTATCAGCATTTCGGTCTGATCTTCTGGCAAATGGTGATCGGCGCGGGGTTCATGGCCGTATTGTCGGCGCTGCGCGGCAACGGCCTGCCGATGACGCGCAAGACGCTGAAAGTTTATGTGATCATCGCGATGGTGGGCACGATCCTGCCCAATTCGGCTTCGTATCAGGCGATTGCGCATCTGCCCTCTGGCATCGTGTCGATCCTGCTGTCGCTGATCCCGATGCTGGCCTTTCCCATTGCGCTGGCGCTGGGGCTGGAAGTGTTCCGCCCAATCCGGCTGGTGGGTCTGGCCGCGGGGCTGTCTGGCGTGCTGATGCTGGCGCTGCCCGAGGCCAGCCTGCCCGACCCCGCGATGCTGGCCTGGGTGCCCATCGCGCTGATTGCTCCGTTTTTCTATGCGTTCGAGGGCAATTACGTCGGCAAATGGGGGACCGAGGGGCTGGACGCCATTCAGGTGCTCTATGGCGCGTCGGTGGTGGGTGCGGTGCTGGTTCTGCCCCTGGCACTGATCAGCGGCCAGTTTATCAACCCGTTCGTGCCCTTTGGCGTGGCCGAATGGGCCCATGTCGGCAGTTCGCTGATCCATGTCACGGTCTATGCGGGCTATGTCTGGCTGGTCGGCCGCGCCGGGCCGGTCTTTACCGCGCAGGTCAGCTATCTGGTGACCGGGTTTGGCGTGATCTGGGCGATGCTGATCCTTGGCGAACGCTATGCGCCTACGATCTGGGCAGCGATGGCTTTGGTCCTTATCGGCGTGTTCCTAGTGCGCCCGCGTCACGCTGAAACTGTTGCAGAGCAAGCGTAATTCAGGCAAGCGAAGGGTCGGGTGTCTTTCAAGGAGCCGCAGCGGGCCACGCGCCCGCGCGGGAGCGCAACACAAGTGATCGGCGGTTTCGAGCTTTCGCACAGCCTTCAGCCCTATGCCGCTTTGGCGGTGGTGGCGCTGATGCTCGCGGGATTTCTGCGCGAACGCTTCCCGACCGAAGTGGTCGCGCTGGGGGGTGTCGCAATCATGCTGGTGCTGGGCATCCTGCCCTATGACGCCGCCGTGAATGTGCTGTCGAACCCTGCCCCCTGGACGATCGCAGCGATGTTTGTGGTGATGGGCGCGCTGGTGCGCACCGGGGCTTTGGATGCCTTCACCTCGATGGCGCAGCGCCAGGCCGAACGCCGCCCGCGTCTGGCGATGGCGATGCTTCTGGGGTTTGTGGTGCTGGCCTCAGGCTTTGTGAACAACACGCCCGTGGTGGTCGTGATGATCCCGGTCTTTGTGCAACTGGCGCATACGCTGAACCGGCCGGCCTCCAAAATGCTGATCCCGCTCAGCTATGCGGCGGTGCTGGGTGGGACTCTGACGCTGATCGGCACCTCGACCAACCTGCTGGTCGATGGCGTGGCCCGCGATGACGGGTTGAAGCCGTTTTCGATTTTCGAGGTCACGCCGCTGGGTCTGGCGATTGTGGCTTGGGGGATGATCTACCTGCGCTTTGTCGCGCCAAGGCTGCTGCCGGACAGAACCTCGATGGCGACGCTTCTGGGCGGCGAAAAATCCCGCATGAAATTCTTTACCGAGGCCGTGGTGCCCCCCGACAGCAACCTGATCGGCCGCGAGGTGACGGGGGTGCAGCTGTTCAAGCGCGACGGGGTGCGACTGGTTGATGTGGTGCGGGGCGATACATCGCTGCGGCGCAATCTGAAAGGCGTGACGCTTGAGGTCGGCGACCGCGTCGTTCTGCGCACCCAGATGACCGAGCTTCTGTCGCTTCAGCGTGACAAATCGCTCAAGCGTGTGGATCAGGTGTCCGCGGTGGAAACCACCACGGTTGAGGTGCTGATCACGCCGGGCTGCAAGATGGTGGGGCGGGTGCTGGGCAATATGCGCCTGCGCCGTCGCTATGGCATCTATGTTCTGGCCGTGCATCGCCGCAATCAGAACCTGTCGGGGCAGATCGATGATCTGGTGGTGCGCGTAGGGGACACGCTGCTGCTGGAGGGCGCGCCCGATGACATCCAGCGGCTGGCGACGGACATGGAGTTGCAGGACGTCTCCAAACCGACCGAACGCGCCTTTCGCCGGTCGCATGCGCCGATTGCGGTGGGAGCTTTGGTGGGGATTGTGGCGCTGGCGGGGTTGGGCGTGGCTCCGATCCTGGCGCTGGCCGTCGTGGCTGTGGCCGTTGTGTTGCTGAGCGGCTGCATCGACGCGGATGAGGCGTTTTCCTTCATTGACGGGCAATTGCTGGCGCTGATTTTTGCGATGCTGGCGATTGGAGCCGGGCTGCAGGCGTCGGGCGCGGTGCAGATGATCGCGGATGCGGCGGCGCCGTGGTTGATGGGGTTGTCGCCCTTCCTGCTGGTCTGGGCGGTCTATCTGCTGACATCGGTGATGACCGAGCTTGTGTCCAACAATGCCGTGGCCGTCGTGGTGACGCCGATCACCATCGGGTTGGCCACGGCGATCGGCATAGACCCCCGACCTTTGGTTGTGGCCGTGATGGTGGCGGCTTCGGCCAGCTTCGCCACGCCCATCGGCTATCAGACGAATATGATGGTCTACGGGCCGGGGGGATACCGGTTTACCGATTTCCTCAAAGTCGGAATCCCCTTGAATTTGAGCGTCGGGCTTCTGGCCTCGGCTCTGATCCCCCTGATCTGGCCCTTGTGACACCGAAACGCTGACCGGGTGCGCGTTTTGTGATAGGGTTCGGGACGCACTCTTTATGATGACTGTGGTGCTTCGTTCGAAACAGGGCTTGTGATCGCACATATCCTGCTGGTCATCGTGGTGTTTGCCGCTGGCTGGTTGCTGACCTTTCATTCCGACAGTCTCAGCGAGGCGCTGGTGTCAGAAGAGGACAGTCAGCTTTATTCCCACACCCCCGACGTGTTCGCGATACCGGAAACCGGTGCCTCTTCTATCGAAATCTAAAATGGGGACATTGCCGCCGGAGAGCCTGCCACCTATGCTGCGGTCTACACGCCAGTGATCTCGGGCGATGTCAGCCACGGCAGTCTCGAGGTCTATCTCGACATCACCGCCCTGCTGCAAAGCGCGTTCAACCGGTTCTTCATGTTTGGGCTGGCGCTGTCAGGGCTGGTGCAGGACAGCGATCTGACTGCGAAGCAGCGGGACTGTTCGGAAACACTCGTATCCTCGTCCATGGCGCTGTTTGAGATGATCAACGTTATCCTTGATTTCACCAAGACACGCGCGGGCAAGATCACCCTGCGCCCGGCACCGACCGAGAGTGACGCATTGCTAGGCGACGTGGTGGCCTTGCTGGCCCCCGTGGCCGAGGCCAGGGGGTCGAGATCGTGACCGCCCTGCACGGGCCTGTGCCACATTGGGTGCAGGCCGATGGTGCACGGCTGCGGCAATGTCTGGCCAATCTGGCTGGCAACGCGGTGAAATTCGCCTCGTCAGGCCATGTCATCATTCGGGTCGAGCCCAAGTGCGAGGATCTGCTGATCGAGGTCCAAGACACTGGCATCGGCATCCCCGAGCATTTGCAAAAGCGGGTCTTTGCCGCCTTTGAACAGGTCGAAACGGCTGACACGCGCGATTTCGAAGGCACCGGTCTTGGCCTGGCGGTCACCGGAGAACTGGTGCGTCTGATGGGCGGAGAGATCACGCTGCGCTCGCAGCCCAGGAAAGGCTCGGTCTTTGGCATGATCCCGCCTTTGCCGGGCATCGCGGCACCAGGCCAGGCTGCCGCCGTATTCGACCCGGCCGGCCTGCAGGGGCTGAGCGTGGTGATCATCGACGATCTAGATGTGCACCGCGCCGTGTTGCGGCGGCGGATCGAAACATGGGGCGGCCATGCCGCCCTGGCCGCCACCGGTCGCGAAGAGCTGACACCAATCTGGTCGGCGGTCGAACGCGGCACCCCGCCCGGTCTGGTGATCCTTGATCAGACCTTGCCCGACATCAGCGGGCTGGATGTTCTGCAGCGGTTGCGTGGCGATCCGCGCGGCGGATACCGGCCGGTTCTCATGATGTCATCGATGATGCATCTGGGCGTCGCAGACGAATTGAGTAGCTTTGGTCACGCGGCCTATCTGCGCAAACCGGCGCGCACTGCCGCGCTGGCCGGGGCGCTGGACAGCCTGCTGCGCAGCGATAGCCCCTAGAAGCCACCACGCCCAGAAGCACCGATCCCAAGTCCCGCTACTGCGGTGGGGCTAACGTCAGGCGCGCGTCTTGTGGTGGTGGATGACAGTTCGGTCAATCGGACTGTTGTGCGGCGGATGCTGGTGTCTCTCAATGTCGATATCGTAACTGCCAGCGACGGCGACGAGGCCATCGCCAGTTTTGTGTCCGGACAGTTCGAACTGGTGTTGAGGGACCTGAGCACGCCGCGGCGCGACGGCTATGACACGACCCGTGGCTTGCGGGACATGGAAAAGGCCTCGCATCAGCCGCCCTGCCCGATCATCGCAGTCTCTGCCCTGGTCACCCCGGATGAACAGCACCGCGCAGAAGAGGCCGGAATGAACGGATCGCTGCACAAGCCGGTGCGGCGCAAAGATCTTGTCAAACTGGTGCAACGCTGGGTGCCTCAAACGCGTCGCGTGAGCATCGTCTGATCAAAGCCTCAGCGACGGCCCACGCCACACCGGGATGTGATGCGCGAAGATAAATACAACGCTTGACAGCAGCATGCCAAAAGCCACTGATTGAATGATCATTCAATAGGGCAGCGTTTCGTATGCGTGCGCCTTGGCAGGACGATAGGGGGCCATGTCACAGATGACGACCATGGAGGGTTTTCTGCAATGATCCGCAATGAAAGAGCCGTGATCGCCGATAGCCTGTGGTCTGCGACGGCCAATCGCGACGTGAGTTTTCCCGCACTGGTGGGCGCGCATAACGCTGATGTGGCGGTGATAGGGGCCGGGTTCACCGGGTTGTCAGCGGCGCTGCATCTTGCGGAAACCGGTGCGTCAGTCGTTTTGATCGACGCGCAACATCCCGGCTGGGGCGCATCGGGGCGCAATGGTGGGCAAATCAATGTCGGCCTGAAGGACGGGCCGCAAGACATCCTCGCCAAATTCGGCGGCGATTGGGGCGAGAAGATGATCCGCATGGCGGGGCAGGCCGCCGATCTGGTCTTCGACCTGATCGCGCGCCACGGCATCGAGTGCGCGGCAACCCGCCCCGGCTGGCTGCGCGCCGCGCACACCCCCAAGACGCTGCGCCAATTGCACGGGCTGGCCGACCAATGGGACGCACATGGCGGCGGCATGACCAAGCTGGACCACAACGCGATGCACCGCCTGAGCGGAACCGACGCCTATCTGGGCGGCGTGATCGACCATCGCGGCGGGGTGCTGCATCCGTTGAATTATGCGCTGGGGTTGGCTGCGGCCTGCAGCCGGGCAGGTGTGGCGATCTTTGGCGACAGCCCCGCCACCGGCATCGCGCCGATCGCGGGCGGGTACGAGGTGACCACCCCATCAGGACATGTGCAGGCGGCCAAGGTGATTTTGGCCACCAATGCCTATTCCGGCGATCTGACGCCCGCTTTGGCGCAATCGGTTTTGCCTGTGCGCTCGGTTCAGGTCGCGACCGCGCCGCTGTCGGACAACCTGCGCCGGTCGATCCTGCCCGAGGGCAATGCCCTGTCAGATGCCCGGCGGTTGCTGCTCTATTTCCGTCTGGACGCCGACGGGCGGTTTCTGATGGGCGGGCGCGGGACTTATAACGACCGCTCGACCGCGCGGCAAATCGCGTGGTTGCGCAAGATCTCGGTCGATCTGTTTCCCCAACTGGATGGCGTGGACTGGCAGCATGGCTGGGGCGGGTTTGTCGCGCTGACCCGCGATCACTACCCCCATCTGCACGAGGTCAAGCCAGGCATTTTGGCGGGGCTGGGCTATAACGGGCGTGGCGTGGCGATTGCCACCGCGATGGGGCGCGAACTGGCACATTGGGCCGCCGGAGCCGACCCTGCGCATTTGAATTACCCAACCAGCCCTATCACTCCCCTGCCCTTTTCCTTTGCCCGCGAAACTCTTGTGGAGGCGGAAATCCTCCGCCTGCGCCTTCTCGACAAACTAGGCTTGTGACCCTGCCATTATCTGAAAGGACCAAAGATGCTGACGCAACCTGATTACGCCGATATCGCCGCAGCGATGACATATCCCTCAGCTTGCCTGATCGACGGGCGCAAAACCGCCGCAACAGGTGGTGCGACCTTCGCCACGACCAACCCCGCCAATGGCGCAGTTCTGGCCGATCTGCCCGCCTGCGATGCGCAGGATGTCGACAAGGCCGTCGCCAGCGCGCGCGCCGCCTTTGACAGCGGTGTCTGGTCTGATCTGCACCCGTCCGAGCGCAAGGCGGTGCTTTTGAAACTCGCCGATCTGATCGATGCCAATACAGAAGAGTTGGCCGTGATGGAGTCCGCAGATGCCGGAAAACCGATCACCGATTGTCTGACCATCGATCTGCCCGAAACCGCCAATTGCATCCGCTGGCACGCCGAAGCGCAGGACAAGCTGTTTGACCAGATCGCGCCTTCGGCCCCCGATGCGGTTGGGCTGATCGTGCGCGAACCCATTGGCGTGGTGGCCGCGGTGCTGCCCTGGAATTTCCCGCTGATGATGCTGGCGTGGAAAATCGGCCCTGCGCTGGCGACCGGCAATGCAGTGGTGGTCAAACCGGCGGAACAGACCTCCCTGACCACCCTTCGCGTCGCCGAACTGGCGCTGGATGCCGGGGTTCCGCCGGGCATTTTCAACGTCGTCACCGGCATGGGGCCGGATTGCGGCGAACCTTTGGGACGGCATATGGATGTCGATGCGCTGACCTTCACCGGCTCGACCGAGGTTGGGCGGAAGTTTCTGGAATATGCGGCGCAATCCAACATGAAAGAAGTCTGCCTGGAGATGGGCGGCAAATCTGCGGCCGTGGTCTTGGAAGACGCGGAAAACATCGCACAGATCGCCGAGATTCAGGCCAATGCAATTTTCTGGAATATGGGCGAAAACTGCACCGCCAACAGCCGTATCATCGCACATGAGGCGGTATATGATGAGCTGGTGGCCGAACTGGCCAAGCAGGCCGGACAGTGGCAGATGGGCGACCAGCTGGACCCCGACACCCAGAATGGTCCGCTGGTCAGCGCCGAGCATTACGACAAGGTGTCCGGCCTCGTCGAAAGCGGCAAGGCGCAGGGCGCGCGGGTTGTGGCAGGTGGCGCGGGCGCTGGTGGGCTGATGTTTGCACCCACCGTCTTTGCCGAGGTCACGCCAGAGATGGAGATTTTCCAGACCGAGATTTTTGGCCCCGTCGTCGGTGTAACCAAAGCCGCCAGCGATGAGGAGGCAATCGCGCTGGCCAATGCCAGTGACTATGGGCTGGCTGCGACGCTCTATACATCCAACCTCGGCAAGGCGCATCGCTTTGCCCGCAAGCTGAAGGCTGGCACGGTGGGTGTGAACGCCTATTCCGAAGGCGAGATTTCGACGCCCTTTGGCGGGTTCAAAGCCAGCGGCTTTGGCGGGCGCGACAATGGTCTTCAAGCGCATGAGCAATATACCGAACTGAAGACCATCTGGATCACGCTGGACAGCTGAGCCATGTGGCGCGGCGCAGCAGGGCTGGGTCTGGCGGCGGCTTTGGCCTGCACGCCTGCGCTGGCGCAGCCCTGTCGCCAGGCATTGGTTCTGGCGCTGGACGTATCGCTTTCGGTGGATCTGGGTGAGTTTCGGCAGCAACGCCACGGGCTCGCCACGGCCTTGACGGATCCGCTGGTGCGCGCGGCGATGATCGGATCGCCCGATGCGGTTCTTGACCTGGCCATCTTTGAATTCAGCGGGGCCTATGATCAGGCGCTGCTGGTAGATTGGACCGCGATCGACAGCGATGTCGCGCTGGCGGCAGTGGCGGCGGCGCTGCGTGACCTGCCGCAGCGCGCCCAGACCGGGCGCACCGCTTTGGGCGCCGCGATGGAATTTGGTGCCGCGCTTTTGGCGCAGCGGTCGCATTGTGTACAGCAGACGCTGGATATTTCAGGAGACGGCCCCAGCAATAGCGGGCCGCCCCCCGGCGTGATTGGCGCGGGTCTGCCACCTGATCTGGTGGTCAACGCCCTTGTGATCGATACCGGTCCGGCGGGGTTGCCAGCCTATTTTGAAACCGAGGTCATCCGCGGGCCATTGGCCTTTGTCGAGGTCACGCAAGGCTTTGACGACTATGCCGAAGCGATGCGGCGCAAATTGTTGCGCGAGGTGTCACCGGTTTACGGCCAGTATCAGGCCACAAGCAAGTAGACCTGCGGCCGCCCTCGTGTTTGGGTGGGCCAACGCGTCAAAAGGTTTGTTGGCCATGTGGACCCTGCGCCGAGTGCGGCTGATCTCTGGTCTGGTTCTGTTCAGCTATGTCACCCTGCATCTGGGCAACCTGTCGCTGGGGCTGGCCGGGATCGAGGCGATGTCTGCAATGGGTGACGCCGTGGGGCGCGTGATTTCGGCCCCGCCGGTCCTGGCGCTGCTTTACGGGTCGCTTGCGGCGCATGTCGCGCTCGCCTTTCACAGCCTCTATCGCAGGCGGCGCCTGGTGATGCCCCTGACCGAGGCCGCGCAGCTGGTGATGGGGCTGGCAATCCCTGTGCTGCTGGCGTTGCATGTGGTGGCGATCCGGGGGTTCGGAGAGCTTTACGACGTCAATTACAACTACCGCCTGCTGCAGGCCTATTTCTGGACCGATGGCCGTACCACGGCCCTCCAGCAACTGGTGGGCCTTGGCGCGGCCTGGCTGCATGGCTGTCTGGGCGTGTATTTCTGGCTGCGGCTGAAGCCGTGGTTCGACAGCTGGCGCGGCGTGCTGGCGGCAGGCGCCGTTGCGCTGCCGGTGGCGGGTCTTGCAGGCTTCGTGTCCTCGGGGCGCGAGGTTTTGCTGCGCATCGCCACTGATCCCGACTGGTTCGGGCAGGCGCTGGCCCCGCTCTCGGGGCTGAGCCAGGCACAGCTGGCGGGGATCAATACGGTGTCGATGCAGGTGGCCATAGGCTATGGCGTGGCGGTTCTGGCTGTCCTCGCGGCGCGGGCGATCCGGTTGCGAGTGGAACGGCGAGCGGGTCAGTTTTTGGTGCGCTATACCGGTGGGCGCAGCATACGGGCCAATAAAGGTGCCTCGATCCTGGATGTGAGCCGCGATCATGGCGTGCCGCATGCGGCGGTTTGCGGCGGGCGCGGGCGCTGTTCGACCTGTCGGGTGCAGGTGGTGGCCGCCGACGGAGCACTGAGCCCGCCTGATGCCGAGGAGCAGGCCGTGCTGGCCCGCGTCAAAGCCGGGCCGGGCGTGCGGCTGGCCTGTCAGCTGCGCCCGCAGGCTGATGTCAATGTGACCCTGCTGGTCACGCCATCGGCCGGGCCGGGGCTGGCGCGACGCGCCGCCGATCTGCGCGCAGGGGAGGAGCGGGTGATCTCGATCCTCTTTGCTGATCTACGCGGTTTCACCAGCCTGACCGAAGAGAAGCTGCCTTATGATGTAGTCTTCCTGCTCAACCGCTATGCCCGAGAGATGGGCGCCGCGATCGAGGCCGCGGGGGGGCGCGTGGACAAGTTCATGGGCGATGGGGTGATGGCACTTTTTGGTGTGGACAGCACGCCCGAGGTTGGCGCACGCGCGGCCATTGAGGCTGCGGAAGAAATGCAGGCGCGGATGGCGCGGATCAATGGCGACATGCAGGCCGACCTGCCCGCGCCGCTGCGCCTGGGTATTGGCATCCATGCCGGGCGCGTGATTGTCGGGGAAATCGGACACGGCCGCAGCAGCGGGCTCACGGCGGTGGGCGATGTGGTCAACACGGCCAGCCGGCTCGAAGCGGCGACCAAACAATACGGTGCGCGTCTGATTGTGTCGCAGGATGTCATCGACCTGGCCGGGATAGCCGCCGACGGGGCCGAGCTGCATCAGATCGACGTGCGCGGCCGCGCCCAACCCGTACAAATCCTTGTCTTCCCTCGGAAGGACGACACAGGCTGACCGCCCCTCCCGCCCCATTAAAGATGGGTCTGTCCCGGTTGGGCAGGGCGCCGCGGCTTGCAGCCGCGGCGCTGGCGCGAAGGTGGGGTATGCGAGGTCAGCGCGCCGAAGGCGCGCTGCCTGACCCAAACCCTGCAGAGCGGATCTGCGATCCACTCTGCGTACCGTTGAAGACATAGCCGATCACCTCAGATCACGCGTGAACCGGTCCACGGCAAGGTGATCGCTGAAAACCTGCGCGGGAAAGCGCGTATAAAAGCCGTTATGCCCGCCATGCCGGGTGAAGATGCGCTCAAACCCCGGCCCATCGGTCAAACCCTGCGCGTATTGAGGCCGGACGATCGGATCATCCAGTGCTGTCAGCAGCGTGACCGGGACAGCCGCCCCGGCCAAGTCGCAACGCCCGATCCGGTAACCTTCAAAATAGGCATCAAGCGACGGAAACCGCGTGTAATGCCGGACCGAGATTTCGGTCACCGCACGGATTGTACGCTGGCCCAGAAGATCCGAGACCCCGGGCAAATCCGGAAAAACGGCCTGTTTCTCTTGCGACAGGCGCAGAAACTTCTTCAGAAAATAACGTCGAAACAGGCCAATCGCATCGATTTGCGTACAGGTATCCTCGGGCTCGATCACGGCGCTGGCCCCAATGACATGGCGCAGGTTCGGGATCGGATGCTGCGCGTGATCCCGCGCCAGCCGAAACGCGAAATTGCCGCCCAGCGAAAAGCCCATAAGCCCGACGGGCTGATCCTCTAGCTGGCCCAGAAGATCCAGCAGCGCGGTCCGCAGCACATCATGCCGGGTCAGGTCGATCACCTCGCGCGTCAGAAGCGCGGCTTCCCCCTGATCGGGCAAGGTCACGCGGGCCACCGATAGCCCGGCCTCATGAAGCGACTGCGCCGTCGATAGGACATAGCCCGAGCCCGGCCCCCCCAGCCAGCCATGCAACAATACTACCAATCCGCGCTGATCCCGGTGCAGGTTCAAATAGGCCGTGCTCCGTCGCCCCGGCCCGGCGTTCAGTTCCACCCGCTGCCCGGCGGCCTCAAACGCGGAAAACCGCGCCTGTCGGCGTTTGCTGCTGGCCAGAACGGTCTGCACCATGCCCGACCGCAGCCAAAGCGGCGGCCGAAAATCCGAGGCCTGTGCCATGAACACCCTTACCCGTCTGTCACGCCAGGATTGAGACCGTAGTGGCTGTGCCAGACATGTCCATGCCCGCCATGGGCCGACGTTGCGTGAGCCTCGCGTCGACCGTTGGTCTGGCGGCTAATGGCAGGCTGCTCGGATGACCTCAATATCATTGCGTAGCTGTTGCAGCGCGATGTCGCTGCGCGTGCCACGCAGATCGTCATCGCCGCGTGTCGGACCGGTTGCGTCCACATTCTCAGTGATTTGAATTCCGGGGATGGAGCTTAGCGCGATTTCGACGCCGGGGCCAAAGGCGCCGGACCCTTCTTCAAGACCCAATTGATCAGGGTCATCCCGAAACAGCGCCAAAGCTTCGCTTGCGATATCCACCCGGACCGATCCGGGGGCGTTGATCTGGATCAGCGCGTCGACCACATCTGGCCCGGTGAAACTCAGCGTGGACGGGGTTGCAATCTCTTGATTGTTCGGGCCATCCGTCCGGATGAAACAGTCAGTGTATAGGTTGGTGTCATCGTAACCATCGGTAATTGCATTATTTTAATTGATCGGGGCATCGAAGAGACCGCGTCCCTGTTCAAAAGGGTGACCGAAGAAAAAACTTATCAGGTTATAGTTTTGCAACAGGCCATGAGGCCGCCATTCGACGCCTAAACAGAGTGTGATCTGCGTGTTTTAACGGTAGCACATGCCGTGCCAAAACGGTCAACCGGCGCTGTCACTGTCAAGACGCGGCACTGGTGCAAGTTGCCCTGATCTGTCCCCGCAAGACCTGGGAAGGGCATTGCTACGCCCGGCAATACTTGCAAGGCTAACGCGAGCCGCAGGACCACAGCATATGTGAGGAAACCATGAGCGAATTATGGACGGTGTCATTGCCGATCCTTCTGGTCGATATGGCCAACCCGGTTCTGTTGGCCGCCGTGATCATCTCGGTCACACAAAGCCGGCCGATGCTCAGCGCGATCAGCCTGATCCTTGGTCACACAGCGGCTTATCTGCTGTCCGGCGCCCTGATCATCTACGGGCTGGCGGACCTGCTGGCCGATCAGCTTGGCCCGTTTCTGGCACGTTGGTCTCACCCCCAGCCCGGAGATTACGTCTTTGGTCTGGTCTTGGGGATCGCGTTGATCTGGATCGGGCTGCGCTGGCGCATCAAACCGCCAAAAGCAGACGCGCCCGAAGATTCGATGAAGGACGCTGGCCTTGTTGGCACGTTCTTTCTGGGCGCGGTCATCAATTTCATCGGCGCGCCGTTTGCCTTGCCCTATTTCGCCTTCATCAACCAGCTGCTGAAGCTGGACGAGGCGCAGATATTGCCCAATCTGTTGATCTACAATTTTCTCTATACCGTACCCTTCCTACTGGTCCCACTTAGCGTGGCTTTGATCGGACCCGCCGCCATGCCGGTCTTGCAAAGGATCAATGAGACGGTCGAAAAATACTCGGCTTACATTCTGCCGACGATCTTTTTGATTGGCGGCGTGGTCCTCATGGTGGATGCGGTGCTGTATCTGTTCACCGGGCTCGGCCTGATCTGACGCGCTCAGGCCGCTGCGCGGTGTTGCACGCAGAGCATGACAGATTGACCAAGGCATTGCGCACCGCTTGCGGGCAGGGCGTTCGCAGCAAATGGATCGTCCAAAGCGCTGTTGAACACGCACCGCCAGTCCTGCCCTTTGGGCAAGGATGGCAGGGTCAGGCCCAGATCGCCATCGCGCCCGTTGATGACGATCAGAACGCTGTCCATATCGCCTGCAGGCGCGTCGGCGCAGCCGCGCAGCAATAGGGCAAATTCGCCCAGATCAGGGTCGCGCCAATCCAGAGCGCCCCCATCCAGCGACAGCCATTCGACATCCGGCAACCCATCCTGCGCACGCTGTCGGCCATGCAGGAACCGTGTCTGTCGCAACACGGCAAAGCGTTGGCGCAGCGCGGTCAGACCGCGCATGACCTCAAGCAATCCCAGATCCGCCTTGTCCCAATTCACCCAGCCCAGCGCATTGTCCTGACAATAGGCGTTGTTGTTGCCGTGCTGCGTATTCCCGATCTCATCCCCGGCCAGCATCATCGGCGTGCCCTGCGACAGAAGCAGCGTGGCCATCAGGTTGATCTGGCGGCGGCGTCGGTGGCGCTGGATTTCCGGGTCGGATGATGCTCCTTCGACGCCGAAATTGCTGCCGAAATTGGCCTGATGCCCGTCGCGATTGTCTTCGCCATTGGCCAGGTTGTGGCGGCTGGTATAGCGGGTCAAATCCGCCAGCGTGAACCCATCATGCGCGGTGACGAAATTGACCGAGCTCCAGGCCCGCCGCCCGTCATGATCGAAATGATCTGCCGAACCCAAAAGCCGCGCTGCCAGTTCCTGCGCGCTGTGTTTGTCACCGCGCCAGAACCGCCGCACCGCATCGCGATATTGGTCATTCCATTCGGCAAATTCGGGCGGGAAACGGCCCAACTGATACCCGCCCGGTCCGATATCCCACGGCTCAGCAATCAGGCGCACGCCCGCCAGCACCGGGTCCTGCCGCAGCGCATCGAGAAAGCCCGCGCCGGGGTCAAAGCCCGCCTTTTCCCGGCCCAGCGTGGCGGCGAGATCAAAGCGGAACCCGTCCACGCCCATCACCTCGACCCAATACCGCAGACTGTCCAGCACCATGCGTTGCACATAGGGATTTGAAAAATCGAGCATATTGCCCGTGCCGGTGTCATTGGCATAAAACCGCGGCTGCCCCGGCATCAGCCGGTAATAGCTGGCATTGTCGAGCCCACGAAAGCTGATCGTCGGTCCCAGATGATCGGTTTCGGCCGTATGGTTATAGACCACGTCCAGAATAACCTCGATCCCGACCTCGTGCAGGCGCTGCACCATGTCGCGAAAGCCCGCCCGCCCCGACGGCCCGAAATAGCGCGGCTCGGGCGTGAAAAAGCCGATGGAATTATAGCCCCAGTAGTTGCGCAGCCCGCGCCGCAGCAGGAAAGCATCATCCATGAAGGCATAGACCGGCAAAAGCTCGATCGCGGTGATGCCAAGGCGCTGGTAATGCGCGATCATCGCGTCTGTTACCAGCCCTTCATAGGTGCCGCGCAATTCCGGTTCCACCAGCGGGTGTTCGCGGGTCAGACCTTTGACATGGGCTTCATATATCAGCATCTCGCCCGGATCGCGGCGTGGGGTGTCGATCGGGTCGGTGGGAATGTCGGGAATCGGGACAACCGCCTTTGCGACAT
>JABSSB010000052.1 GCA_013214715.1 Paracoccaceae bacterium | reverse complement strand
TCGGCGTCCCCCGGCAAAGGTACGCCGCAGCATTCACACACCGTCCCGGCAATAAAGGGCGTGTCGCGCCAGCAGGCATGGCGGAGTATGCCTGTGACGGCGCTGTTGATGATGTCCGAAGGGCACGGCTTGTGGCTCTTCTGGTGCCTTATTTCGAAGGCTATTCGGTGACGGCACGGGCCTTGTCGATGGATTTGGATAGCGTATCGGAGATGTTGACCGATATGGCCCCTGGGGCCTGCAACGGGCGCTAAAGCGCTTCGGCCTGTTCCAGCTTTTCCAGCGCTTCCATCCAGATTGTTTCGGCCCGCTCCAGCGCCTCTTCCACTTCGGCATATTTGCGCTGCCAGGTTTCGATCTCATGGGTTTTGTCGCCGTCATAGAGGTCAGGGTCGGCCAGCTTGGCGGCCAGCTTGACCTCCATCTCCTGCAGCTTCTCGATCCGCGCCTCGCCTTTGCGGACCTCGGCGCGCAAGGCCAGCATGTCATCGCGGCTGGGGCGTTTGGGTTTGGGCGCGGCGGCGGGTTTGGCTGGTTTCGCGGGCGCGTCGCGGTTCAGCAGGAAGGCGCGATAGGCTTCGAGATCGCCGTCAAAAGGCTGCACCGTGCCGTCGGAGACCAGCCAGAGCCGGTCGGCCACCAGTGACAGCAGGTGCATGTCATGGCTGACCAGAATGACCGCGCCGGTATAGGCGGTCAGCGCCTCGACCAGCGCCTCGCGGCTTTCGATATCCAGATGGTTGGTTGGTTCGTCCAAAATCAGCATATGCGGCGCGTCGATTGTGGCAATCAGCAGCGACAGCCGCGCCTTTTGCCCGCCCGATAGGCGCCCGACCTCGGTTTCGGCCTGATCCGCCATCAGCCCGAACCCCGACAGCCGCGCACGCAACTGGCCGGGCGTTTCATCCGGGCGCAGGCGGCGCAGGTGGTCGATGGGGGTTTCGTCGACATAAAGCTCATCGACCTGATGCTGCGCGAAATAGCCGATGCGCAGCTTGCCCGAGCGCACCAGTTTGCCCGCCATGAGCGGCAGGCGATCCGAGAGCAGTTTGGACAGGGTCGATTTGCCCTGACCGTTCTTGCCCAGAAGCGCGATGCGGTCATCCTGATCGATGCGCAGCGTCAGCCGGCGCAGCACTTCGGTCTCACCATAACCCGTGACGCCGCCTTCGAGATTGATGATGGGCGGTGACAGCTCTTCCGGCTCGGGGAAGGAAAAGGCGCGCAGGGCGGCTTCCTGCGGGGTGGAGACCAGTTGAATCCGCTCGATCATCTTCAGACGGGACTGCGCCTGCACGGCCTTGGACGCCTTGTAGCGGAAGCGGTCCACAAAGCTTTGCAGATGCGCGATGCGGGCTTTGTTGCGGGTGTTTTCCGCTTCGGCTTGCGCGCGTTTTTCAGCGCGGCGTTCGGCGAATTGGTCGTAAGGCACGCCGTAATAGGTCAGCTTGCGGTCTTCGAGATGCAGGATCGATCCGACTGCGCGGTTCAGCAGCCCGCGATCATGGCTGATGATCAGCACCGTGTGCGGATATTTCGCCAGATAACTTTCCAGCCACAGCGCGCCTTCAAGGTCGAGATAGTTGGTCGGCTCATCCAGCAGCAGCAGATCAGGCTGTGAAAAGAGAACTGCCGCCAGCGCCACGCGCATCCGCCACCCGCCCGAGAAGGCAGAGCAGGGTTTGAGCTGTTCGTCATCGTCAAAGCCCAGACCCTTGAGGATGGTCGAGGCCCGCGCCTCGGCCGACCACGCGTCGATATCGGCCAGCCGCGTCTGCACCTCGGCAATGCGGGTGGGGTCGGTAGCGGTGTCAGCCTCGGCCATCAGGGTGGCGCGTTCGGCGTCGGCGGCCAGCACCGTATCGAGCAGGGAAACGTCTGAAGAGGGCACTTCCTGGCTAACGCCGCCGATGCGGGCTTTGCGGGGCAGGGCGATCTCTCCGCTTTCCAGAGACAGATGCCCTCGGATCAGGTTGAAGAGCGTGGTTTTCCCGGTGCCGTTCCGCCCGACCAGCCCGACTTTGTGGCCATCAGGGATCACGGCAGAGGCGCCATCAAACAGCGGTCGGCCTTCGACCGCATAAGAGATATTTTCGATCCGCAACATGGGGGCGGGGATGCCGCAAGGCGGCGGCGGGGTCAATCCGCGATCTAGGCATTGAAAGCTTGCGCGACAGGCGGCAAGACAGAGGCGTGGATTGATCAGGGGTATTTCACCGTGAAACGGGTTTTATTGTTTTGTGACGGCACCTGGAATGACAGGCGCAATCGAAAAAAGCCAAAGACCAATGTGGCGCGACTCTATGAAGAGACGCAGGTAGCGGAACATCCGGATCAGAACGCGCATTACCTGTCGGGCGTGGGCACCGAAGGCTTTATTTTCAGCCGGATCACCGGCGGTGCCTTTGCCACCGGTCTGGAGAATGATATTTGCGAAGGCTATCAATGGCTTGCCGAAAACTGGCGCGATGATGACGCGGCGCCGGACGAGATTTTCATATTTGGGTTCAGCCGCGGCGCCTATACCGCGCGGAGCATCGCGGGGCTGATCGTGTCGCAGGGGCTGTTGCAATTGCCCAAAGGGCAGGCCGTGCGAAACCGCAAGGCGGTCGAGGCGCTGCTGGCACAGGCGCGCCGCAAAAGCTTTGGCGGGGCCAGGCGCGATTGGCCCGACGGGGTGGCGCCGCCCGTCAAGGCCAAGGTCACCTATCTCGGCATCTGGGATACGGTCGGCTCTTTGGGGGTGCCGACGGATCAGGGCTTTGTGAAGGCGTTTTTCGATCTGCATGACCGGCATCAGTTTGCCGATACATTTCTGAACAAAGACGTGCTGCATGCGCGGCATGCGCTGGCGATGGATGAGCGCAGGTTCGATTTCACGCCGACGCTGTGGCGGTCGGACCCAAAGGCGGGACAGCCGGGCAACAATAACCGTGGCACGCAGGATTGGGCCGATGTCGAACAGCTTTGGTTTGCCGGGGCGCATAGTGATGTGGGCGGCGGACGTCATGAACGGGAACTGGCCGATTTCACGATGACCTGGGTGGCCGAAAAGGCCGTCCAGCTGGGCATGGTGGTGCCGTCTGGTTTTGCGTCGAAATATGTTGGCGATATCTCGGGAGATTACCTGCCCTTTAAGGAGCACAGCCCCCTTTTTACAAACCGGCCTGAACGGGTGCGCGCGGTGCCGGATGTGCTGAATGTCGCCCGTGTGGCGCAATCGGCTGTCGATAAACATGCAACCAGCCGGCTATCGGCAGAGCCCTATTGGCCCACGCAGCGTTTGCGCCCAAGCGATGCGCCGGTGTTGGTCACGGTCGATGCCCGGATTCGATGGAACCCGGCGCGGCTTTATGTCGAAGCTGGCCAAAGCTTTGAGTTCAGTGCAACCGGTCGCTGGCAGGATTGGACGCCGTGGAACCGATGTGGCGCGGATGGGATTTCCAATGCCCGCGCGCGGCGCAGCCCCGGATATCTTTATGGCCAATGGCGCGAAAACCGGGCGGCCATGCGTCGTGAAAGGCACAAGGACGTCACCGCCAAGCTGGGGCGCCGCGTGCCCGAGGCGAATTGGTTTTCGCTGATCGGCGCGGTGGCCTCGGGGCAGGGGATTTCGATGGCCTCGGCCACGGTCGAAGACCACGAGATGTTTTTTGTCGGCACGCGCAACAGGGTCGAGGTGACAACCAGCGGCTATCTCTATTTCTTCGCCAATGACGCGCCATGGATGTATTTCAACAATTCGGGCAGCGTTGAAGTGTCGATCCGGCGTCTGGGGTAAGCTGCGCTGGCCAGTGAGGGCTGGTGGGCTAAGTGCCTGACGATCCCGTCACGAAAGGACCGAAATGTTCCGCGCCGCGATAACTCCGCCCGGCATGGCCACCTTGGTTGTCATCACCGCCCTGTCGGTGCTGACCCAGAACATGATCCTGCCCTCGCTGCCCACCATCGCCAGCGAATTTGGCGTCAGCTATGGCGTGGCGAACCTGATGGTGGCGGGGTATCTGGCAATCATGGGCGTGCTGCTGATCCCCATCGGACCGCTCAGCGACCGGTTTGGGCGGCGTCCGGTGATGATCTGGTCGACGGTGCTGTTTATTATCGCATCTGTCGGCTGTGCGCTGGCGGAAAACATCTGGGTGTTGCTGGGCTTTCGGCTGTTGCAGGCGGCATCGGTCGGCGGGCAGGTCGTGTCGCGCGCTGCGCTGCGGGACATGTATGAGCCCAAGGAGGCCGCGAGCCGCCTGGGGTGGGTCACGATGGCGATGGCGCTGGCGCCGATGCTGGGCCCGATGGTGGGCGGCGCGCTTGAGGTTGGCTTTGGCTGGCGGGCGAGCTTTTGGCTTTATGCCATTTTGGGCTGTTTGTCGCTTTGGATGGTCTATGCTGATTTTGCCGAAACCAACAAATACCCTGCCGCGACTTTTGGGGCACAGCTGCGGCTATATCCCGCGCTTTTCACCTCGCGCCGGTTCTGGGGGTATGCGCTGTGCATGGCCTTTGCCGTTGGCGGTTTTTTCATCTTCATCACCGGCGCGCCCTTGGTTGCGCAGGCTTGGTTTGATCTGAGCCCGGCCGCTTTGGGCCTTGGCATCGGGATCATCACGGGGGGCTTCATGATCGGTAATCTGGTCACCGGGCTGACGGCGCAGCGGGTGAAGCTGATCAAGCTGATCCTGATCGGGCGGGTCTTCAGCATTACGGGGCCGCTGATCGGGTTGACCCTGTTTGCAACCGGGCTTGGCAGTCTTTGGGTCTTTTTTGGCTCTGCCATTTTGCTGGGCTTTGGCAATGGGCTGACCATGGCCAATGCCACGGCGGGCATGCTGGCGGCGCGACCCGATCTGGCGGGCAGCGCGGCAGGGTTGTCGGGCGCTGTGGGTGTGGCGATCGGCGCGGTGCTAACCTTTGCCACCGGAGTTCTGGTGACGCCCGAAGCCGCGCCCTTTACCGTTTTGGGCGCCATGTTGCTGGCTGGCGTTCTGGCCATGGCCAGCGCGCTTTGGGTCATGTGGGTCGATCTGCATGACCCGCTGCCCGCCTCGGTCTGAGATTTGGTCATCTTGGCGCTTTTCACAGCCGCGATTGCGTGATAGGCGGCGCGCGATACATCACAGGGGACGCGCAGTCGCGCCCGCATAGTCAAGGAGAGGCCCGATGGCTTTGGAACGCACTTTTTCGATCATCAAGCCCGATGCAACCCGCCGCAACCTGACCGGCGCGATCAACGCCAAGTTTGAAGAGGCCGGCCTGCGCATCGTTGCGCAAAAGCGCATCCACATGACCAAAGCCCAGGCTGGTAAATTCTACGACGTCCATGCCGAGCGTCCGTTCTATGACGAACTGTGCGATTTCATGTCGTCCGAGCCGGTCGTGGTGCAGGTTCTGGAAGGCGAAAACGCCATCGCAAAGAACCGCGAAATCATGGGCGCCACCAACCCCGCTGACGCCGCCCCCGGCACGATCCGCGCCGAGTTCGCTGAATCGGTTGGTGAGAACTCGGTCCACGGCTCGGACGCGCCGGAAACCGCCGCTGTTGAAATCGCCTATTTCTTCTCGGGCATCGAAATGGTCGGCTAAGCCCATCTGAGATGGCCGTGATATGCAGCCTGTCCAGACGGGCTGCATCATATGATTTAACCCCGGCGCCTCATGCGTTGGGGTTTTTTCGTTTTCTGGGCACAGGTGGCTCTGTTGCGAGTGGGTTTGCTCTTTTTTGAGAACAATACCGGNTTTACGGCATGTGCNTGATNCTGACTGGTTTGGGCATCGCCAAATGAGCGTTTGAGCCTTCTGACGCGTCAACCCATTGCCAAGATTGTTCTTTGGGAAGGCCGCGGAGGTCGACGCATTTGAAGTGAAGGTTATAAATGCAGGCCAATTCTTTATTCAAAAGGCCAGTCTGGATCTGAGCGTCTTCAACGTCCGAAACGTCATCAAAGCCGGCTATTTCGCAACTCGGGAGTTGGAGATTTAGAGGGTCAACGACAAGTTTCGCAGCCTTTTCCCGTTCTGGACTATTCCGGATTTGTGCTGCTGAAAAAGGTTGATTTCGGTCAAGGACCGCCCGCGCATCTTTTCGCTACTCTCTGCGCAGACAACAGACAAGGACTTTTCCTATCTCAATGGCGTGCAAGGTCAGTGTATTGATCGCACGGAAGACTGGGCGTTAAGGCGTGAACGAGAGGAACTGCTGAGCCAGAAAATCAGGGACCTTGAGGTGATCGAGGCGAAAAGCCGTCAGGTGGAGAACCTGGCCAATCGTCAGGCGAAACACCTCTCACCGCAGATCTACAGCAGCATTTTTTCAGAAACAGAAGACAAATCCCATATCCACACGGGCAAGAACCTCACATTCTTTTTCTCCGACTTCGTGCGCGTCACCGATCTGAGCCACACCCTGGAACCTCAGCGACTGGCGGCCGTGATCATTTCCTATCTGTTGGAAATGACAAATGTGGCGCTGGATTACGGCGGCACAATCGACAAGTTCAGCGGCGCTGCCGTGCTTGTGTTTTTTGGTGACCCGGAAACGCAGGGCGAATTGGAAGATGCCATTCGTTGCCCGAAATAGCCCTGAAATTGCAGGAGCGGATGGCTTCGCTGCAGAGCTATTGGAAGAAAAACGGCGTCCCCAACGATGTGCAGGTACAGATGGGCATCGCGACCGGTTTTTGCACGATTGGCAATTTCGGCTCAGATCAGCGATTGGAATACACCGCGCTTGGCAGCCCGGTGAACCTGGCTGCCCGTTTGCAGGATATGGCCGTAGCTGAAACGATTTTGGTTGATCAATCGACCCTGTCGCCGATCGGACAGCATATCATCAGCCAACCAAAAGGCGTGTTCACGCCGAAAGGCTTCGCCCGTGAGGTTCAGTATTTCCAGATTGACGGTCTCGCGGACACCGCGTTGTTTCGCGCCGAGGGCGAACTTTCGCATATCGGCAACCATGTCGAGGTGAGCCTGTTCAACAGTTCGGATATTCGCGCCGCCATTGAAGAACCGGCCGACATCCAGAAGAAGTTCCAACAGCAACTTGAACATGCAACCGATGACGCATGGCGGCGTCCGCGCAGGGATCATGACTTGAAATCGGGGGGCAAGCCCATATCTGCCTGCTCAGGAAAACCGAGTTTTTTTTGTAGGAAAGTATGCACCCATGCCCCTGATCAGTTCACCGATTGATGGCTCTCCGATGCGGGAAATCGAACGCTATGGCGTGAAGATTGATATCTGTCAGACATCGGGTGGGATCTGGCTGGACAAGGGCGAATTGGAAAAGATCATCCTGATGATCCGCAATGAGGCGCTGGAAGAGGCGCGTGCGCAAAGTCCGCAGCCGACACCGCCGCCCGCACAAGCCTATCAACCCCAGCAGCCGCAATACCAGCAGCCGACCATGCAGCCCCAAGGCTATGCACAGCAACATCAGCATCATGCGCCCCATGGGAAAAAGAAAAAGCGCGAAAGCATGTTCGAAAACCTGATGGATATTTTCGATATGTAACTGCCTTCTTTTGCGTGTGTGGGGTCGATTGTCCGTCAGTTTTTGCGCTGCGCGACGCAAAATAGCGATCCGATGGGGGCAGCGGTGAACTTCACCTGTGCCTCCAGATCGGGTCTGGGGGCTTATCTCGGTCGAAACCCAGAAGGGACGCAACCTCTGCTGAGCTTTGACTGGACTATTTGCACGTTGGTTGCGCGCAGGGTATTGAAAAAACTGTAAAAACTGGCGGCAGAAAATCCTGTGGCAAAATTGGCTCAAAGGGTGGAAAGCAGTCCTCTGCTGTACTCGAGCCAACGTTCTGTGCGTGTCGGTTTCGTTAAGAGTCACCCTCACCTTGCCATTGCTGGTTTGCACCGCCTGGCTGCGGACCAACCCATCAGGATCGATGACGTCAACCATTGGAGACGTCTCCATGGCAAACAAGGTTGTATAGAACTGGGTCCAACTCAGCATTTCGTCATAAGTCATCGTTTGGGCGATATGATCGATGGATGTCAGGCCCAAGGATGGCGTCTCGGGCGTTGCTTGAAATTCCGCGCGCCACAAAGCCTCTGCGTGACGCTGTTGATCTACCAAGTGCAAAACGGATCCTGCCAGACCACGGTCAGCTCATCCGCATCGCGTTGGCGCTGTTCTGGTCGCGGGGCCATCACGCGACGTCTTTGAAAGATCTTGAGGCTGCGTTGGATATGCGGCCTGGGTCGATCCATGCGGCTTTTGGGTCCAAGGCAGCCCTAGTTCAGGAGGCGCTGGCGCAAAGCCTGTCCGATGCTGACGGGCCTTTGGCGGGGCTTGCGGCGCATGTGCGGGGTTTGGGGCAGCAAATGGCCGAAGCGCCGCCATCGCGGGCCTGCATGTTGATGAAAACCTTTGTGGAAACCATGGAAACCGACCCGACCTTGCGCGCCGCGGCCGAAGATATGATGCGCCAGACGGATGCGGATTTTGCGGACGCTTTTGCCGATGCGCAGGCGCGTGGAGATCTGCCCGACGGCACAGACCCGGCCCATCTGGCCTCGCGCCTGCAGGCAGAGATTTTCGGCCTGCGTGCCTATGCACAGCGCAGCGAAGCCGAGGGCCGCATCGCCGAGATGGTCGAAGACGTCGCTCAGAATCTCGAGGGCGGGCGCATCTAAGGCCCACTGCGCGCATTGCTTTGGTTGACCAAACCGGCCGGCCGCCGTTTTATGAGTGGGACCATGATCTCAGGAGGGTAACATGTCTTTCATCGCCACAAGAGGGTACGGACCTTTGGCTGCCGCGCTTTTTGCGTGTTTGAGTCTGCCGGTTTGGGCCGACATCCATGCGGATAATCCCTATGCAACGGCTGACGAACTTGGCCTGATGCAGGGCTTTCCGCCGCCGCCCGAGCTGCGGGTGGATCGCAGCAATGGCCTGTTTGGCGTGCCGTATAATCGGTGGTCTTACCAAAACATGCGCGCGCTTTATCCGACGGCAGGTATTCCGCATGCGGTGGTGCCGGTGGACCTGCCGCGTCGGATCGATGGCGGGATCGACAATCTGCAGGCCGCGCGCGAAGACGGCACGCTTTCGGATCTGCCGACATGGATGAAAGAGACCTATACCGACGCTTTGGTCGTCATCCATGACGGTCATGTCGTCTGGGAACGGTATCTCAACGGGATGAATGCCGACCAGACGCATCAGATGATGTCGGTCACCAAAAGCTTTGCGGGTCTCTTTGGACTGATGGCTGTCGCGGATGGCGCGGTGCGCGAGGATGATCTGGTGACGGAAACCATTCCGGAACTGGCCACCGGCGGGGCCTTTGACGGGGCCACGGTGGGGCAGGTCTTTGACATGACCAACAGCCTCGATTTCTCAGAGGATTACGCAGACCCGAATTCCGGCATTACCCAATATTCCAAGGTGCTGGGTTTCCTTGAGGCGCCAGCCGATGAGAGTCCGGCGGACAGCATCTATACCTATTTGCCGACGCTGCCGCAGGATGACGCGCATCCGCATGGGGAGATCTTTCACTATCAGACGCCCAAGACGGATGTGGTCAACTGGCTGACCAACCGTGTGACGGGCGAAAGCTTTCAGGACAATCTCTATAATCTGCTGTGGTCGAAACTGGGCACGGATGGCGAAACCTATGTGCTGTTGGATCGCAACGGGACCTTGTTCGCAGGGGGCGGTCTGAATGCCACGCCCAATGATCTGGCGCGCTTTGCCGCGATGATGCTCGCGGATGGGATGTTCAACGGACAGCAGGTTGTGGACCCTGCGGTGATCCAGCAATTAAGCGATGGCGGCGATATAGACGCCTTCACCAATGGGACTGAATCCGGCGGCGTAATGGGCGGCGGCGATTGGTCCTATCGGGCGCAATGGTGGGTGCGTCATACGCCGGGTCACGAGGCGTTCACCGCGATCGGGGTGAACGGGCAGTGGGTCTATATCGATATCGACCGGGACGTGGCGATTGTGAAACAATCCTCGCAACCGGTGGCCTCGTCCAATTTCTTTGACGAGTTCAACATCAATGTCTTCGACGCCATTATTGCCGAGGCGTCCGGGTCCTGATCGCTTAGCGCGGTTTTTCAATCACCCCGATCTGGTCAAGGATCGCGCCCAATACGTCGCGATCCTTGTCTTTCTGGGGGCGTGCCGCGGCAACACGGGCTTTGATCGCGTCGAAGCGGGCGCGTAGCGCGTCTTTCTCGGCCCCCTGGCAATCATTCCAGGGCCGCCCCTGAAGCGCCATTTCGATCACGTAATACCCGATGAAATGCGGCCGCGTGCCGTGCTGCAACAGCCTTTCATAGGCGGCGTCTGTGCCCAGATCGCGCAGTTGCGTGGCCGTGGTAATCCCGGCCTTTGCGCAGCTTTCGGCAAAGGCCGGACCAAGATTTCGTAGCGCAGTGATCGGATCAGCGCTGTCAGGCGCGCTCACTTATAGCCGAATTGCGCGTCGGGCACCCATTTGACTTGCCCACCGGCCGGACCCCACCGCATGTTCAGGCAGGAGGTCACAAGGCGCTGAAACCAGAGGATGTCGACCTCATACCATCCGGCCTGTGGCACCTGCACGGTTTCGGTAAAGGTTGGCTGGCAAGTCTGGCGCCCATCGAAATAGCCAACCTGCTGACCGCCGATGGTGGCGCGGATGCCGTCATTGGTCACGAAATCCACGTCATAAGTTCCCGGCGCATCAAAGCGGATATAGCCGTTGATCTGGGCAGCGACTTTTTCGGCAATGCCCGAGGTCAGCGCGCCTTCGCCCGGCTTGGTATCCGCATAGCTCAGTCCGCGCAGCGGTTGACCGGGTTTGCCGTTTTTGCGAGTGGCCCAGCTGGCCTTGTTGAGAGATTTGATATCCGGCGCCGTGCCATAGACCACTTTCAGGCCCGGTGTCAGACCGGTGGGCTGTGGGTTGGCTGGGGTCAGAACGACCTGCGCGGCGGCTGGCAGAGAAAGGATTGTCGCAATCACGGCTGCAAGAACGTAGGAGAGGCGAGGCATTTGGCAAGGCTCCACATAGGTCAGATACCGTTACGCTAGCGATTTGATCTGACATGAGCAAGAGATCGGCCCGTTCGCACAATGTCGCGCCCGGTTTCGACGCCGGATTGTTCGGGCTGAGCGTGGAGCGCGTGACCACCTGTCGCCCCCTCGAGGGGCATGACGGGCGGTTATCTGTTCAACAGTCTCAGCAGGCGATCCAACAAGGTCAGAACCAGCACGCAGAGGAGGCCCCAGATCAACAGCTCATAAACCGCGAAGTCGGTTCCACGCAGCCATGTGGCCAAAAGCCCGCCCTGCGGCCTGATCCAGTCTATCCCGAACAGCCCCTCGCGCCCCCACCAGCGGAAATCCCAGAAGCGCGAGATGTAGAACAGGATCATGCCGGTCAGCAGTACCAGAAGCAGTGACAGTGCGCGGCGGATCATGGCAGCACCTCGATCGTGTCCGGCTCCAACGCCCAGACCAGCAGATCGCCATGGCGGCTCAGCTGCCCTTCGGCCGAGATATAGAGCGCCACGGCATCATAGATCGCTTCGGGCAAGGGCGAAAAGCCGGGACCGGTGATCATCAGGAATTCTTCGCCTTCCACTGGTTGGGTTGAGACAAAGACCGGCGGAATGCCACCCTGAATACACAAATTGGCGCAGGCCCGGTGAGAGATGCCGCGCCCCGGCCGCATCGCACCGGCCAGGCATTTGCCGTCGCAAATCTCTCCGGCCAGTTTCCAATGGCCCAGATCGACGGGGGCGGGCGTTGTGCCATCGCCTGCGGCGGCTTGCAGCCCATTGCGCCCGCCGCGAAGTTGCAGCATGTCGATCTCTCCGCGCTGCAACAAAACGCCCGAGGCCTGCGCCATTTGCCCATCCAGCGCGGCCGCGCGGGGCAGGGCGCCGTTCTTGCCCGCACCAGAGAGCATCAGCGTGTCTCCCGCCGCGATCTGCTCGGAACCTTCGATGACATGCATCACGGGCAAGGGCGTCAGTTCGATCACGCCGGTCACGGTCTGACGGCCATAGTCGAACCGAAACGCCCCATCGCCGGGATCATCCTGCGCGTGGCCTATGGCATATCCCAAAACCGCCGCCCCGCCGATCAGCAGGGCGGAGACCAGCCCCATCACGAAACGCAGCGCCGTTGGGACAGCGGCATAGCCGATAAAAAATGGTTTCTCGCTCATACCCGTGCTGCTTTCGACAATGGCACAGGCGGCACGGGCGTGCCGGGTGGGTTGGCAACCGGATCGACCTGCACGCGGCTGCCTTTCAGGCGCACGCGGTAGGTTGGGATTTTTTCGGTGAAAGGCGCGGGGCTTTGGCCGTTGCGCACATCATATTGGAACCCATGCCAGGGGCAGGTCACAAGGCAATTGACGATGCGCCCTTCGCCCAAAGGACCGTTTTGATGTGCGCAGGCGTTGGAAATAGCGCTGATCTGGCCCTCATGCAGAAAGACCGCGACGCGCTTGCCATCGGGCAATTGGGCGATCTGAGCAAAGCCTTCGCGCAGATCGGTCACATCGCAGACCTCCCGCCAGGCGGGGTCGGGCACGGCATGTGCCTGCGGGTCTGGAGACATGCGCGCTTGAAGCGCGGCGGCCAGATGCAGCCCGGCGACGCCAAGCGACAAAAACGCCGTGATCCAGGCGAATGTCGTGACCTCCTGCGATTGCAACGCGCCCAGCGCGATATGGCCCACCACGGCGGCATAGGCCGGGTAGATCAGCATATGCAGCCCCTTCCAAAGCGGTGCGCCAAGGAATTTCAGCCAGAAATCATGGCTGGTTGCGGCCAGAACCAGAAGACAGAGCAGGGCGAAAATGCCGAGCGTTTCAAACGGAAATCCCAAGGCCTGCCCATAGGAGGTATTGGCTGACAAGGACGCGGCCCATTTGTCGGTAGGTGAAAAGGCGAAATACCAGTTCAGCACGAAATAGGCATGGGTCAGCGCGACAAGGCAGGTCAGCACACCGAAATGGCGTCGGTTATATAGGAGCGGCAGGACTCTATCATCCAGACGCGCCAAGGGTCCGATCATCAGTATGATGGACAGCATCACAAAGGCGCAGGCCCCAAAGGCGCGGGCATTGGTGATTTGCGGGTCGACCGGGCGGGTATGGCCCAAGGCTTCGGGTGGCAGGGGCAGAAACACCGCCAGAAACAGGATTGTGCCGGCCACCAACAGCGCGTCATAGCAGTATTTCACGCGGTTCCATTGCACAGGGGTATATTTGACGCTCATTCGCTGACCTCTGGGGCGGAAAGCTGCTGCGGGGCGCTATCTGCGGGCCAGCTTTGTTTCACCAACGCGCCGCCAAGCAGAAACGCCAGAATAGCCAGAGACAGTCCTACAGCCATCGCCATATGGATCGCCCGCGGCGGGCCATAGCGCCACGCCCAGTCGTCAGACCCCATAGCCAACCGCCCCCAACGCCATAGAACCAGCGGCCAGATCAGCAAGATCCCTGGCACCAGAAGCGGGCGAAAGGCAAAGGCGCCGTCGGCGTCTTCATCGACCATTGCCATGCCAAAGCCCAGAAACAGCACCGCAACGCCTGCCCCGATCCACAGCCAGATGCGGGCGGCCTCAACAATGATCTCGGCGCCGGTCATGACACGCCTCCAAAGGCGACACCGGACAGATCGGCCATATCGCGTTTCCATGTGGTCAGATCGTCGATGTTGAATTTCGACAGGTGATCGTGCCCACAGGCACGCGCCATCACCTGCATCAGCCCGGTCGCCGCGCCAAAGAAATTCGCCAGCCGTTCGGCAGATTTGTCGACCACGAGGCGCGAGACCAGATGGGGTTCCTGCGTGGCGATCCCAACCGGGCAGGCGTTGGAATTGCAGGCCCGCATCGCGATGCAGCCGATCGCCTGCATGGCCGCGTTTGACAGTGCAATCGCATCCGCCCCCAGAGCCAGCGCCTTGACATAATCGGCCGGTGTGCGCAGCCCTCCGGTGATCACCAAGGTCACATCCGACCTCTCGCGCCGGTCCAGATGCCGCCGCGCCCGCGCCAGCGCCGGGATTGTCGGGACAGAGATATTGTCGCGGAAAATCACCGGAGCCGCCCCAGTGCCGCCGCCGCGCCCGTCGAGGATAATGTAATCCACGCCAATTTCCAAAGCGGCATCGATATCCGCCTCGATATGTTGGGCCGACAGTTTGTAGCCGATGGGGATGCCGCCGGTGCGGTCGCGCACCTCATCTGCGAAACACTTGATCTGCGCCGGTTCGGTCCAATCGGGAAAACGGGCAGGCGACACGGAGTCCTGCCCGTTTTCCAGCCCGCGCACCTCGGCGATCTTGCCATGCACTTTCACGCCGGGCAGATGCCCGCCGGTGCCGGTTTTTGCGCCTTGCCCGCCTTTGAAATGAAAGGCCTGCACGCGGTCGAGTTTGTCCCAGCCAAATCCGAAGCGGCCCGAGGCAAGTTCATAAAAATAGCGGTCATTTTCCTGCTGCTCTTCCGGCAGCATCCCGCCTTCGCCAGAGCAAATCCCGGTGCCCGCCATCTGGGCCCCACGTGCCAGCGCCAGTTTGGCCGGTTCCGACAGCGCGCCAAAGCTCATGTCGGAGACAAAAAGCGGGATATCCAGCCGCAAGGGCTTTTGTGCATTCGGGCCGATCACCACATCCGTGCCGACAGGGTCGTCATCCAAAAGCGGTGGACGCGCCAGCTGCGCGGTCAAAAGCTGCAGATCATCCCAACTGGGCAATTCATCCCGCGGCACGCCCATCGAGGTCATCGGCCCGTGATGCCCGCCCTTCAGCCCGTTTTTCGCAAGGCTCTGGATCAGCTTGGTATGCGGCTCTTCCGCCGTGCCATGAGAGGTATCGGCATAAAGACCCAGATAGGCGTCGCGGTTGAAAGGCTGCGGATGCTCGAGCGCCCAAGCGTTTATCTCATCGGCATCGACCATGACCTTGTCACCGTCCAGCCAGGCGTCAAACCGGCGCAGCACCTCTTCATTGGCGTATTCGGACACGCCGCTATCGAGTCTGTAATCCCAGTTATGGACCGGGCAGACCAGATTGTCGCCGCGCACATAGCCATCGGCCATTAACGCGCCGCGATGCAGGCAGCGCCCGTAAAAGACCCGGATTTCCGCGTCATAGCGCAGAACGACCAGATCGACCTCTCCGACAATAGCATAGGCCGGGGCGCGGTCCTGAAGCTCGCTCCACGCGGCGATTTGGGTGGGTTGCATGGCGCACCTGCCTGATCACGTGTGACTACACCCGTGATCAGAGCCGATTTCATGACAAAAACAAGCTTTGAAATGCGATCCCAACTGGATGTGAGCGTTCCACGCACGTCACGTGAGCAATGTTACAGTATTTTGCCCTTAGCCCGGCGGTACCATATGGCAGGCCACGCGGGTGCCACCGGCCTGGCGCATATCTGGTCGTTCGACCCGGCACAGATCCGTCGCCAAGGGGCAGCGCGGGTTGAACACGCAGCCGGGCGGCGGGTTGATCGGGTCGGGGATTTCACCGGTGGGCGGCTCTTCCTCACGGCCAAAGGAGTCCAGTTTTGGTGCGGCGGCCAGAAGCATCTGGGTGTAGGGGTGTTTGGGGTCCTCAAACAGCGTGTCGCTGTCAGCCTCTTCCACCAACTGGCCCAGATACAGCACGCCGATCCGGTCGGCCATGTGGCGCACGACGGTCAGGTCATGGCTGATGAACAGATAGGTCAGGCCAAACTCGTCCTTCAGATCGCTCATCAGGTTCAGCACCTGCGCCTGCACCGACACATCAAGAGCCGAGGTCGGCTCATCACAGACAATCAGCTTGGGTTCGGACGCCAAGGCCCGCGCGACGCAAATCCTCTGCCGCTGCCCGCCGGAAAACTGATGCGGGAACTTGTCGGCATCCAGCGCCGAAAGCCCGACCTGTTCCAAAAGCCGTTCGGCCAAACCGCGCGTCTCGCTGCCGCGTGCTGCCACGGGTTCCGCGATGATGTCACGCACCTTCCAGCGCGGGTTGAGAGAAGCATAGGGATCCTGAAAGATCATCTGGATCTCAGCCCGCATCCGGTCGCGTGTCTCGGCATCGGTTTCGGTGGCCAGATCAACGCCATCCACTTCGATTTGTCCGTCCGATGGGGGCAAAAGCCCCACAAGCATCTTTCCGATCGTCGACTTGCCCGACCCGGACTCACCGACCAGTGCATAGACCGAGCGTTCTTCGATCTGGAGCGAGACATCGGACACCGCCGTCAGACGCGCCTTGGGCAGGCGTTCGATCACGCGGTTGAGCCAGGGTTTCGACACGTCGAAAACGCGGGTCAGGTGGCGAATATCGACAAAGCTCATGACGCGGCCTCCATCGGGAACCAGCAGGCGGCGCCGGCATTCAGATCGGGATGCGGCGCAGCGCGGCATTTGTCCTGCGCATAAGGGCAGCGCGGCGCAAATGCGCAACCGGGGGGCAGGGCGTTCAGACGCGGCATAGCGCCGGGGATCTGGCGCAGCCGGTCATGGCCTGCCGAATGTGCGGGCATCGACCCAATGAGGCCGTCCGTATAGGGGTGGCGCGGGGTGGTCATGACCTCGCGCACCGGGCCAATCTCGGCCAGTTGACCGGCATACATCACGGCCACGCGGTCGGCGGCTTCGGCGATCACACCCATATCATGGGTAACAAGGATCACCGCCGTGCCGTGGTCGTGGCAGAGCCGTTTCAGCAATGCGATGATCTGCGCCTGCACGGAGACATCCAGCGCGGTTGTCGGCTCATCCGCGATGACCAAAGATGGCTCTGCGCACAGCGCCAGGGCAATCACCACACGCTGCCGCATCCCGCCGGAAAACTCATGCGGAAAGGACCCCATGCGCTCTGCGGCGGCTGGGATGCCGACTTCTTCCAAAGCCGCCAAGGCCCGGTCGCGGGCTTCTTGTGCTGAGACCTTCAGATGAGTTTGAATCGTTTCGCTGAGTTGTTCGCCGACGGGCAAAAGCGGGTTCAACGAGGTCAGCGGGTCCTGAAAGACCATGCCGATCTCTTTGCCGCGGATTTTGCGCATCTCTTTCAACGGCAGATTGTCTATGCGGCGGCCATGCAGCAGGATTTCCCCGCTGGCGATATGGGCGGGGCGGTCGAGCAGGCCGATCACCGCATTGCCGGTCATCGATTTGCCCGCGCCGGATTCGCCCACGACCCCCAGAATTTCACCGGGCGCCAGATCGTAAGACACACCATCCACCGGGCGCAGCACGCCATGACGGGTCGGGATTTCCACGACAAGATCGCGGACAGAAAGAACGGGGTCCATCAGGCTCACCGAAGTTTGGGGTTAAGCGCGTCGCGCAGCCAGTCACCCAAGAGGTTCACCGACAGCGCCAGCGCCAGAAGCGTGGCAGCAGGGAAGAGCAGGATCCACCATTCCCCTGAGAACAGGAATCCCTGACCAATGCGGATCAGCGTACCAAGGCTTGGCTGCGTCGGCGGGGCACCCACGCCGAGGAAGGACAAGGTCGCTTCGGCAATAATGGCCAGCGCCAAAGAGATCGTGGCAATCACCAGCACGGGCGACAAGATATTGGGCAGGATATGGCGCAGCATGATGAACCATTTTCCGCGTCCGATCAGGCGTGCGGCCTGGACATATTCGCGGTTTTTCTCGACGAGGGTCGCGCCGCGCACCACGCGGGCAAATTGCACCCAATCCGACAGGCCAATGGCGATGATCAGAACCCAGATCGCCATCTGGTCGCGATATTCGATTGGGGTGATGCCCTTGGCGATGCCAAAGATCAGCATGGCCACCAGAATGGCCGGGAACGTCAACTGCACATCGGCAATGCGCATGATTACGGTTTCATACCAGCCGCCCAGATAGGCCGCTGTCAGCCCAGCCAGAATGCCAATAATCATCGCCAGCAGCACCGCGGCAAAGCCCACGAAAAGCGAAATGCGCATCCCATACAGGATGGTCGAAAACACATCACGCCCCTGATCGTCCGTGCCCAGCCAGAACGTATCACCGGTAAAGGCATTGGGCTCCATAGGTGCGGTGAAGCCATTCATCAGGTTCAGCGTGGCCGGATCAAACGGGTCATAGGGCGCAATCAGTGGTGCAAAGACAGCGCCCAGAACAAGGATTGCCACCACAATGAATGAGATCATCGCCACCGGAGAGCGGCGGAACTGGTACATGAAATCCGACTGCCAGAACAGCGCCAGACGCCCTGGCGCGGGCGTGTTGTCGGGCAGGGGGGTGGTTTGGTCGGTCATCAGCTATGCCTCCCCTCGATGCGCAGGCGCGGGTCGATGGCGTAATACAGCAGGTCGACGATCAGGTTGATCGCCACGAACATCACAGAAATCAGCATCAGATAGGCGGCCATAACCGGGATATCGACAAATTGGATCGCGTTGATGAACAGCAGGCCCACGCCGGGCCATTGGAATACGGTTTCGGTGATGATCGCGAAGGCAATGATCGACCCGAGCTGCAGGCCGGTGATGGTGATGACCGGGACCAGCGTGTTCTTCAACGCGTGGCCGAAATGCACCGCCCGGTTGGTCAGCCCTCGGGCGCGGGCGAACT
>JABSSB010000051.1 GCA_013214715.1 Paracoccaceae bacterium | reverse complement strand
CAGATATCTGCCTGAATTACACGATCAAACCGAATATCTTCGGAACGCTGGCCGCCGGGCGGTTGGGTCTGCCCGTGATCAACAATGTCGCTGGGGCCGGACGGGCCTTTTCCAGCGGCAGCCCAATGTTTTGGCGCTTCATCAAGTCGCATTATCGTGTGGCGTTTCGCAAATCCTCGGCCGTATTCTTCCAGAATTCGGATGATCACCGCCTATTTCTCGACGCGCATGTCCTGCCCGAGGCCAAGGCCCGGCGCCTTCCGGGCAGTGGCGTGGACCTGACGCAGTTCAGCCCCTCGCCCCTTCCGGATGGGCCAGTGAATTTCCTGTTCATCAGACGGCTGCTCACCAAAAAAGGTGTGGTCGAATTTCTGGATGCCGCGCAACAGGTGCTGCAATCCGGCGCAGAGGCGCGATTTGCCCTGGTCGGAGAGTTGGAAAACCAGCCCGGCTATGTCGCGGCGGATGTTCTGGATGCGGCCTTGAAAGATGACCGCATCACCTATCACGGAACGGTCGACCCGTCTGTGATCCCCGGATTGGTGGCTTCTGCCACCAGCGTGGTATTGCCGTCCTATTACGGGGAAGGCGTGCCGCGGTCCCTGCTGGAAGCCAGCGCCTCGGGCCGGCCGATCATCACCACCGACAATGTCGGGTGCCGCGATGCAATTGAGCCTGAGGTAACCGGGTATATGGTGCCACCGCGCGACAGCGCTGCACTTGCCGAGGCGATGATGCGGTTTCTGGCGTTGGGTGACGAGGACCGGCGCGCCATGGCGGACGCCGCCCGCGCCAAGATGGAGCGTGAATTTGACGAGCAAATCGTGCTGAGCGCCTATCGCCGGGAGATCGAGGCGGCGCTGGGCCGCCCCTTGGGCCGGGATTAACCGGTGCGCTTTTCTTCCAGCTCGACGATGTCAGCCTCTGGCATCTCGACCGTTTCTGTGTCGCTGTCGTCTTCCGCTTTGGTGTCCGGTTCATCACCCCCGGCCAGTAGCAAGGGCAGCATATCAAGGCCCGTTGCGCTGGTCGCGGCGGTTTCCACCGGGCGGGTCCAGCTGAGCGTGTCGAAGCTTTCGCAATTCTCGCAGGTTGGCGCCCAGGCGGCATGGGGATGGCCGCAGTTTTCGCAAACCCATTGCGGGCCGCGCGGTGCGGTCACGGCCTTGGCCAGCCAGCCGCGCACGACCTTGTCGGGCTTGCCTTCGCCGCGCTCGATCGCAGCCATAAGCGTCAGAACACGCGTGTCAGGATCAGTTTCATNCAGATCGCCCAGCGCCCGGCGCGCTTCAGGGAAATCTTCGGCCGCCAGGTTCAACTCGGTCAGCAACAGACGCGTTTCGCGGTGGTCAGGGTGAGAGCGGGTCAGCACTTTGAACCGTTCCAGCCGTGATTTCGCGCTCTCATTAGGCTCGATCTCGGCAAAGGCAGCGGCGAGGTCGGGATGCGGCTGCGCCTCCCAGGCCTTGCGGATCACCCGCAGCGCATTTCGCGGCTTGCCTTTGGCGATATAGGCGCGGGCGGCGAGCACAGCGGCGGGCACCAGATCGGGCGACAGGCGGTTGGCCTCGATCGCGGCTTCTTTTTCATCGATGCTGGCCCCGTCATCCAAAACGCGCGAGGCTTCCGACAGCGCCAGAACGGCCGAGCGGCGGGTATAAACATCGCGCGGAAGCGTACCTGATTTCAGCTTGGCATTCAGCGTGGTGCGCGCGCCGCTCCAATCGCCTTTCTGCGCCTGGAGCTTCAGTAAGACATCCTGCGTTTCCGCATGGCGTGGTTTCAGGGCAAATGCCTTCTCCGCCAGTTTAAGGGCGGTTTCCGTGTCTCCATCGGCCAGCTTTTGCTTCATGATCCCGCGCACACCAACAAAGCGGGTGGCGTCATTGGTGATCAGTTTCTTGTAGGTTTCGGTCGCCTTGGCGGTATCGCCTGCCATTTCTGCGGCCTGCGCGGTCAGAAGGTTGGTCAACTCGGGCCGCTTGAGANATTTTTCGGCCTTTGCGGCCTGTGCCACTGCTGCGCGCCCGTCGCCCGAAGCGAGCGCCATCATCGCATCGGTTAACGCCTTGTATCCGCGCCGCTCGCGCCCGCGGTTGAAATAGCGAGTGATCGCTGTTTCATCACCCGCGATGAAGCGCAGCAAGGCGATAAGGAAGGACAGCACTTTCAGCGTAATCCAGATTGCCACGACAAGTACCAGCAATGCGATCACGGATTGCAGCGGCTGCAGCGTGTATTCGGTGCCGGCCACCGTGACCATGATGCCACCTTCGCTATCAAGCAGATAGCCAGCGCCAATTGTGGCCGCACCGATGAGCGCGACAAACAGCAAAATCTTGAACAAAGACCAAAGCATGACGCGTTCCTTCAGTTCACGGTAAGAGAGGTTGCAAGCTCGGCCATCGCGGCGGCGGCAGCAGCGCGGGCTTGGGCTGCGGCAAGCCAATCCGCCATCGCGGCCTTGGCCGGATCGGGCAGGGCAGAGAGTTCAGTCAGCGCATAACCCAGACGGCCTTCGCCAACGGCGGCTTCGGCCCGCGACAGGATCGCATCGGCATCTTCACCGTCGCGCGGTGTGACGGATCGGGCACCCAGCTGGGTTTGCAAGAAGCCCCTGATCGTCCCTGTCTGGCCCTCGCGCGCCACGGCCAGCGCTGCGCGGGCGGCGTCCGGATAGGTTTCGATCAGCACCACCAGCGGTGTGACACCCTCGGCGGCGGCCTCTGCCAAGACCGGCGGCACCGTTGCGCCTGCTTCTGTCAGCCGATCCAGCGGCTCACCAAAGGGAACACCATTATCCAACGCGATCTGGATCGCCGCCACATCCGCCTGAACCGCCGCCGCACCGGCAGCTTTGGCCGCCTCTTCCTGCGCTTCGGCCAGAAGGGTCTCAGCCGCGCTTCGGCTACTGGCAAGCTCTTCACCCAATGCGGCGACCTGATCGGCAAAGGCGGCGCGGGCCTCTTCCAGCGTCGCACTGGTCAGGGCGGCCTGCTCTTCGATCCGCGCGGTCAGATCGGACAGAATCTCTTCGGGCAAGGCCGCGGCAGGTGCTGCGGTGTCGATCACTTCGGCAATCTCGGCCTCGATGGCCTCAGCGCGGGTTTCCAACAAGGTCAGCCGTTCAGACAAAGCAGCAAATTCGACGATCAGCTCTTCGACCACCAAGGCCGCTGCGGGCAAGTCGGACGCGATGCCCTCAAGCGCTGCAATACGGTCGCCCAGATCAGGTGCCGGCACGGCCTCCATCGCTGCCGAGAGCGCGGCAATCGCTTCGGCATTGGCCGCGATAGCTACGGAGGGGTCTTCAAGGCCCAGCGCATCGTTCAACATGCCTTGCTGGCCCACGAAGAACCCCGCACCGGCCGCGATCACCCCACCGACCAAAGCTCCCATGAAGCCGCCGCTGCGCTTTGGCTCTTCCGGTTTATTCGCGGGAGCGGGGTGTTCCTGTCTGGCCGTTTCGGCTTCGGAAGTGCCCCACTCATCACCCTCATCTGGGTCAAGCAATTCAGCTTCCAGCACTTCCGGCTCAGCAATCTCGCCGTCCACGTCCTGCGCGTCGGCATCAGTCTCGGATGCGTCGTCGGGATCGGCCATTTCGGCCTCTGGCGCATCGCTGTCCTGCGGCGCGTCTTCGGCGCTCCTGTCCATCTCGGGCGCATTGGATTCAGGCGTCTGACCCGCGTCTGTCACCGTGTCTTCAGCTGTTTCCGCTGCGATGAGGGTGTCCTCGACCTCGGGCATATCCCCGGTTTCGGGCTTCTTCTTGTCAGCCACGCGTTACCCCCCAACGATTCTCTTGCGTATATTTACCGAACCTCACGATCTTAGTGCGCTGGCGGGATTGCCTCAATGCCGCAGGCGAATTCCGGCCTGTTCTATCACCAGTTTTCTCATTTCAGAGGCATTTGGGGCCGCGCAAACATGCAACCCCTGCGCCGGAATATTGCTCAGCTCCGCCGCAACAGCAGGAGATAGCGCCAACAGATGCAGGTCGCGTGCGCCATCGATCTGATCCGCAAGTTCAGCGGCACTGCGCGGAGAAAAAACCGGTGCCAGGACCGAACCTGCCTCCAGCGCAGCCTGCGCATCCTTTGTCAAAGGCACACTGGGCTGATCGTAAATTACGCGCTCGGATGTCGGCAGTCCGGCTTTGGTCAAGCTTTCGGCAATCGCGCCACGGCTGTACCGTCCACGCAAATGCAAAAGCGGTGTTGGCGGGGACAACGCAGACAGGCGCGTCAGAAACTCCGCAGCATCAGCACCCACGGTTTGGGCCTGCCAACCACGGGCCAGGGCAGCGCGGGTGGTCGCCTCTCCGACGCAATAGGCCGGGGCGGCGCGGTCATGTATCAGGTCAGACCCGATTTCCACACCATTGCGCGATGTAAAGATCACGCCTGACGGGTCAGGCCGATCTGCCAAGTGCAGAGGCACAATCTCGATCACCGGAGAGGTCACAACGCTCAACCGGCTGCACAGAGCCTGCGGCAGAGAGGCCACAAACCGGTCAGACTGGACGCGGGGCCGGGTCATCAGGAGAACGGGGCGAGGAACGAGCATGGTGGGCGATGGTTGTTTGCCGGGATGCTTGGTGATAGCCCCCGACAGGTAAGTCTGACAAGGGTGAGCCATGACACTCACGGTTCTGGGCGTGGAAAGCAGCTGCGACGACACGGGCGCGGCCTTGGTGCGACTGGCCAATGGCCGGGCCGAGATTTTGTCGAATATCGTGGCCGATCAATCCGAGTTGCACGCCCCCTTTGGCGGCGTGGTGCCGGAACTGGCCGCACGCGCCCATGCCGAAAAGCTGGACCTGTGCGTGGCCGAGGCGCTGGCGCAATCCGGCCTGACCCTGGCCGATGTCGATGCCATCGCCGTCACCGCAGGGCCGGGGCTGATCGGCGGGGTCATGTCCGGCGTGATGTGCGCCAAGGGCTTGTCGGCTGCGACGGGCCTGCCACTGGTCGGGGTGAACCATCTGGCTGGTCACGCGCTGACGCCACGGCTGACGGATCAGCTGGCCTTTCCCTATCTGATGCTGCTGGTGTCGGGCGGGCATTGCCAATTGCTGATTGCCGAAGGACCAGAGGATTTCACCCGTCTGGGCGGCACAATCGACGACGCGCCCGGAGAGGCGTTTGACAAGACCGCACGGCTGTTGGGTCTACCGCAACCCGGCGGCCCATCGGTGGAGAAAGAAGCACGGGACGGCAACGCGGCCCGCTTTGCCTTTCCGCGCCCGCTGCTCGACCGGCCAGGTTGCGACATGTCATTCTCGGGTCTGAAAACCGCGTTGCTGCGCCAGCGGGACAAACTGGTTGCAGATCAAGAGGGGCTGACACGGCAGGATCGCGCCGATCTCTGCGCCGGGTTTCAGGCCGCCGTGTCCGACGTTCTGCGCGAAAAGACGCGCCGCGCGATCGAAACCTATCTGGAGCAAGACCCCAAAACCCCCGCGCTCGCCGTGGCGGGCGGTGTGGCCGCGAACCAAAGCATGCGCGCCGCGCTGCAAGCGTTATGCGATGAGATGGGCCTGCGCTTTACCGCACCACCCTTGGCGCTGTGCACCGATAATGCGGCGATGATCGCCTATGCCGGGGCAGAACGCTTTCTGGCCGGGGCGCGCGACGGGCTGGACCTATCGGCGCGGCCACGCTGGCCTTTGGATCAGGCCAATGCCGGCATACTGGGCGGCGGGCGCAAGGGGCCCAAGGCATGAGCGTGACCGTCATGGGGGCCGGAGCCTTTGGCACGGCTTTGGCGATTGCACTGCGGGCGCGCGGCCCGGTGACTCTGTGGGCGCGGGATGCAGATCATGTGGCCGATATGCAAAGCCGTCGGGAAAACGCACAGCGCCTGCCCGGCATCCCGCTGCCCGATCAGGTGACGCCAGTGGCCAAATTGCCCAAGGATGGCGCGCCCATCCTGCTAGCCGTGCCAATGCAGAAGCTTCGCAGCGCAGTAGAGAAGCACGGCGCGGAACTCGGCGATGCACCGCTGGTGGCCTGTTGCAAGGGGATCGAGATTGCCACAGGTCTTGGCCCTGTTGGCGTGATCCGCGATGTGATAGGGGATCGTCCCACCGCCTTGCTCACCGGACCAAGCTTTGCCGCAGATATCGCGCAGGGGCTTCCGACCGCGCTGGCACTGGCCTGCGCCGACGCCAATCTGGGCAGCGATCTGCAAGCGCGCCTGTCGACCGAGACACTGCGCCTCTATCGCAGCGCGGATGTAGCCGGGGCCGAGTTGGGCGGGGCGTTAAAAAATGTGATCGCCATCGCGGCAGGTGCCGCGATCGGGGCAGGCTATGGCGATAGTGCACGGGCGTCGGTGATGACGCGGGGCTTTGCTGAAATGCAGCGCTTTGCCACCCTGCGTGGCGCCCAGCCTGAGACCCTGATGGGGCTGTCGGGCTTTGGCGATCTGGTGTTGACCTGCACCTCGGACCTGTCGCGCAATTTCCAGCTGGGGCTGACCCTTGGGCGCGGCGGCGATTTTGACCCACGGGTTACGGTGGAAGGCGCTGCCACGGCCGAGGCCGTGACGGAAGATGCCGCTCGTTTGGGGCTGGACATGCCCATCACCAAGGCCGTTCATGCGCTGGTTCAGGGACAGCTGACTGCGTCCGAGGCCATGACCGCCCTGATCTCAAGACCTTTGAAGGAGGAATAAACATGCTCATCGCTCTGATCGCCAAGGACAAACCCGATGCGTTGCAGACGCGGCTCGACAATCGGCCGGATCATGTGGCCTATCTGAAATCGACCGGAGTGGTCAGTCAGGCCGGGCCNCTTTTGGACGGCGAGGCGATGATCGGGTCGCTGGTCATTCTGGATGTGGCGGATATGGCTGCCGCCGAAGACTGGGCTGCCAACGACCCTTATGCCAAGGCCGGGCTGTTCCAGTCGGTCGAGCTGATCCCGTGGAACAAGGTGATCTGATGGCCTATTGGCTGTTCAAATCAGAACCCTCGACCTGGAGCTGGGAGCAACAGGTCGCCAAGGGGGAGGCGGGCGAAGAATGGGATGGCGTGCGNAATTATCAGGCCCGCAACTTCATGCGCGCCATGAAGCTGGGTGATCGCGGGTTCTTTTATCATTCGCAAAAGGACAAATCCGTCGTCGGCATCGTCGAAATCTGTGCCGAGGCGCATCCCGACAGCACCACGGATGATGATCGCTGGGATTGCGTCGACATCAAGGCGATCCGGCCTTTCGAGCGTCCTGTCACTCTGGCTGAAATCAAGGAAGACCCGGCCCTGTCCGAGATGGCATTGATCCGCAATTCCCGCCTGTCGGTGCAACCCGTGACCGAAGCTGAATGGCGCCGCGTGTGCGAAATGGGGCAGACAAACCCGGATTGATGCGCCTAGAGTCAGGATAGGGGAACCTATTCGGGGGCTGACATGTTTGCGTTTTTTTCCGTGATCGCCGCAGCGGTGCTGTCCTTTGTTCTGGGGACAGCGTGGTATGGCACGCTGTCGGGTGCGTGGATCCGTGTCTCTGGCGTGCCGGTGAATGAAAACGGCCAGCCGCAGAACGGGGCCAATCCGATGCTATATGTGGCCGGGTTCATCATGCAGCTGGTTGTGGCAGGCATGATGTATCACGTCTTTGCCACGGCTGGCGTGGATGGGATTTTCGCAGGGCTTGTCGCGGGCTTGGGCGTGGGGCTTTTGTTCATCACGCCTTGGATCGCGTTGAACAACGCCTATTCGGGTCGTCCGGTGCTGCTGACGGTGATTGACGGCGGCTATGCCACGCTTGGATGTGCTGCGATGGGTCTGGTCTTGGGCCTGTTCTAACGCGGCGGAGGTCCGGGAATGTGCCGCAGCATGGCCCGGACCTCCTCACTCCCTCTGCATAGCTCCACCCACGCAACGGAGATTTATAACTTCGCTCAAAGCCGCATATCCCTGCGGTCGGAGGCCTTCTGGCCGAATGTCGGGATTGAGTCCTTGATAGACCGAAACAGGCGCGCGGTGCAAATGGCAAGTATCTGCAATTTATATGAATTTCCGAAAAATCTCAGCTGGCGCTAAGCCATGTCAGTCAAAGCCATAGAGCTGACCAGGCGTCGTGGACAGAATGCGCTGGCGGTGATCATCGGATGTCACGGTATCAAGGAAGCTGTTCAGCAACACGCCCGCATCCGGTTGTGCCGCATCCGCCAGCATCAGATGCGGCCAGTCCGACCCCCACAGACAGCGATCAGGATTGGCCGCAGCCAAGGCGGCCACATGCCCGGCTGCGGCGTCGTAGGGCGCGTGCGCAACCCGGTAGATGCCAGACAGTTTCACATAGGCATCTCCGTTGCTGACCAGACGCAGAAGGCGGGCAAAGCCGGGTTCATCCACGCCTGCGGGGATATCAGGCCAACCGATATGGTCAAACACGACAGGCACCGGCAACTCTGCCACGTCCTCGGCGATCTCTGCCATATGGCGATGCGCATTCATCAGCATCTGCACATGCATCCCGCGCGCCGCCAGACGGGGGGCCATCGCCTTAACGCCTTGCCATGACAAAATCCCGCCATGCACGTAGTTCAGCCGGATGCCCACGACACCGGCCTGCGCCAGCGCATCAAGCTCGGCATCGGTGGCGTCATCCGTCACCAGCCCGATGCCCCGCGCGCGGTCCCGACCCAGCCGGGCCACGCTGTCTACCGTGACAGCATTGTCGCCCCCATAAAGGATGGAATGGACAATCACGACCCGCGCAAAACCCAGGCTTTCGAGATGATGCTCCAGCCGGTCGGCCCAGTCTTGCAAGCGGCCCGGAGCGGGATCTTCGACCCGGTTTTCCCAAAGCGGGTAATCGTCGGCGACCATATGCACATGCGCGTCACAGGCATTGGCAGGGATCGGTGATGTTGGGCGGGTCGGTCTTGCGACCGGCGCTTCGGCCCTTGGCATGCGATCCATCTTTCTTCACCCCCTGTAACGTGACATCTGCGGGCCAAAAAAAACCGCCGCAGAGTTGCGGCGGTTTCTGGGTCAACTGATCCCGGCAATCAATACCGGTAATGCTCCGGCTTGAACGGACCTTCGGGTTTGACGCCGATGTAAGACGCCTGGTCGCTGCTCAGCTCCGTCAGCTTGGCCCCGACTTTGGCCAGATGCAGTCGGGCAACCTTTTCGTCCAGATGCTTGGGCAGAACGTAGACCTGGTTTTCATACTGGTCGCCGCGGGTCCACAATTCAATCTGCGCCAGGGTCTGGTTGGTGAACGAGGCCGACATCACGAAAGACGGATGCCCCGTTGCGTTGCCAAGGTTCAGCAGACGACCTTCGGAGAGCAGGATCAACCGGTTGCCGGACGGCATCTCGATCATGTCGACCTGCTCTTTGATATTGGTCCATTTGTGGTTCTTCAGGTTTGCGACCTGAATTTCATTGTCGAAATGGCCAATATTGCCGACGATCGCCATATCCTTCATCTCGCGCATATGCTCGATGCGGATGACGTCCTTGTTGCCGGTGGTCGTGATGAAGATATCCGCGTCCAGATTTTCTTCCAGCAGGACAACTTCGAACCCGTCCATCGCGGCCTGCAGCGCGCAGATCGGATCGGCTTCGGTCACTTTGACGCGCGCGCCGGCCCCCGCAAGAGAGGCGGCAGAGCCCTTGCCCACATCGCCATAGCCGCAGACCACGGCGACCTTGCCCGCCATCATCGTGTCAGTGGCGCGGCGGATGCCGTCCACCAGCGATTCCTTGCAGCCGTATTTGTTGTCGAATTTCGACTTGGTCACGCTGTCATTCACATTGATCGCCGGGAAGGGCAGGTGACCCTTTTCCATCATCTGATAGAGGCGATGCACCCCGGTGGTGGTTTCTTCGGTCACGCCCTGGATCATTTGGCGCTGCTTGACGAACCAGCCCGGCGTTTCTGCAATACGCTTGCGGATCTGGGCAAAGAGCGCGACTTCCTCTTCCGAAGTCGGGACCGCGATCAGGTCGTCTTCGCCCTCTTCGACGCGCGCGCCCATCAGGATATAAAGTGTCGCATCCCCGCCATCGTCGAGGATCATGTTGCAGCCGCCCTCTTCGAACTGGAAGATTTTGTCGGCGTAATCCCAGTATTCTTCTAGGGTTTCGCCTTTCACGGCGAAAACTGGCACGCCCGCTTCGGCAATCGCTGCGGCGGCGTGATCTTGGGTCGAGAAGATGTTGCAGGACGCCCAGCGCACATCGGCCCCCAGATGCACCAGAGTTTCGATCAGAACGGCAGTCTGGATCGTCATGTGCAGAGAGCCCGCAATCCGCGCCCCTGCCAGCGGCTTGCTGTCGCCATATTCTTCCCGCAAAGCCATCAGGCCCGGCATTTCAGTTTCCGCGATATCCAGTTCCTTGCGGCCAAAACCGGCCAGTGTGATGTCTTTGACGATATAGTCGAGTGCCATTCCGCAGGCTCCTTTAACGCGTGGTTGCGGTGCAGATAGCACTCGTTCTGCCCAGCGGCAACGAGGCATTGCGCCAAGGCCCGCTCCAAGGCTAGTCACAGGGTGACACCACCAAGGAGTGTGCCCATGCCGCCCAAACCGCCGCGCGCCTGGCAAAGGATGCTGTCGGGCCGTCGGCTTGACCTGCTGGACCCGACACCCGTCGATATCGAGATCGAGGATATCGCGCATGGGCTGGCCTTTGTTGCACGCTGGAACGGGCAGACCAAGGGCGATTTTGCCTATTCCGTGGCCGAGCATTCACTGCTGGTTGAAACGCTGTTTTCCCGCATGAACCCCAACGCCCCAATGAAATGGCGCTTGGCAGCCTTGCTGCATGATGCGCCGGAATATGTGATCGGTGACATGATTTCCCCGGTCAAGGCGGCGGTGGGTCCGGGGTATGGGGCCTTGGACGATCGGCTGGCCGCGGCGGTGCATATCCGGTTTGGCTTACCCGCAACCCTTCCCAAAACCATCAAGGCGCAGATCAAGCGCGCGGATAAGGTGTCAGCCTTTATGGAGGCTACGCAGATCGCCGGCTTTTCAGTGGATGAAGCGGTGAAATTCTTTGGCCGACCCGCGCCCGAGCTTTTGGAGGGGCTGGATATCCGACTGCGCCCGCCGGTCGAGGTGCGGGCAGCCTTCACCGCGCGCCATGAGACCCTGTTGGAAATGATGACATGATCATTCGCCCCGCCCGCCCCGAAGATGGAGAGCAGATGGCCGACATCCTCAATCCGCTGATCGAGGATGGCACCTCAACCGCCATCGAAGATCCGGTGACAGGCGATGAAATGCGGCGTTGGATGAGAGATCGCAGCACAAGATCAACATGGCAGGTCGCAGAAGCGGATGGGCGATTGCTGGGGTTTCAATGGGCCGCGCCGCATGACAGTTTGCCGGATGACGCCGCCAGCATTGCAACCTTTGCCCGGATTGACGGAGCCGGTCGAGGCGTCGGCACAGACCTGTTTGCGGCCACAAAAGCAGCCTGCAAAGCTTTAGGCTATCGCTGGATCAACGCATCCATCCGATCCGACAATGATTGGCTCGGGGAAGGTGACAGGAAAAACGCATAAGCGTTTTGATCTTTAGCCCGTTACTTTGGGCTGCGTTTGGCCAGAATACGCTGCAGCGTGCGGCGATGCATGTTCAGCCGACGTGCCGTTTCCGAGACATTGCGATCGCACAGCTCATAAACCCGCTGAATATGCTCCCAACGCACGCGGTCCGCGCTCATCGGGTTTTCCGGCGGCGGAGGCAATTCACCCTCGTCGTTGAGCAGCGCATTGATAATGTCATTGGCGTCTGCAGGTTTTGACAGGTAATCGGTTGCGCCAATTTTGACAGCGGCCACAGCCGTGGCGATGGCGCCATATCCGGTCAGAACCACAACGCGGCAATCGGGACGCTTGGTGCGCAGAACTTCCACGACTGAGAGGCCGTTTCCATCCTCCAACCGCAAATCCACCACTGCATAAGCCGGGGGACGTGCCGTGGCGACGGCTCGCCCTCCTGCGATGGTTTCCGCCGTTTCCACCGAAAACCCGCGTTTCTCCATCGCCTTGGCAAGACGCTTCAGAAACGGCTCGTCATCATCAACCAGCAACAGGGACGTATCTGCACCAAGATCAAGCATGGTTTGCGATGCGTCGGGCATGAAAAACCTCCGGGACAATCAGGATACTACGCTCCGAATTAC
>JABSSB010000050.1 GCA_013214715.1 Paracoccaceae bacterium | reverse complement strand
GACGTAATTATGGCTGTCCTTGAACGATCCTTCGAGCCGTTTGACATCCGTATAAACCAGCCAGAACTTGCCATCAGCATGGCTGAGGCACGGTGCCCAGACGCCCCCGGAATCCGGGTTGCCCCTCATGTCCAGCAAGTCAGCGCGGTTCAGTGGTCGGGCCACAAGTTTCCAATTCGCAAGATCGCGGGAGTGAAAAATCTGCACCCCCGGATACCATTCAAAGGTTGAGGTCGCGATATAGTAATCCTCTCCCACCCGGCAGATCGACGGATCAGGGTTGAAACCGGGCAGGATCGGATTGCGGATCATGAACGCATCAGGGCGCGCGCGTCGGCGGCCGTCAGCGGTGCGGGTCGCGCGCAGGTGGTGGTGAGGTCGATCACCCGGCGCTCCTCCCCGGCCCGCAGCAGCGCAGTCATCACCTCCACGGCATGCACAGCCAGATCGAGAGAGCAGCGATGCGGGCGGGTTTCATGGATTGCGGCGGCCATATCGGCCAGACCCGCAGTTCGGTAATTGGCCACGTCGCCCTGCGGATGGGTCTGGTTGGGCACCCCGAACGGATGATCGGACGATGGAATGCCAGTCGGCTCGCCATCGCTGTTGAAACGCTCCAACGTGCCACCGAAGAAGTTGGGGTCAGGGACACAAAGGGTGCCTTCGGTGCCGTAAAGTTCCATGTTGCGATGGCCATGTGCCTTCACGTCCCAACTGGCACCCAAAGTGACGAGTGCGCCGTTTTCAAATTCCAGCACGCCGTGGATCGTGGTGGGCGTATTCACCGGGATCACCTCCCCCTTGCGCGGCTCGCTCAGAATTGTGCGGGTCGGCGAAGCAGAGCCGGACAGTCCAACAACCCGGACCACTGGACCGATCAACTGGATCAGGTTGGTCACGTAATAGGGCCCGACATCCAGAACCGGGCCTGCGCCGGGCTGGAAGAAAAAATCGGGGTTAGGATGCCAATGCTCCATCCCCCGCCCCATCACATGCGCCGTCCCACCCGAGACACGGCCTATGGCACCGCTATCGATCAAATCGCGCGCCTGCTGATGCGCGCCCCCAAGGAACGTATCGGGGGCGGAACCGACGCGCAGGCCTTTGGCATCCGCCAAGGCACGCAGCGCTTCCCCCTCTTCCAGCGTCAGGACCAGCGGCTTTTCGGAATAGGCGTGTTTGCCCGCCTCCAGTATTGCTCGGGTCACCTCGTAATGCACGGCCGGGATCGTAAGGTTGACCACCATATCCACATCATCTGCCGCCAGTAGCCCATCGACACTTTCGGCACGCACATCGAATTCGGCAGCGCGTGTGCGAGCGGCGCCCTCATCAATATCGGCGACCGCCACCATTCTGAGCCCTTTGAAGAGCGGCGCAAGTTTCAGATAGGCTGTGGAGATATTGCCGCAACCGATGATGCCGACGCCCAGATCGCTCATGCCTTGGTCCATCCCATCGCTTTGGCCGCCTCGATCGAGCGGGCTGCAAATCGCGCGTGATCCGAGGGGTTGTCATGCTCCATCACCAGATATTCGGCAGATGACGCATTCACCGCGGCCACGATCGCGGGCCAGTCCATCACTCCATGACCGACATCGGCCCAGCCGTCTTCGTCGACACACTCCTTTTCGGGCGCGATATCTTTGACATGAACGGCAATCAGCCTGTCAGCCCAATGCTGCACTTCGGCGACCGGGTCATGGCCGCCGACCTGCACCCAGGCCAAGTCCAGTTCCAGTTTCAGGTCTTCCGAGCCAGCCATGATCAGTTGCAATGGCGTCTCAGACGTGCCGAGATCTGCATATTCAAAGGCGTGGTTGTGCCAACCAAAGCCGAGCCCGGCATCGAGCAGGGGCTTGCCCGCCTCGGCCAGTTCCTTGCCAAACGCGGCCCAACCTGCCGCGTCCTTTACGCGGTCTTCAATGGCAGGAACCATAACTGTTTCAACGCCCAGCCGTTTGGCCAATGCGACCACATCCCCCGGCGTGTCTTGAACTTGTGGCATTCCAAAATGTGCCGTGGGCATGGTCAACCCGGTCTCTTCCATTGCGGCCTCAAGCGTGGCCAGACCGGCATCATCCATGAAAAGGCCGGAATAACCTTCGATGCGGCCATAGCCCATCTGCGCCAGCATGCGCAGCGTCGCGTCAATGGGCGGGAAATTGCGTGAGGAATAAAGCTGGTAGGAAAATCCGGTCATGGCAAGCCTCGCTCAAGCATAGGTGGCGCCGCGCAGGTCGCGGCAGGTGAAAGTGACATCTCCGGGCACTTCGGGAGTAAAGGTGATCGTTATGGGCGCGCCAGGCAGGATCAGCATCGCATTGTCAGAAAATCGACCGGGCAGGGTCGCCTCGACCGAAACAAAGAATGCGGGGGCGGCGGAAGTCAGGGTCAGCGAATACACCTTGCCGTCACCCGTGACCTGCATGCGCAGGTCCGGATCAGGCAGGTCATAGGTTTTGTAAGGCCGCGGGGCGTGATGATCTGTGACGACCGTGCTGTCAGGCAGAAGGGTGTGCCAGAGCAGCATCTCCCCAGCGGGCAGCGCAGCGATACGCATCACCTCTTGCCCATCAAAACCCAAGGTCATCTGCACATCGCCCAAAGGACGCGTGGACCCGTCCATCGCCAGGGCTTGCGCGCTCACCTGCACAGTGATCGGCTGTGCTGCGTCGCAGACGCCCTTTAGAACCAAGTCGTCACCATCCGGCACCGCCGTGACCAACAACGGAGCAAAGAAACGCCGCGCCTCGTGATGCAAAAGCTTCCACCCACCGCCATGATCGAGCGAAGCCCAACTGGCCACAGGCCATGTGTCATTAAGCTGCCAATAAAGTGTTCCAAGGCAATGAGGTGCCAGCGTTCGCCAGTGGGTGACGGCCGTCTTGATCGCCAGCGCTTGTTGAACCTGCGACAGGTAGACGAAATTCTCAAATCCTTCAGGGAAACGGAAATAGCGAAACATGGTTTCCGCAATCCGCGCATTGCCACCCGCGTTCTTTTGATGGCTTTCAAGAACCGGCGCTGCGATGTTGAAATCCGCGGGCGCGGCAAAACGGCGGATTGCCTCCATCGAGGGGTAGGCCTGGAAGCCAAACTCCGAGCAGAACCGCGGTGACACATCCCGGTAATGGTCGAAATCACGCCCTTCATGCCAGACGGACCAGAAATGCATGTCACCTGAGCCGTCATCATGCCATGCATCGCCAAAATCCAACCGCCCTTTGGAGGGGGATGACGGCCACCAGTTCGCGTCCGGTGCAACCTGTTTCAACGCCGTTTCTATGGTGCGGTTCAGCCGGTCATAAGCCACCAGATAGCGGTCGCGATTTGTGCGACTTTCATTAAACCAGGTCAGCGCGCCGACCAATTCGTTATCGCCACACCAAAGCGCCAGACACGTGCGGTCATTCAGGCGCAGCGCCTGTTCACGCACTTCCTCTGCCACATCCTCCAGAAAATCNGCGNCAGCCGGATAAAGGTTNCAGGCGAACATGAAGTCTTGCCAGACCAGCAGGCCCAGTTCGTCGCAGAGATCATAGAACCAGTCTGGTTCGTAACGTCCGCCGCCCCAGACGCGGATCATGTTCATATTGGCATCGCGTGCCGAATGCAGCAGGTCGGCGACCGCGTCGCACGTGATCCGGCCAGGCAGCGCGTCGCCGGGAATCCAGTTGGCCCCTTTGGCAAAAATCGGTCGGCCATTCACGCGAAAGCCAAAAGCCGTGCCAGCGGCATCAGGCGTATCAATCAAATCGATCTGGCGCAGTCCGATGCGACGGTTGAGCGTTGCGGACCCTGCGGTCACAGTCAGGTCATGCAGAGCCTGATCCCCCTGCCCCGCAGGCCACCAAAGATCGGGATTGGCGATATCAAAACTGGCCGTGACACGGCCATTTACAGCCCGTACCTTTGCTTCACGATTATAGAAAGCGATTGTGACCGGGCCATCCCAATTGTCCACATCCACCGCGACGGCAACCGAAACCTGCGCCGCTCCGTGATGTTGTTTCACCCGCAGACCTGAAAGTTTCGGCGTGTTCAAAGGTTCTAGCCGCGCGTCACCCCAAAGACCGAATGGGGCAAGCGCGATGTTCCAATCCCAGCCGAAATCGCATTGCGGTTTGCGCAGCATGTTTCCGTGCGGTATCGGGCAATTCTGCGCCAGATAGGGCACGGGGAAAGGCTGCCGCGCGGCGCGTGTGGCGGCCTCGCGCACGCCAGAAGGAAACCGGATCTCGATCCGGTTGTCGCCCGCTTTCGCCGCGATGGATATATCAATCCGATAGGTTCGAAACGCGTTGGAAGCGCAGAGCACGCGCTGCCCGTTCACGAGCACTTCGGCCACACAATCGAGCCCTGAAAGCACCAGCAGTTGGGCAGGATCTTCCAAAATAATCTCGCGCGAGATCACCCAATCAGCTTCGGAAATCCAGCGCAGGTCGTATTCGTTTCGGCCCCAGTAAGGGTCAGGGATCAGACCGGCCTCATGCAATGCACTGATCCCGTCGCCGGGAACCGACATCGGCGCGGACAAACCGCCTCCCTCCTGCGAGAGCGTCCAAAGGCCGGAGAGGTCGATCATGTTACAGCCGCAATTCCGACTGTGCGTCAAAGAAAGACGCCTTCGACGGATCAATCCCGATGGTCAGGCTGTCGCCATCATTCACGGCGCTTTGCCCGTCCATACGGATGCGGAACCTTGTGCCTGCCACCTCGGCCCAGACCAATGTGTCCGAGCCCATCGGCTCAACGATTTCCACATGAACCTGCATCTGAACCGGACACTCCGCCGCAGCCGCACCGGTCGCTACATGTTCGGGCCGAACGCCCATTGTGGCTTTGCCTGAGGGTGCGCTGGCAAAGGGGTAGCTTGAGACATCCATCGCGATGCCACCTGTGGTAAAGGTCTGACCCTCCAGCATGCCTTCGAGGAAGTTCATCGAGGGGGAGCCAATGAAATCAGCCACATAGCGATTGGTGGGTCGATTGTAGATTTCGGCTGGGGAGGCCAGCTGCTGGATCACCCCGCCCTTCATAATCGCGATGCGATCAGCCAATGTCATGGCTTCGACCTGGTCATGGGTGACATAGATGATTGTGTTGCCAAGCTGGTGGTGCAGCCGTTTGATTTCGACCCGCAGATCCGCGCGCAATTTGGCGTCGAGGTTGGACAGCGGCTCATCAAACAGGAACACATCCACGTCACGCACAAGCGCCCGGCCAATGGCGACCCGCTGGCGTTGACCGCCCGACAGCGCGCCGGGTTTGCGTTTCAAAAGCGGTTCGATCTGCAAAATCTCTGCCGCCCGCGCCACGCGCTTTCTGATTTCATCCTTGGGCATCCGCGCGTTTTTCAGACCGAAGGACAGGTTCCCTTCGACCGTCATTTGCGGGTAGAGCGCGTAGGACTGAAACACCATGCCGATGCCGCGTTCGGATGGCTCTTTCCACGTCACGTTCTGGTCCTTGATAACAATCTGGCCGCCTGTGACTTCCAGGAGCCCAGCGATGCAATTCAGCAGGGTCGACTTGCCGCAACCCGACGCACCCAGCAACACGAGGAATTCGCCATCATGGATGTTGAGGTTCAGCCCCTTAAGCACTTCAACCGAGCCAAAGCTGAGATCGAGCGATTTGATTTCGACAGAATGCATGGGCTTATCCCTTCACCGCGCCCGCGGCCACGCCGCGCACGAAGAGCTTGCCGGAGACGAAGTAGATGACCAGAGGCACAAGCCCTGTCAGCAGAGTCGCGGCCATGTTGACATTGTATTCCTTCACCCCCTGAACCGAGTTGACGATGTTGTTCAACTGTACGGTCATCGGGTAGTGTTCGGGCTTGGTGTAAATCACGCCAAACAGGAAATCGTTCCAGATCCCAGTGACTTGCAAGATCATTGCGACAACGAAGATCGGGAGGGACATGGGCAGCATGATCTTGAAATAGATGCCCCAGAACCCAGCCCCATCGACGCGGGCGGCCTTGAAGAGTTCTTCGGGCATGGCGGTGAAATAGTTACGAAAGAGAAGCGTCAGGATCGGCATCCCAAAGATCGTGTGCACAAGCACCAACCCCCAGAGCGAGCCATAGAGCCCCAATTCGCGAAGCAATATCACCAGCGGGTAGAGCATCACCTGATAAGGGATGAACGCACCGAGGATCAGGATGGTAAAGAACACCTCCGATCCTTTGAAGCGCCAATTTGCAAGCGCGTAGCCATTCACGGACGCGATCGCGATAGAGAGCGCCACCGAGGGGATCAAAATCTTGACCGAATTGCCGAAACCACGGCTTAACCCGTCGCAATTGATGCCAGTGCAGGCTTCGGCCCAGGCTTTGACCCAAGGCTGAAATGTGACTTCTACCGGTGGAGAGAACACATTGCCCAGACGAATCTCGGGCATGCCTTTCAGCGATGTCACGATCATCACGTAAAGGGGCAGCGCGTAGTATAGCGCGACAACAAAAAGCGTGCCGTAAAGCATGATATTGGTACGCGAAAACCGCCGTTTCGGCTTGGGGCCATGTGGCCCTACAAATGCAGTGTCAGCCACGCTTCTTGCCTCCGAATTCCAGATAGGCCCAGGGGACAAGGATGATGATTACGGTGACCAGCATCATGGTCGAGGCCGCGAACCCTTGCGCCAGGTTCTGCGACGAAAACATCTTGTCATAGACGTATTTCGCTGGAACCTCGGACGCGATGCCGGGCCCGCCCGAGGTCTGTGCGACCACAAGGTCATAAACCTTCACAATACCCGAAGCGATCAGGACAAGCGCGGTCACGAAAACCGGGCGCATCATCGGGATGATGACCATGACATAGGTTTTCCATGTGGAGATGCCGTCGACCCGCGCAGCTTTCCAGATATCTTCATCAATGCCGCGCAGACCGGCGAGCATGATCACCATGATCAGGCCCGTGCCCTGCCACAGCCCGGCGATCAAGATGCCGTAGATCACGATTTCTGCATTATAAAGCGGATCGAAGGTAAAGCTTTCCCAGCCCATCGACCGGACGACAGATTGCACGCCGAATTCCGGGTTCAAAATCCATTGCCAGACAAGGCCGGTCACGATGAACGACAGCGCGAAAGGATACAGGTAAATCGTGCGGAACACGTTTTCGCCACGAACCTTGCGATCCAGCAAGGCGGCTAGCGTGAATCCGATCACAAGGCTGAGGACCAGAGAACAGGCGCCATAAATGGCGAGGTTCTCGATAGAGATCAGCCAACGCCGCGTGCCCCAAAGCCGGTCATATTGAGCGAGACCTACGAAGTCGAGCTTAGGCAGAAGACGGGAATTGGTGAAGGAGTGCAGTATCGTCCAACCGGTGCAGCCGACAAAGATGACCAAAGCGGTCAACACCATCGGGATCGAGGCGATCTTGGCCGTCAGGTTGCGAAACAGCCGGTTAGGCCGACGCGCGGAAGCGGCGTTAGTATCGGGGGCGGTCAAGGCAGCCTCCGTTCAAACTGGGATGAAAAATAGGCACCACCCGGCCCGAGCCAATTGGCCCGGACCGAGTAGCGGGAGGGTTAGTCCGCGCTTGCGATGATGTCGGCGTAAGCCGCCTGGGCATCAGCTGGCTCGTAAGACGGATCATTCCAGAATTCGACCATCAGGTCTTCGATCTGGCCCGTTGTGTCGGGGCTAAGCACCTGATTGCCATCGGGCAAGATCGCGCCGTTGGCCAGGATTGCCAAACCCTTCTTCATGCAGTCATTGGCAGTGGCAAGATCCACGTCACCGCGCACCGGCAGCGAGCCCTTTTTGAGGTTGAAAGCCACCTGCACATCTTTTGAGAGCATCAGCGACGCCAGTTCTTTCTGAGCCGCTTCAATTTCAGGGTCGTCCTGCTTTGGGAAGTAGAACGCGTCCCCGCCAGTGGAGATGATCTCGTTCACGCCAAGACCCGGCAAGCAGGTGTAGTCGGAGCCTGCAACCTGTTCGGCCACCTGGAATTCGCCCTGCGCCCAGTCTCCCATGATCTGCGCCCCGGCCTGGCCGGTGATCACGAGATTTGTGGCTTGGTTCCAATCCTGCACGGTGGAACCTTTGGAAAGCGACCGGGCATCGCCAAAGGCCTTCCAGACAGCGGCCATTTCGGCACCCGCGGCGGCTTCGGCGTTTTTGTTCACGTTGATCTCGGTCCACAGATCGAGCCCGCCAATTGCCACGGCCAAAACCCCAAAGGCGCCGTTAGACTGCCAAGGCTGCTGCCCCATGGCCAACGGGATTTTGCCGGCTTCCTCCAGTTTCGGTGCAGCGGCAAGGAATTCGGACCAGTTGGACGGCACATCGACACCTGCATCCGCGAAAGCCTTGTGGCTCAGCCAGATCCACTGCCATGAATGGATATTGACCGGCACGCAATAAACCTTGCCATCCAGCGTGCAGCTATCGAGCAAAGATACAGGGTGCACGATATCACGCCAACCTTCGGCCTCGGCTACATCGGTGAGGTCCAGCATCAAACCCGCCTCAACCAGCTCTTCAGCTTGGCGACCGTGGTTCAACTGCGTCGCATGCATCGGGTCCCCGCCCAGAATGCGGCTTACAATGATCGGGCGCGCCGTGCCGCCGGAACCAGCGATCGCGCCGTCGACCCAGTTGTGATCTGTCGCGTTAAAGGCCTGGGCAAATTCTGCCACTGCGGCCGCTTCGCCACCGGATGTCCACCAATGTGTTACCTCCAGATCCGCGGCCTGCACTGATCCGGCCGCCACAAGAGCAGAGGCCGCCAAAAGACGGGTGATGGATTTCATGTTTACCTCCCAAGTTCACATGATTTAGTTTTCTAAATCGTTATAGGCGTGACTATATCGATTTAGATTGTCTGATCAAGACTATATGTTTACGCTAACGTGACCACGCATACTCCACGGATGGTTGCCCGGGTCTTCGATAACAGGCAGACCGAGACGAAAGGAGCCACGCAACTCATGGTCGAACAGGCCAAGAAAAGACCGACACTCAGGACCATTGCGCAGTTGACAGGGCTCGCCGTGCCAACCGTGTCGCGCGCGCTCAATGATGCGCCTGACATCCGGGCTGCGACAAAAGCTCGCGTGCGTGATGTGGCGCGAGATATTGGCTATGTGCCAGATCGCGCTGGTGTGCGACTGCGGACGGGACGAACGAATGTGGTTGCTCTGGTCTTGGGCACGGATAACGAGGTCACGGATCACACCGGGCAATTGGTGTCTTCCATTGCAACGACGCTGCGAGACACGCGTTATCACATGATTGTCACGCCTTATTCGCCCACTGAAGACCCCATGGCTCCAGTGCGCTATATTGCCGAGACGGCATCGGCTGACGCGGTGATCTTGAACCGGATCGAACTGGACGATCCGCGCGTAACCTATTTGCGAGACCGCAAGATACCTGTCGTCACCTATGGCCGAACTCAGAATTTCAACGAAGAAAGCTATTTCGATTTTGACAATACCACCTTCGGCCAGGCCGCGGCGGAAAATTTGCTGACGGCGGGGCGGCGCAACATAGTTTTGCTCGCCCCTCCAATGAACCAGAACTACGCTCGCCACATGGCGGCCGGCGCGTCCGAGGTGCTGGCTTCACACGGGCTAAGCCTGCATATCGCTGACGGTTTCACAGCTGATGACTCAGGTGCCGAAATGCGGGCTGGCGTGACCGATCTTCTGCTGAAACGTCCAGACACTGACGGGCTGATCTGCCCCTCTACGACCTCAGCCATATCGGCCACAGTCGCGGTTGAGGAATCAGGCCGTGTACTTGGGCAGGATATCGATTTTTTTGCGAAAGAAGCGATTGCGTTCCTGCGTTTCTTTCGGTCGCAGATCATGACGGTCACAGAAGATGTGAAAGAGGCCGGCTCCTTTCTTGCTCGCGCGGCCATCGAAGCCATTGAGCACCCCAACCGACCGCCGATGCAGAAGCTGATCGCCGCACGGCGGTCAACGGAAAACTAGAGACGCAATTCGCGCCCTTGAGATGCCGCGATATGTGTAGCCAAAGCAATTTCGATAGGTTGAAACCACTATCACCGGAACATCCTGCCGTTTTTCCTGCCGCGCCGCGGACGAACAAGCGAAGCTCACCACTGCTCTTGAACAAGAGGAACTGGCAGTCTTCGAGGTAACGGGGGACAAAACGAAAAGCTTTGATCAGCAGTCTAGTTTGCGTTTCAATGCGAATACCTCGCATCCAACCAGGAATATCTACGGCACGAAGTTTACATCGGCCTGGAGAACAAAGAGCCCGCTCCGATCGAGTTTGCGCTCCAAACAGACACAGCATGAAACCAGATGACTGAACAAGTCGCTTGCGCACCAAAATAACACTCCCCGACAGGATCCGCGCCTATTCCTCCTTGCTCAACCCGCCTGTCCAGACTGAGTCGACCGACGTTACCTATTTCGGAGATTTTTCCGACAGCAGTTCGACCGTGGAGCTGATATCGGTAAGTTTGTTGTGTGACGTCGAGACTGGAAAGACGGTTTGCCTCGCCTACACATTCGATTTTGACAAAGGTGATGACCGTCTGGACGGCGACTTGGCCAAGATGGTGGACGATGGCCGCATGAGGATGGCTCACGCCGAGATTTCAGAAACCCGGTTTTGGCTTATGTCTGACGTCAGCGCCCATGGGACAGTTTAGGTCGATTTGATAAGAGAGGGTTTCTGGCTCATCGTAACCGCCAAGGAGTGGAGATGAGAAAGAAACCCGGAACCAAGCAGAGCCACGGTGAGAAGGTCGTAAAAGACATTCGCCGTGCGACCCGCAAACAGTACTCCGCAGAAGAGAAGATCAGGATCGTGCTGGACGGCCTAAAAGGCGAGGATAGCATTGCAGAGCTGTGCCGTCGTGAGGGCATCGCGCAGAGCCTGTATTACAGCTGGTCCAAGGAATTCCTGGAAGCCGGCAAGAAACGTCTGGCAGGCGACACGGCCCGCGCGGCAACTTCCACTGAAGTGAAGGATCTGAGACGAGAAGCCCGTGACCTGAAGGAGGTGGTTGCCGAACAGGCTCTTGAACTGCGATTGCTCAAAAAAAGCATGGTCGCGGATGGGGACGACGACGAATGAGATATACAGCATCCGAAAAACTGGAAGTCATCCGCTTGGTTGAGCAATCGCATCTGCCGACGAAGCGCACTTTGGAGAAGCTGGGCATTCCGAAGACCACCTTCTATCGCTGGTACGACCGATATCTCGTCGGCGGCCCCGAGGCGCTTGAAGATCGTAGACCCACGCCGTCAAGAGTCTGGAACCGCATTCCCACGCCAGTGCGCGAGAAAATCAAGGATCTGGCTCTGAAGGAAAGTGAGCTTTCCCCGCGTGAGTTGGCTGTTCGCTTCACCGACACAGAAAAGTACTTTGTGTCAGAGGCTTCGGTCTACCGCATCCTCAAGTCTTACGATCTGATCACCAGCCCAGCCTATGTGGTTTTGTCAGCCGCAGACGAGTTCAAAGACAAGACCACTCGGCCAAACCAGCTGTGGCAGACTGACTTCACATATCTCAAGGTCATCGGGTGGGGATGGTTCTATCTCAGCACAATCCTGGACGACTACAGCCGGTACATCATTGCATGGAAGCTCTGTACTTCGATGAAATCGGGCGATGTCACCGACACGCTCGACCTGGCGCTGCAAGCATCGGGCTGTGATCAGGCAACGGTGCTGCACAAACCACGTCTGCTCAGCGACAACGGATCCGGCTACATCTCGGGCGAGTTGGCAGATTGGCTTGAAGATCAGCAGATGGATCATGTCCGCGGCGCCCCGTATCATCCGCAGACCCAGGGCAAGATCGAACGCTGGCATCAAACTCTGAAGAACCGCATCTTGCTGGAAAACTACTACCTGCCGGGCGATCTTCGCCGGCAGATCGAGACCTTCGTCGATCATTACAACCATCGGCGCTATCACGAGAGCCTGCAAAACCTCACCCCGGCCGATGTCTACTTCGGACGCGGCCAGACCATTCTGAAAAAACGAGAAAGGATCAAACGGAAGACCATCGAAACCCGGCGCTTGCTTCACCGCAAATCCGCCGCATAATCACGACAAACAGTTGAGCCAGACCCTCTCTTAGTTCAGGCGCCCATCTGTCCCAAAATCCCTGACGACGGACAATCGGCTGTATGTCGGGATGGAGTGGACCGCTTTGGTCACAGCTTTTCTTAATGACCCGGCTAACCGAAATAGCTGGGTCGAAATGAACTCTCTTGAGATGATTCACCGCAAATAGCGTGAATACCAGCCGCGAAACGAATCCGCTAACCATACAAGCTGGACTTCTATCATCGGAGTAGGTTGCCCAGGCCCAGCTCGGTGCGGTTGTGTGAGTGGATTGTGCCGAACAGAGAACCAAGCCATGAAGCCCGCCCCGCAACACCGGGTTTTCAGGGATAAATTTGCCGCAGTTCCAAGATTTTTTCGCAGCGTCGATATTCAGACAATCCAAACCCCGTCATACTCGCGGGCAAATTCCTTACGTGCGGCCCAACAGGCTGATCAAAGAACAGGTGCGTCATGCATGTCCGCTTTGCAAATTCGCTGAGTCTTCTGACTCTTGTGATCGGCCTTCTGTTTGGCCTAGGCCAGCCGGCTCAGGCGCAGACTGGCTATACCATCCGCTCTGGCGATGTGCTGCAGGTCGAAGTGCTGGAAGATAACAGCCTCAACCGGTCTGTGCTGGTGCTACCCAATGGCACACTCTCCTTCCCAATGGCCGGCACGCTCACCGCGCGCGGACGCACGGTCGAGCAGATCAGTGATAGCTTGACTGCCGCCCTCGCCCCCAGCTTTGCGGCGCCGCCGACAGTCTTTGTGTCGGTCGGACAACTGGCCGCTGTTGAAGAGCCCGCCAACCGGATGATCGATATCTATGCGATCGGCGAATTCGCCGAACCTGGGCGCAAGGAAGTCAAACCCGGCACGACCCTGCTGCAATTTCTGGCCGAAGCCGGTGGACTGGGCCGTTTTGCGGCCGACAAGCGGATCGAGCTGCATCGCACCAACCCACAGACCGGGCAGGTCAGTACCTTCCTGTTCAACTATCGTCTGCCCGCCGGTGGTGCGGGCCGGATCAGCGGTGGCACAAGGCTGACCACGGGAGACGTGGTGAACGCGCCGCAGCGCAGATTGTTCGAATAAGGACCACGGGGGTGAGCAGACACCGGATTACGTCCCGCACGCTTTGGCGCAGCGGTGCACTTTTGGGTTCTGTGCTGTTTGTGGCCGCCCCTGTGGCCGGTCAGGACGAGGCTGGCGACCAACGCTTTCGCTTTGGGTTCGACCAGACCTTTGAGGCGCAGGATAACATCCGCCTGGATCCGGACTCGGCCGGAACAACCTATTCCTCGGACACGCGTCTGTCTTTCGGCTTTGACACCACCACCGGGTTGAATGAGTTGTCATTTGACGCCACCGGCGTCGGGCGGATTGTAAACGACCCGGTGATCGGCAGCTATTTTGGCCTGCGCGACCCGGAACTGGACCTGGCCTATTCCCGCACCGGTGTGAACAGCCGGGTTCTGTTCGATCTCGGCTATTTCCGCCCCGATCTGGCCTTCAATGACCCGCTGCGCGACGGCAACAACAATGAACAGGATTTCGCCCGTGGCGGCGGTGTCCGCGAGCAGCTGGATGGCGGGTTTCGCTTTGAAACCGGGCTGACCAGCCCGCTAGGCTTCATTGTCGATCTTGAAACCCGGGCCGTCAAGTATCGCGAGACCGAAGATCCGCTGCTGTTTGACAACATTACCAACCGCGCCCTGGCAGAGGTGAATTTCCAGCTCTCACCCGTAATGCTGGGCCGGGTCGATCTGTTCGAAGAACGCTACCGGGGCGAAGATACCCGCAATACCGACCGCACCACTCGCCGATTGACCGCGGGGATAGATTACGATCTCTCGCCAATCTCATCGTTCAGCCTCGATCTGGGCCATTCCGATGTGACCGAAACATTCGACCAACCCGACGACCGGCTGACCGCTACCGGGTTTGTCGGCGCCTTTGATGCCAGGCGCGAAATGCCCAATGGCGATGCCACGGCTCGGCTTTCCTCGATCCTGACACAGCAAGGGCGGCAGAATGACCTCCTGCTGGGGCGCAACCTCGAGCTACCAGGCGGCAGCCTGAATGTTGCTCTGGGCGTGGCCCAGGGTGATACGTTCGACCCGCGCCCCATTGGTCGGCTGGCCTATATGGTCGAAGGCTCGCGCAGCATTCTCGACATCAGCGTAGAACGCACCGTAAGAATCAGCGATATCGTGAGCGAAGCCACCGAACGGACCGAGCTGGGCATTGGCTATGATCTGGCCATCAACCAAGTGTCGTCGCTGTCTCTGGATCTGTTTTATGCGGATGCTTCGGTCGTCGGTCAAAACACAGGCAATGCCGCTCGCGACCGCGGCAGCTTTTACGCGACCTATACCCGCAACGTGACTCCGGATTGGGATCTTAGTTTGGGGTATAAATACCTCTATGTCGGCGGCACGGATAATCTGGGCCCCGGCAGCTCGAATGGTGCTTTTTTCAGCTTGCAGCGGGATTTTAACGTGTTCCGGTGAGCGATTGTTCCATTAAACCCGCAAACTCTCGTTATGACTGAGGGAGCATCGGGGGGCAGGTCACTGGGATGACTTTGGAAGTAAAAAGCTACGCCAAGGGTTCGTACAAGAGTTCGAAGAATTTTGGACTTATTGGGAAAACCGTG
>JABSSB010000005.1:5864-43068 GCA_013214715.1 Paracoccaceae bacterium | reverse complement strand
CATCTTGTGCTGCTGCCGCAGGCGAAGCGGTTCCTCAAACGCCATAACATCGCACCGCGCACCGCCGTGGACAGCGCGGGCGCAGCCAAGGAACTGGCCGAAGCCGGGGATCGGACGACGGGTGTTCTGGCCTCGCGCCTGGCCGCCGAGATTTATGGGCTGGATGTGCTGGCCGACGAGGTCGAGGATCACGGGCACAACACCACGAGGTTCCTGATCATGTCCCCGCAGGAAGATCACAGCCGCCGGGGCGATCATGGCATGGTGACCAGCTTTGTCTTTCGGGTGCGCAACATCCCGGCCGCGCTTTATAAGGCGCTGGGTGGCTTTGCCACGAATGGGATCAACATGACCAAGTTGGAAAGCTATATGGTCGATGGCTCCTTTACGGCGACAGAGTTTTACGCCGATATCGAAGGCCATCCTGATGACGCCAATGTGCAGCTGGCACTGGATGAATTGGCCTATTTCACCTCGCATGTGAAAATTCTGGGGGTCTACCCGGCCTCGGGAGAGCGTTTCTGAAACCGCGTCACGCCTCTGGCAGATGCACATCCCGCCCTGGCCGGGCGCGCGTCGCATGAGGCATCGCTGAGTCATCCTTGCCGCTCTGTTTCTGGCGCGGATGAGCATGGCGTTTCAGTTCCAATCCATTGCCGCGCTGTCACCGTTTCTACAGCAAGAGGCCGGGCTGGGGCTGGCCGAGATCGGCTTGTTGATCGGGCTGTATCTCGCGCCCGGTGTGCGGGTGGCGGTTCCCGGCGGGGCGATGGCGGCGTGGTCAGTTTAAGCGCGGGCTGAGCCGTCAGTCTTCGGGCAGCGCCTGTCGCTGGGCCAGCGCCACACCGCTCAGACCAAAGCGGCGCATCCTGAGGATCAGCGCCTCGGCCTCGGCCGCCGCATCCTGCACGGACAGGCCAGCCTCGCGAATATTCGAGATGCAATTGCGCGCGCTGTCGGGTGTTTTGGGCTGCGGCGCCTGCGTGATGTAGACACCCAGACTGTCCGCCGCCGATAGGCCCGGCCGTTCGCCCAGCGCCATCACAACGGTCTGCGCGCCCATTGCGTGGGCGATCCCGTCCCCCAGGGCCACCCGCGCCTGCCGGGCGAGGATCACGGGGCTGGTGGTCAGCCCCTGCGCCGCCAGCCGCGCGGCCAGCGCGATCAGGAAGCCCGGCCCGTTCAACTGCGCCGCGATGGCCGACAGCCCGTCGCCCAAGACCAGCGCGACGTCGCAGGGTGGCAGCGCCGCTAGCGTGTCGGCCTGATCCTGCGGCAAGCGCCGCCCCAGATCGGGCCGTTGGACAAAGGCACGGCGGTCCCCCGCCGCACTGGCGCTCAGCTGCGTCTCCAGCCCTGCGCGGGACAATGCGTCGGCGCAAGCGGGCATATCCAGATCCGACAGAACCGCATCCCGCGCGCGGGCATGGTCCAACGCGAAATGCAGCATCTCGCGCGTGGTGAGCGCCCGACCCCTTGCACCGGTGGTCAACCGCGCCTGCGTGATCGCCGCCAGGTCAAGGCCTTTGGAAGGTTTGGACACGCTCATGCCGCAGGAAGCCTCAAACGACCCAGAGCCGTTTCGAGCGTCGGCAGGGTGACGCCCTGCTCTCCGATCCCGATACGGGCCATCCAATCGGCAAATTCCGGCGCAGGCGGGTGGCCCAGCGTGTCGCGGATGAACTGTGCGTCATGGAAGGCGAGGCTTTGGTAATTCAGCATGATGTCATCGGCCCCAGGCACGGTGATCACGAAACTCACCCCCGCCGCCGCCAGAGAGACCAGCAGGTGATCCATGTCATCCTGATCGGCCCAGGAATGGTTGGTATAACAAATATCCACGCCCATCGGCAGGCCCAGCAGCTTGCCGCAGAAATGATCCTCCAACCCCGCGCGCAGGATCTGTTTGCCATCAGCCAGATATTCCGGCCCGATGAAGCCCACGACCGTGTTGACCAAAAGCGGGCGGTAGCGCCGCGCCACGGCATAGGCGCGCGCCTCCATCGTTTGCTGGTCCATGTCGAAATGCGCCTCGGCCGAAAGCGCAGCACCCTGCCCGGTTTCGAAATACATCAGATTGGCCCCGTCCGGCGCGCGGCCAAGCGCGCGCACGGCCTCATGCGCGTCGTCCAACATCGCCAGTGTCACGCCAAACCCGTCATTGGCCTTGTCGCTGCCTGCGATGGATTGAAAAACCAGATCCACCGGTGCGTCGGCCTGCATAGCATCCAGTGCGGTGGTGACATGGCCCAGACAGCAGGTTTGGGTCGGCACATCGAGTTCCGAGCGGATCACATCCAGCACGTCGCAGATGCGAATGAAATCCGCCACGCTGTCGGTGGCCGGGTTCACGCCGATCACCGCATCGCCCGCGCCCATCATCAGCCCGTCCAGCGCCGAAAGGGCGATGCCCTGGCTGTCATCGGTGGGGTGGTTCGGCTGATTGCGGGTGGACAGGCGGCCCGCAAGGCCGATGGTGCTGCGAAAGCGGGTGACAATCTCGATCTTGCGGCTGACCGCGATCAGATCCTGCACGCGCATCAGTTTGCTGGTGGCGGCGACCATTTCGGGCGTCAGCCCCGGCGCCAGATCGCGCAGCACGGCGCCTGTCGTTTCGGGGGCAAGCAGCCAGTCGCGGAACCCGCCCACCGTCAGAGAGCGGATCGGGGCAAAAGCCTGCGCGTCCTGCTGGTCAAAGATCAGCGCGGTGATGCCATCACCATCCACCTCAAGCACATCATCGAGGAAATCCGTCAGCGGCACATTGGCCAGCGCCATTTGCGCGGCAACGCGCTCCAACGGTGTCTCCGCCGCCACTCCGGCGAGGTGATCGCCGCTGCGTTCGGGCGTGGCGCGCGCCAGCAGGGTTTTCAGCGACGGGAACCGGAACCGGGTGCCGCCAAGATCGCATTGATAGGCCATGGCGCGATGCGACACCGAATCCGCGCGCAAGGCAAGGTTCTAAACCGTGTCGCGCAGCCAGTTGTCCAGAAGGAAATGCGCAATCGCCCCTTTGCGCGCCGGTTTCAGGACCGGGTGATCTCCGGCAAAGGCGGTCATCATCTCTTGCCGCGAGACCCACATGGCATCTTCGATTTCAACCGGATCAATGGTGATCTCGCGCGACAGAGCCTCCCCCGCGCAGCCCATCATCAGTGACGACGGAAAGGGCCAGGGCTGGCTGGCGATGTAGCGCACCGCGCCGACAGGCACGCCCGCCTCCTCCATGACTTCGCGGCGCACGGCGGCTTCGACCGTTTCGCCGGGGTCAATGAAGCCTGCGAGCAGGGAATACATGCCCTCGGGCCAACCGGGAGAGCGGCCCATCAGCACGTCATCGCCATGGGTGATCAGCATGATCACGACCGGATCGGTGCGCGGAAAATGCTGCGCGCCGCAATTGCCGCATTTGCGCTGCCATCCGCCCTGCGCAATAGCCGTAGGCGTGCCGCAACGCGCGCAGAACCCATGCGTGACGTGCCAGCCCAGAATGGCCTTGGCCGTGGCCGCCAGTTCGGCGTGATGCGCCGAGAGCCGCACCATCACTCGGCGCAGTTCGACAAAAACGCTGCCCCCGGGCAGGCCCGGCATCACCTGTTCGGAGGGGTCGAAAAAGGCGCCAACGCTGGCTGTATCCTGATCTTCGGGTTGCCAGGCCGAAAGATCGGCCGCAAAGCGGGGAGCCCCGTCATCGGTCAGGCCCAGAAGGATCGGTGCGTCGACGGCATCGGCCAGCGCGGGATGATCCATGGGCAGAAGGCAGAGGCTGCCGCGGTCATCGCCCTGCGCCAGAACCTTGCCACGCCACAGCATAAGGCATTGCGCATCGGCATGGGTGCGCAGGGTCGCCAGCTTGCCCGTATCGCTGCGCAGCGCCGCCGCGCGGTCGAGCCCCTGCCCGCCAAAAGTCACTGCTTCCAATGTCATCTCCTGCCTGTCGTCTCGGCCTTGGCCCATCCGCGGGGTCCACGGCGCAAAACCCTTACCTGTCAATGCGTTTGACTCATAGTCACTTCCATGACCCTATGCGTCACAACCATGCGTTTCTGCAGGCTCCGATCTGGGCAGATATGGTTCAAGGTGTTGAGGACAAGCTTTTTGCGCTGGATGAAACGGAGATGAACCATCATCATCCAGGATCACATGCCGAGCCCGCATCCGAGGTCAGACCGGGCCCCGGAGAACATCTGCTGCGCCTGCTGACCACGACAGATCTGCATATGAACCTGGACGGCTATGATTACTGCGCCGACCGGCCCAGTCTTCCCATCGGCATGACCCGCGTTGGCCCGCTGATCGCCACGGCCCGCCACGAGGCACAGCAGGCCGGCGGCAGTGTCGTGCTGGTCGATAATGGTGACGGGTTGCAGGGCACGCCAATGGCCGATGTCATGGCCGAACGCAGCGACCAGCCGCACCCGTTGATGCAGGTGTTCGATCATCTGGGCTATACCGCGTTGGGGCTTGGCAATCATGATTTCAATTTCGGTCTCGACACGCTGACGCAGATCCTGAAGCAGGCACCCTGCCCTGTGGTGGTGTCCAATTTGCGCTGGCTGGGCGGGGACGCGCCAGACAGCCTCTGCGATCACCTGACCATCACGGTCGAACCAGTGGTGAACGGCGCGAGGAAACCGCTGACCATCGGGCTTTTGGCCTTTGTGCCGCCAGAAATTCTGGTCTGGGATTCACATCTGTTGCAAGGCCGGGTCGAGGTCGAGGACATGCTGAGCTGCGCCGCGCGCCGTGTGCCCGACCTGCGCGCAGGCGGCTGTGATCTGGTGGTGGTGCTGGCCCATGCCGGGCTTGGCGTGCCAATTCACGGCCTGCACTCGGACGACGTTCTGAAAACACTGGCCAGCATTGATGGGGTTGATGCGCTGATTGGCGGACACACCCATAAACGCCTGCCGGGATGCGATCATGCCGATATGGACGAGGTCGACACGGCCAAAGGCAGCGTACGGGGCGTACCAACGGTCATGGCCGGCCATTCGGGAGCCTATTTGGGCCAGATCGATCTGATACTGGATGGCCACGGGCCCGGCTGGCGCTGTGACCGGTTTGACAGCCGGTTGATCCATGTCGCCCCGGCCGGGCAGCCAAAACGGCCCGAAGACCCAAAGCTGCGCAAACTGCTGGCCCCGGCGCAGCGGCTGGTGCGCGCATCGTTGGCCAAGCCCGTGGGACATCTGTCACATCATCTGCATGACTATTTCGGCAGTTTCTCAACCGATCCGGCATTGGAATTGATTGCACGGGCCAATGCCAGCGCGCTTGCCGGGATGCTGGACGGGACCGAGTGGCAATCGCTGCCAATGCTGTCGGCCACCGCACCGCAAGGATCAAGCTTTGACGCAGGCGGGCGCGGCTTCAGCGATATTCCCCCCGGCCCGGTCAGCATGCGCCACGTGTCGGACCTGTGCGTGTTTCCCGACCTGCTGAACGCTGTGGTGGTCACCGGGCGGCAGATCCGGGACTGGCTGGAACAAACTGCGAGCCAGTTTCACCGGCTGCAGCCGGGGCCAACGCCGCAGCCGCTGTTGAACCCGCATATCCCACGCTATGAATTCGACGTGATCTTTGGCCTGAGCTATCGCATCGATGTCAGCCGTGCCACGCTGTTTGCGCCGTCGGGTCGGCCCAAGAAACCGCAGGCCGGGCGGATCAGGCAGCTGCGTCATGACGGGAAACCGGTGCGGGACGAAGACCGGTTTGTTGTTGCCCTGTCGAGTTATCGCGCCAATGGGGGCGGCAATGTCTTTGGCCTGCGGGATGTGGCGCCGCTGGATCTGCCGCGCATGATGATTTCGGATGCGGTGGTGCACTATCTACGCCATCCCGGCGCGCGGCGGCATCCGCTGTCGACAAAAGACCGCTATCCGTGGCGGTTTACGCCCATGCCAGACACATTGGTCACGGTCGATACCGGTCTGGGCGCCATGACCCATCTGCATGATATCCCGGATATGCCCGTGCGGCAGATGCGGATCGATCATCCCGGCAAAAGGGTCGAACTGACGCTTGAGCTGCCGCGCCAGCCCTTGCAGCCCGCCCAAGCCCCGCGTATATAAGCGATCGAGAGGTTGGCGCGGGCAGGCACCTCGCCAACCCGGTCAGGTCCGGAAGGAAGCAGCCGTAACGAGCCCCGCTTGGGTCGTTGTCAGCCTCTCACCTGCAACCATGACCCGACAGGGAGGCAAGCTGTGGACACACTTGCACATATCCTGCGGGCGCAGCGCGGCTGACAAGCCCCTGTTGTTCCCCGCACAACATGACCAATCCCTTTACGGGGCGACAGGCACAGGCTTTGCGCGTGTCTGACGCGGTGACTCTGGCCGATCTTGGCTGGACGCCCCGATTGTCTTCGACAGAATCCTCTGCAACCGGGCAGCCAGCACGGGTCACCGGTGTAACCCGCGACCGTGTGGACGGGCTGACCCCGGCTGGTCCGGTAACGCTGGCCCTGCCAGGCCATGTATCGACGGGCGATATTGCAGTGGGCGATTGGGTCATGTTCGACCCGGAGGCTGGCCGCGTCGTGACCCTGCTGGAGCGCGCGACGCTTTTGCAGCGCCGCGCCGCCGGTCCGCGCGCGGCCCGTCAGCTGATCGCAGCGAATGTAGACACGCTGGGCATCGTGACCTCATGCAATGACGATTTCAACGAAGCCCGGCTGGAGCGGTATCTCGCGCTGGCTTCGGCTGCGGGCTGCCTGCCTTTGGTGATCATCACCAAACCCGATCAAAGCGACGTGCCCGACAGCTATCGCCACCGGGCCGAGGCGCTCTCTCCCCTTGTTACGGCACTGGTGCTGAACGCCAAAGACCCTGACGAGATCCCACGACTGCATCCCTGGTGCCGGGATGGGCAGACCATGGCTTTGTTAGGGTCATCCGGCGTGGGCAAAACCACGCTGTCCAACGCCCTGACCGGACGGCGCGACCCGACGCAGGGCATCCGACAGGATGATGCCAAGGGCCGCCACACCACCACGGCCCGCGCATTGTGGCGCACGCGGCCGGGCGGCTGGCTGGTCGACACACCGGGCATGCGCGAGCTGCAACTAACCGATGCCGGGGACGGCATCGACGCGGTGTTCGAAGACCTGGCAGAGCTGGCAACCCAATGCCGGTTTTCCGACTGCCAGCATGACGGTGAACCCGGCTGTGCCATTCAGGCCGCGATTGATGCCGGCGATCTTGACCCCGCCCGTCTGGAGCGCTGGCGCAAATTGCAGCGCGAAGATGCGCGCAATTCCGAAACTCTGGCCCAGATCCGCGCAAAGGATCGATCCCTGAACAAGCTCTATCGCGACGGCAAGGCCCGCGGCCGCCATAAACGCGGGCGGTAGGCGGACCGGCAGGATCACGTTTCCCCGATCCTGCCATGGGTTTCGCGTGTCACCCCTCCACCACCTGGCCTGGATGCGCCTCCGCCCAGTGTTCCAGCAACGCGGCGATATCTTCGCGCCCTGTGCTGGTGATCGCGCTCCGCGGCAAGGCCACCCCATGCTCCAGCACCAGCCGCGTGCAGGTCAGGTGATCACGGCTGTCATGCGAGGGGCTGTGCTCGGCGCCATGCAGGATCGTGGACAGCAGCGTGCCGCCAAAGGCGTTCACATGGCCCAGATCGGGGCGTTGTGACAAGAGATAGGCCATCTCATCGACCAAGCCTTCCCAGCCAGCCACCTGCACAGGGGTCAGACCCATCTCATCCGGGCGGTCAGTCTCCACGCCCAGAGCCACCAGCCGCTTGATGTGATCCAGTCGACCAGGGCGGTTCAGCAGCGTCCGAATGATCAACCGTGCCTCCTCTGGCAGGGTTGATGGATCGACGAAGCCACTGGCAGATTGCCCCTGCGCGGCAGCGACCAGAGGCGCCAGCGCCTCTGCCACTGGCTGAGGGCCCAGCGCCTGCGCCACCGCATCATTGCACATGATCGCGGCCAACTCATAGGCGGATATGCCTTGATGTCTGGCGTCTGGCTCGGCCCCGGCCTGCAACAAGATCGCAACCATATCCGCGTCACAGCCGCGCCGCGCCGCCTGATGGAGCGCGGGCAAAACTGTCTGCGGCTGCCCGCCCGCGTGATCGGCGCGATGTTCATTCGGATCGGCCCCGGCCGCCAGCAACAGGCGCAAGCCGTCATGATGGTCAAGTTCTGTCGCATGATAGAGCGATTCGTCATCATTCGGATCTGCCCCGTGTCGCAGAAGCCAATCGGCCAAAGGCATGTTATCGGCATGACCCAACGCGCCATAAAGCGGCGACAGGTGATGAGCCGCGCCCGGTTCGACCGGGTGGCCCGCGGTCACATCCGCCCCCTGCGCCACCAGCGCCTCGGCAATGGTCAGCATATCCGGCACAAGGTCGGGATGCGCTTTGACATGGCGGGAAAAGGCCAGCCAGAGCAGGGGAAGGCGCCCATCCACCGGACGCGTGGCCGCGCCGGGATCACGGGCCAGATGGGCCATGACCGGGTCTTTAAGACACAGTGCGATTTGCAGCCCGAGATGTGCCGCAGGCAGATCGAGGTCCTGCGCCAACAGCGCCTCAACCCGCCAATGCTGGCCATTTATCAAAGCCGAAGCCAGCCGCGCCTGCAAAGCCGCGCGGTCCAGACCCTCGGTTTCAAGGGCGAATTTCATGCGCGGCCAACTGGCAAACCCGGCATCGCGCGCAATGACGTGCAAAGCGCCGGTGTGGCTGACCGGGTCGTCGCCGTGCACGGCACGCCAACGGGCCATGGCCGCAGGCTGTTGCGCCTCGACCGCGCGCTTCAATGCCTTCGCGGCACGACGATGGGATGAGAGGGGATCTCGCATCGGTTTTCTCCAATTCGCGCCCGAGGTCCGCAAGACGGGCATGAGAAAGACCGAAAGGATAAGGTCATAAGGTCTGTCAGGTGATGCTGGTTCAGCTTTCCGCGGACCGGGCTGCCTTCACCAAAGGCTTGATCGCTTTACCGCATGGCGCGCGCGCGGGCAAGCCAATACGCCTAGAGCGCGGGCACGATGCGTGGCCAGAGCCGTGCATTGCGCCGCGCAAACATCGCCATATGCCCGACAGGACCAAGCCCGTGTTGATCCGGGTCGATGATCCGGACCTGTGCATGATCGCCATAGATTGGGGCAAGCTCTTGCACGCATGAGACAGGGCAAATCTGATCATCGCTCAGCCCAACCAGATCCACCGGCACATCGCGCGGCCAATTCGGTTCCGGGACCAGCGGGTCGGTGAAATAGAAATCCCGATCCACACACCAGCGCCGCCATTGCCAATAGACCGATGCGGGCAGATCCTCGCCGCCCAACCCGGCAAGCTTGGCGGGCAGATAGCCGAACCCGGCCGTCAGTGCCGGGCCATGTCCGAACCAAAAGAGCCGAGCCGCCAGTTGATAGCGCAGCGGATGTTCGCTGAAATGCACGCGCCCTGCAGCGACTGCGATCATACGATCCACATGCTCCAACCCATCCTGCATCGGCATCAGCAACCCGCCCAGAGAATGTCCCACCACCCAAAGTGGTAGACCAGGGAAGCGGCGGCGCATCTCGGCGCGCGCGGCGGGCTGGTCGCGCAAGGCCCAGTCGGACATGCGCTGCGTCACCGCCCGCAACGGACCCGACGCAGAGCGGCCAAACCCGGCATAGTCAAAGGTCAACACGGCGATGTTGCGCGTCTCGGCCAGCCATGTGGCAAAGGCCCGGTAATAGCTTTGCGGCACCCCCGTGGCCGAGTTGATCACCAGCAGCGCCGCGATGTCATCGACCGGGCAATAGAGATCTCCCACCAGGCTGTGCTGGCCCGAAGGAAACCGCAGCTCTTGAACCGTGACAAGCCGTGTCATCCGTGCGTCCAGCATCATGATCCCCCTTTAGACCGAACAGTCTAGACCAAGTGGTCTAACGCAGGGCTAGACCAATCGGTCTAAAACTGTCAAGACATAGATTATGAAGACAGACACACTGCCCACCCGCGACAGGCTGATCCGCGCTGCCGCCGATCTGTTCCGCCGCCGCGGGTATCACGGGGTGGGCATGGCCGAATTGCTGGAAGCAGCGCAGGCGCCCAAAGGCTCGCTTTACCACCATTTTCCCAATGGCAAATCCGATCTGGCGCTCGCCGCGGCGAGCTGGGCGTCGGACGGGATGACGGCTGTGATCGACGCCTCTTTTGCAGAGGCCACCGATTTCCCCGACGGCGTGCGCACGCTGTGCCACAAGGTCGCGAAATTCTTTGACCTGTCAGGACAGGCTGAAGGGTGCCCGATCACGGCCACCTTGCTGGACGGGCCGGAAAATGCCGAGTTTCGCCAGCATGCCGCGGGGCTCATGGCCAATTGGGTCGATACGACCACGGCCCATGGCGTGCGATTGGGGCTGAGCGAGGCAGAGGCGCGCTCTGCCTCGGAGCATATGTTGCTCTTGTTGCAGGGCGGGTGGACAGTGGCGCGCAGTCAGGCCAATTCCGATGTGCTGCGCAGCCTGCCTGACCGGCTCACCCTGCCGCACTGATCAGGCCAACGCCTCCAGAAACTCTTCGGCTTTCTCGTCGATCGTGGTGGCATCGGCCATCGCATCAACCAGAAAATCGATCAGGAAGTTGAACACCGCCAGTTTCACCGCACCGGGGATCAACGGCAGCACCAATTGGCTGAGGATCGGCACCAGATTGTCCTTGAGCGCGGATTTCACCATATCCTCGATCTCAAGATCCGGGTCGGTCATGGTTTCCAGCACTTCGTCATGGATGTATTTTCTCATCAACCGGTCCACCGAATCCACGATCTTGATAAAAACGTTCAATTCGCGATGGCCTTTGATGATTGGAATGTTGAACCGCGCATCCAGCACCTTGGCCAGTTGCAGACGACGCTCTTTGCTCAGAAATTGTTCAGACATAAATCCCTCCCACGGGCACTGATACGTTCACGGTGTCGTCAGCCTAATCCGCCACACGCCGAAGTTGAGAGCCCAGACATCCTGACTTGCCCCGCCTGCGACAGTGGACGCGCCCGCCGGGGGCCTTTAGGGTGACCCGGCAGAGCATTGGGGTAGGCAAGCATGAGCGAGCAGGAATCGGGCGGCTATCAGGTTTTGGCGCGGAAATACCGGCCGGAAACCTTTGCTGATCTGGTTGGGCAGGATGCAATGGTGCGCACGCTGCGCAACGCCTTTGCGGCAGATCGCATCGCGCAGGCCTTCATCATGACGGGCATTCGCGGCACCGGCAAAACCACCACGGCCCGAATCATCGCCAAAGGCATGAACTGTATCGGCCCCGATGGCACAGGCGGTCCGACGACCGAACCTTGCGGTGTTTGCGAGCATTGCGTGGCCATCAGCGAAGGCCGCCATGTCGATGTGATGGAGATGGACGCGGCCTCGCGCACCGGGGTGGGCGACATCCGCGAAATCATCGACGCGGTGCGCTATCGCGCGGCCTCGGCCCGCTACAAGATCTATATTATCGACGAGGTGCACATGCTCTCCAACAGCGCGTTCAACGCGCTGCTGAAAACGCTGGAAGAGCCGCCAGAGCATGTGAAATTCATCTTTGCCACGACCGAGATCCGCAAAGTTCCGGTCACGGTGCTGTCGCGGTGTCAGCGCTTTGACCTGCGCCGGATCGAACCCGAAGACATGATCGCCATGCTGCGACGCATCGCGACTGCCGAAGGGGCCGAGATCGCTGAAGATGCGCTGGCACTGATCACACGCGCGGCCGAAGGTTCGGCCCGGGATGCGCAATCGCTGCTGGATCAGGCGATCAGCCATGGTGCCGGGGAAACCACTGCCGATCAGGTCCGCGCCATGCTGGGGCTGGCGGATCGCGGCCGGGTATTGGATCTTCTGGATTTGATCCTGCGCGGCGATGCCGGAGGCGCGCTGACCGAACTGGGCGCGCAATATGCCGCCGGAGCCGACCCGCTGGCCGTGTTGCGCGATCTGGCCGAAATCACGCATTGGGTGTCCGTGGTGAAAATCACCCCCGATGCCGCCGAAGACCCAACCGTATCGCCGGATGAACGGGCGCGCGGGCAGGCCATGGCGCAGGCGCTGCAGATGCGGGTGCTGTCGCGCATGTGGCAAATGCTTTTGAAAGCGATGGAAGAGGTCGCCGCCGCCCCCAATGCGATGATGGCCGCCGAAATGGCCGTGATCCGTCTGACCCATGTCGCCGATCTGCCAAGCCCCGAAGAACTGGTCTCGAAACTCAAGGATGCGCCACGCCCACCCACGCCGCCGGCAGGGGGTAGCGGTCCCGGCGGCGGCGCCCATGCACCTGCACGCGGGCCGCAAGCCGCGGCGCCGGGCACGCCGGGCGCGGCCCATGCGCCGGTCATGCAATCCGGCGGTGCCGCGACTGCGTTGGCCACCGAAGGGGCGGCAGCGCTGGCGCATTACCCAAGCTTTGAGCATGTGGTTGAGCTGATCCGCGCCAATCGCGACGTCAAATTGCTGGTCGAAGTGGAAAGCCACCTGCGCCTTGTCGCCTACCAGCCCGGCCGGATCGAAGTGCAACCCACCGAGGCAGCCCCGGCTGATTTGACCCAACGCCTTGGCAGCCGCTTGCAAAGCTGGACCGGCGCGCGTTGGGCGATCACGCTGGTCAATGAAGGCGGCGGAGACACCATCGCCGAAAAACGCCATGCCGCCGACACCGCGCTGCGCCGCGAGGCAATGGCCCATCCCATGGTCGCCGCTGTGTTCGAGCATTTCCCGCAGGCCAGCATCACCGCCATCCGCACGATGCAGGACCTGCAAGCCAGCGCCGAAGCCGAAGCTTTGCCAGAGGTCGAAGACGAATGGGATCCCTTCGAGGGAGAGTGACACATCGCCTTGCCAAATCTCGCAGCTTGCATAGGTCTGTCCCATGGCGCGTGAAACGCTTGGCAAAATCCTGTGGCTCCTTTCTGTTGCAAAAGACCAGCTTGCGACGGAGACAGTCGTTTTGTCGGTCCAAGACCGGGCCTCGCGCGGGGTCAGGACGTTGCAACCTAAAACCTCGTTTGCCCGTGCAAGCACCGAATTCATTCAGTCAAACGAGCATTTCTGCGATCTGGTGACCCGAGAGAACCGGTCGGTGACCGTGTCCGCGGCCAACTCCCGCAGCGCCCCCCGCCCCTGTGGCTTCATGACTCAGGTGAAAGCGCAATCCTATTTCGGCGTCCCTGTGCGCGATGCATCGGATCGTCCGATCGCTGGCCTTGCCGCGCGCAGCCGTCCGACGCGGATCTGGTCGGCGCGCAACCAGACCGATCAGGTCATGTTCGCCTCACTGACGGAACGTGTTCTGGCCAAAAAAAATGTGTCGACCAACGACACCATTCTTTCCCTGCTGGCGTCTTGATGCGGCAACCACGCCCGCGCCGTCACCCTTATGAAACGGAGACAGCCTTGCATCCCATCCGACAGATCTTCTGGGCTTTTGTGTTCATCACCCTGCCCGCCCCCGGTATCGCCAGCACCTGCACCACCTCCCGGCCCAATTGGGACGGCACCCAAGCGTCCGCTGTGACCGAGGCTGTCGCGCTCTTCACCTCGCCCGCGGGTTTGATCCTTTTGGCCCTGTCCGTTTTGGCCCTGCGCTTTCGCAATCAATGGCTGGGGCTGGGCGCGGTGATCTTGTGGACGGCGTTCATCACGATCGTCGCGATGATAGATCCATCCGGCCTGCGCGCGCCGGGCATGGCCGAGGGCTGCATTGGCTCTCCTGCCTTGTTCATCGCGGCGGCGGCTGCAATATGTGTGGCAATCGTATTCAGAACCAAGCCGCCCGAGCGCGGCGCAAACGGATCGGAGAACTAGGATGTTCAAAGGATTGGGCCAGCTGGGCGATATGGCCGGCATGATGAAAAAAGCGCAGGAGATGCAGACCAAGATGGCGCAACTCCAGGATGACATGCACAATATCATGGTCACCGGCGAAGCAGGCGCAGGCCTTGTGAAGGCCGTCTGCTCGGCCAAGGGCGATCTCAAAACGCTCGATATTGATCCGTCGATCTTCAATGGCGATGACAAGGAAGTGGTCGAAGACCTGATCGTCGCCGCTATCAAGGACGCGCAGATCAAAGCCGCTGACCGCGCGCAGGAAGAGATGAAGAGCCTCACCGAAAGCCTCGGTCTTCCGGCGGATATGAAACTGCCCTTCTAAGCTTCTTTGCTTCAAAAATACCCTATCTCGCCCTCTCGGCCCGGAGCTGACGTGAATTCGACGCAAGACATCGACAATCTGATCGAGCTTCTGGCCAAACTGCCGGGGCTGGGGCCGCGGTCTGCGCGGCGGGCAGTACTGCATCTGATCCGCAAACGCGCGCTGTTGCTGACGCCTTTGGCCGATGCCATGACGCAGGTCGCCGCCACGGCGCGGGAATGCCTAAATTGCGGCAATGTCGGCACCTCTGAAATTTGCGATATCTGCACAGATGAGCGCCGCGCGAACGGAGAGCTTTGCGTGGTCGAAGATGTGGCCGATCTGTGGGCGATGGAACGCTCGGGCGTGTTCAAAGGCCGCTACCACGTTCTGGGCGGTACGCTCTCGGCGCTTGATGCCGTCGGGCCGGAAGAGTTGAAAATCCCCAAGCTGATTGACCGCGTCACATCCGAAGATGTGAGCGAGGTGATTCTTGCCCTCAACGCCACGGTCGACGGTCAGACCACGGCGCATTACATTGCCGATCTGCTGGACGGGCGGGTGCGCATCACCTCACTGGCGCAAGGCGTGCCGATCGGGGGAGAGCTCGATTACCTCGATGATGGGACGATCACCGCCGCGCTGCGCGCGCGGCGCGATCTGTGACAGGGCGCGCTACAGCGCCCTTTCATAGCTGACCGAGCGGCCAACCGGCTTCTGCTCCATCCCCAGCTTGCGGTAAAACCCCTGCGCTTCGATATTGTCGATCTCGGCAGCGACGCGCAGGTAATCGGCCCCGGCCCGGCTGGCGGCCTGCTGCACTGCGTCGATCAGACATGTGCCCAGACCGGATCCGCGCATGGCCTCAGCTACGTAAAGGTGATGCAGGTCGACGCCGCGCTGGCCATGCTGCAACCGGCCCACGGATTGCATCGCGGCATAGCCCACCAATTGTCCATCCTGTTCGGCCACCAGCACATCGAACTGCCGGGCCGAGCCAATGGCCTGCTGGATCAACTGATCCATGCCCAGCTGCGCGTTGTCACCATGATGCGCGGCCAGCGCGCGCACCATTTGCAGCAGCCCAAAGGCATCCGCCGCCCGGGCCGGACGCAGGTGCGGATCATGTGGCACATCTTCAGTCTTGGTCATCTTTCCCACTCCTTGCGGTTTGCGCCTCGTGGGAGAATGAAAAAAGCCGCCCCGAGGCGGCTTCATTCAGACATAGATTAATGAACCGCTCCTTATCAGGACCGGCGATAATACAGGCTCGACTGGATCATCATCATCAACATGGGCCGAAGTTGACCGAATCCTCGACCTCGGTCAACAGGAAATCTGACAACCGGGGGCAGCCTGTCGTCAGACCCGCGGCTGGTCGTCTTCGTCGTCATCCCCGGATTTGGGCAGATTGAAGAAGCTGTCCGCATCCACCAGCAGATCGTCGCTGTCATCCGAGCCGCCGTCATCTTCGGCCAGAGAGAAGGTTTCCAGCCCCTCAATGGCAGTCGGGATCTTGGGCTCGCTCTCCATGCCGAGCGACTGCTCGGTCGAGACAAGCTTGCGGCGTTCATCATCGGACATGACTTCGCCCTCGGCGGCTTTCTTGGCGGCTGCCTTCTGAACGGCGGCGTCGAGTTCGGACTGTTTGCACAGGCCCAACGCCACGGGATCGATTGGCTGCATGTTGGCGATATTCCAATGCGTGCGCTCGCGGATCGACTGGATTGTTGGCTTTGTCGTGCCGACCAGCTTGGCAATCTGGCTATCGGCCAGTTCGGGGTGGAACTTCACCAGCCACAGAATCGCGTTGGGGCGGTCCTGGCGTTTCGACAGCGGCGTATAGCGCGGGCCGCGGCGCTTTTCTTCGCCCACGGCAGCGGCATTGAATTTCAGTTTCAGCTTGTACAGGGGGCTGGCTTCGGCGGCGTCAATCTCGTCCTGAGTCAGCTGATTGTTGGCGATAGGGTCAAAGCCTTTCACGCCAGCGGCGACGTCGCCATCGGCGATACCCTGCACTTCCAGTTCATGCATACCGACAAAATCCGCGATCTGCTTGAAGCTGATGGTGGTGTTGTCCACCAGCCAGACGGCGGTGGCCTTTGCCATGATCGGTTTCGACATGCCTTGGTCTCCTTACATATAGCTTTCCCGTCGCCTGGCTTTGCAGGCGGTCCCGGGATCGGCCCGGAACAGTGTCCATGTGGGGATTGTCGCGTGTCTTACACGGGATACCGCAGGAAGGAAAGGGCCGACTTGGCGCAATGGCGGGGTCCACCCGCCGCGCTCTTAGACCTTGAGAACGATTTTCCCGATATGCCCCGAGCTTTCCATCCGCGCATGGGCNGCGGCGGCCTCTTCCAATGCGAATTCGCTGTCCATCACTGGCGCCACGTGCCCAGCNTCCAGCATCGGCCAGACCTTTTCGGCCAGCGCGGTGGCGATCTCGGCTTTGGCCAGATCCGATTGCGGCCGCAGGGTGGACCCGGTGATTGTCAGCCGCCGCACCATCAATTGGGCAAAGTTCAGCTCGACCTGCGGGCCCTGCAGGAACGCAATCTGCACCAACCGCCCGTCATCGGCCAACGCCCGCACGTTGCGCGGCAGGTAGTCGCCGCCGACCATATCCAAGATCAGGTTTGCACCGCCTTCGGCTTTCATCACCTCGACAAAATCGCTGTCGCGATAATTGATCGCGCTCTCTGCCCCCAGATCGAGGCAGGCCTGGCATTTCTCATCCGATCCGGCGGTTGCGAAAACGCGCGCGCCGAAGGCATTGGCCAGCTGGATCGCCGTCGTCCCAATCCCCGACGAGCCGCCATGCACCAAGAACCGCTCGCCCGCCTGCAAGCCGCCGCGCATGAATACATTGGTCCAGACAGTGAAGAACGTCTCGGGCAGGCAGGCCGCCTGTTTCAGATCCAGCCCTTTTGGCACTGGCAGGCAATGCGCCGCAGGCGTCGCGACATATTCGGCATAGCCGCCACCGGGCAGCAGCGCGCAGACCTGATCACCGATGGCCCAATGATCCACTCCATCGCCTAGCGCCACAATCTCGCCCGCGCCTTCCAGGCCGGGCAGATCCGACGCGCCCGGCGGCGGGTCATAAGCGCCGGCGCGCTGCAACGCATCGGGCCTGTTCACCCCGGCGTAAGCGAGTTTGATCACCACTTGCCCTTGCCCCGGCGCCGGGATCGGGCGGGTGGTCAGGGTCAGCACCTCAGGCCCGCCGGGCTGTGAGATTTCAACGGCGCGCATTGTGTCTGTCATTGGGTCTTCCTTTGGGCCGGTCGTATCGTCTGGTGGCATAGACTAGCGATCCCACATCCAAGGACCAGTACAAAGCGGCGTCAACTTTCGGGGTTCATCATGCCCGGCATATCCATCTCGGCCCCACGCTTGGGCGGCTTGATCTGGCTCAGCAACCAGTTCGGCCCCGCCATGAACGGCTTGAGCAACGGGTTGTCATGGACCTGTGCCTTGACCTTTTCGAACTGCATCACATCGCCGATGCGACGGTCCAGAAACTCCCACGTCGCCTGATTATCGGCGCTGTCATCGCCCAGCCAATACAGCACTGTCGCCGAATAGACGCCCGACAGGGTTAGCCGTTTGGTATACCAGTTGTAATCCTCGGACGTGTCGCCCAACGCCGTCCAGATCGCATCCGCCGTGCCCCAGATCAGCTTGGACCCATCGGCGACCAGATGCGGCAGGGCAAACAGCGTGGTGCCGCGGCGCACGGCTTCGCGATCGTCGATCGCCTGCAGACGCAGCTTGACTGCATGAGCGACCTTTTCACGGAATTTCATCCCGCTCAGATCCGCCTGCGCGAGCGCCGTCACCATCGCGGCATCCCCGGCCTTGTGATAGGCAATCGCCAGATCCACTGCGCCGCGCGGGCAAACCGTGCGGGCAAAAGGCTCATCTATCGCGGTATCACGAATCGCGGCTTTGAACGTGGCCTCGGACCAGCCATCAAAGGGCACATGCATCAAAGCAGCATCCAAAAGCTGGGCCTTAGCGTCTTCATAGGCATTCGTCATGTCACACCTCGCATCTCTCCCACCCAATGGGATATAACACGCGCGGCGGCGCTGTCCCGCGTCATTTCTATGACATGACGGGGTGGACTCGGTGGATTGCGCCTGCTATGAGCCAGCGTCCTGCAAATTTCCTTGCAACTCAAACCTAGAAAGGTGGTGACAACCACATGCAGGTAAGTGTTCGCGACAATAACGTCGATCAGGCGCTGCGCGCATTGAAGAAAAAACTTCAGCGCGAGGGTGTATTCCGTGAAATGAAGCTCAAGCAGCATTTCGAGAAGCCGTCCGAGAAAAAAGCGCGTGAGAAGGCTGAAGCGATCCGTCGTGCCCGTAAACTGGCACGCAAGAAAGCCCAGCGCGAAGGTCTGCTTTAAGACGTTCCCGACATGGCTTTACGCTGACGACCCCCGGCCCTGCGGTTCGGGGGTTTGTCTTTTCAGGGGTCAGTTGCGCACCGACATGCCATCGGCCAGCGAGATCCGAAACGCCCGCCAGGCCGGAATCAGACAGACCAAAGCCGCCGCGACCAGCACTGCCAGAACCGTCAGTAGATCGCGCGGAGTAAGTCCCGAGATTGGCACAAAAATCCCATAGGCCACATCCAACCAAGGCTGCGCCACAACCAGCCCGGCATAGAGCAGCCCGATCCCCAGCACCGCACCAATTGCGGCGATGAAAAGCGCCTCAGCCAGCAGCAGACCCATGATCGTGCCCGGCCCCGCGCCCAAGGCGCGCAGGATCGCCATTTCTCGCCGCCGCGCGCTGAGCCCGGCCAGCATCATCGCCGCCATGCCCAAAAGGGCTGTGACCACCACTATCACCGACACCGCCAGCAAAGCGGTTTCAGCGATGCCGATGATGCCCCATAGCTCTTGCAGGGCGACACCGGGGATGATCGCCATCAGCGGCTCAGAGGGGTATTCATTGATCGCGCGTTGCAAGGTGAAGATTTGCAGACGCGATTGCACGCCGATCAGCGCTGCGGTGATCGCCTTGGGCTGCAATTCCATCTGACGCAGGGTTTCAGGCGGCGTTGGCGTGCCGGGCCGTTGTGCGCCATCTTGCCAATCGACATGGATCGCCTCGATCGCCTCAAGGCCCACAATCACCGTGCGATCGACCGGCGTGCCGGTCTTGTCCAGAATACCCGTGATACGAAAGGGTGTGTCCTCATGCTGGACAAAGCTGGCGACACCATGCGCCACCACGATCGGATCGCCGATCTGATAGCCCAGCGTTTCAGCCACATCCGCGCCGATGACAGCCTCGAAAAGATCACTCATCACCGCGCCATCGCGTAGGGTCAGATCACGCCCGCTACGATATTTGTAGCGGTCGAAAAACGCCGGCGTCGTGCCCATCACCCGGAACTGGCGGTGACTGTCCCCCAGAGAGATCGGCACAATCCAATTCACGTCGGGTCGCGCGGCGATCTGTTGATAGCTGTCCCAACTGATAGTGTTGGGCACCGCCCCGATGCGAAACACAGCATACAGAAGCAACTGCACCCCGCCCGTGCGCGCGCCCATGATCAGGTCGGTGTCCGATATCGTGTCGGCAAAGCTGATCTTGGCCCCCAGCCGCAGCTTTTCCACGCCCAGAACCAAGGCCACCGACAGCGCAATCGCCAAAGCGGTCAACACCACCGTCAGCCCCCGGCTGCGCATTGAGGACAGGGCCAGCCGCCACAGCATCACGCAGCCCCCCTGCGCGGCATTGCGATCTTGGCCAGCGGTTGGACGATGTCAAAGCGCGGCGCCAGCGCGGGATCGTGGCTGACCATCAGAAGGCTGGCCCCCATCTGCGTGACCTGCGCAAACAGCAGGTCCAAAAATTCGGCCTGCGCGTCCACATCAAGGGCGGAGGTCGGTTCATCCGCCACGATCAGCGGCGGCGCCCCCAGCAGGGCGCGGGCGACGGCAACGCGCTGTTGCTGGCCCACCGATAGATCGGTCGATTTGGCGCGCAGCACCAGATCATCGGGCAGACCCAGCGCCTGTGTCAGGCTCAAGGCGTCGTCACGCGGATTGCTGACCTGCGCCCGGCGGCGCGGCGAAAACCGCAGCGGCAGGCAGATATTGTCCAACGCAGTGGCATAGGGCAGCAGGTTGAATTGCTGGAAGATGATCCCGATCTGATCGGCGCGCAGCCGGTCACGGGCGCGCGGTGGCAGGCCCGACATGGGCTGGCCGGCCACATCGACCCGGCCCGCCTGTGGCTGCACGATCCCGCAAATCAGCGCCAAAAGCGTTGATTTCCCCGCGCCGCTGGCCCCTGTGAGCATCATCTTGGCGCCGCTGGGCAGATCGAATGCAGGCACATCAAGCCCAAAGCGCCCGCCGGGCCAGTCAAAACGCAGATCGCGGATCGTCACCGGGGGGGCCATGCCGTCAGGCCACCGCCGTGAACAGGTTGATCCGCGCCGGAATGAGGACCTGATCCGCGCTGCTGCTGTCGGCAAAGGCCTCTGCGATCATCTGGGCGGCGCGGTCCTTGGCAGCATCGTCGGGCTCATGCTCGGCAATCAGCCGCGTCATCGACCCGATCTTGAATTGCAGCGCGATGAAATCTTCGATCCCACGCGGATAGCGTAGCGACAGGTCCAGAACCTCGACGCCAGCCTCAGCAAATCCTGCCTGCTCGAGCAAGCCCAACACCCGGTTTTCATCGCCAAAGGCGGTCGGACCGGGGGCGGTTGGGTCGATCTCTCCGACCGGGCCGAAATGGGTGATGGCCGCTTTCAGGGGCACCAGAAACCACGGGTTTTCCTTGCCGCGCCGCCAGCAGGCCAGCACCATCTTGCCGCCGGGCACAAGGCTGCGCCGTAAATTGGCCAAGCCCGCCACCGGATCGGCAAAGAACATGGACCCGAACCGCGACAGGATCAGGTCGAACGCCCCGTCGCCAAAAGCATAGTCCTGCGCATCAGCCTCAAGATAGGAAATCCCCGTGCCGCCTTCAGCCCGCGCCGCGTCAAGCAGGCTGGAAGAGATATCAACCCCGGTCACCGACCCGCCCGCACCCAAAGCCTGCGCGATGCGCCGCGTGGTGCGCCCGGTGCCGCAGCCCAAATCCATCACCTGCATATCACCTGCAGGCTGGCCCGCAGCGATCAGATGCTGATCAATCTCGGCAAAGCTGGCGTCCAGATCGGCCTCATAAGCCAGCCAGTTCAACCCGCCACCATCCGTCCAGAAGTCCCGCTGGTCCTTGTTGTCATCGCTCATCTCAGGTCTCCACCGGCAGGGCCGTTGTCTTGAACACGGTGCGCAGCGCGAAAGAGCTTTGCATTTGCCCCACCCCCGGCAGACGCGCCAGATATTGCCGGTGAATGCGGGCGAAGTCTTCGGTATCTTCGGCCACCACTTTGAGGATGTAATCCGCCGCGCCCGCCATCAAATGACATTCCAGCACATCCGGGATACGCGCCACGGCCCGTTCAAAACCTTCCAGCACCTCGTCGCTTTGGCCCTGCAGGGTGATTTCGACAAAAACCGTGGTTGGCACCTTCATCTTGCGCGCATCCAGAAGCGCCACATAGTCGCGGATATAGCCTTCGGATTCGAGCCGCTGCACCCGCCGGTGACAGGCCGAGGGCGACAGGTTGACCTGCACCGACAGCTCCGCATTGGACATGCGGCCGGTCTTTTGCAACGCCGCAAGGATGCGACGATCCGTTGAGTCGAGGGACATGTGCGCAAACCTTTCGCGTGACGGTCGGATTTTGTCGAAGATATTGCGTCAGTTTCTGAAATTGAAGGAATGATTTCACAAAAATTGCGAGCAGCGCTCCCCATATTGGGGTCACCGTCAGTGGTGAGGAAAAAACATGAAAATCGGCTGCCCCACAGAAATAAAACCACAAGAATTCCGCGTCGGCGTCACACCCAATGCCACGCGCGAGGCTGTTGCCCATGGCCATACCGTGCTGATCCAATCCGGCGCAGGTCGGGGCGCGGGCTTTGAAGATGCAGATTACATCGCGGCCGGCGCGCGCATTCTGGACAGCGCCGAAGAGATTTTTGCTCAGGCCGACATGATCGTGAAGGTCAAGGAACCCCAGGCCGTTGAGCGCAAGATGCTCCGGCAGGGGCAAATCCTGTTCACCTATCTGCATCTCGCGCCCGATCCGGATCAGACGCATGACCTGCTGGCCAGCGGTTGCACCGCGATTGCCTATGAAACCGTGACCGACACCGCGGGCGGGCTGCCGCTGCTTGCACCGATGTCCGAAGTGGCCGGCCGGCTGGCGCCGCAGGTTGGCAGTTGGACGCTGCAAAAGGCCAATGGCGGGCGCGGTGTGTTGATGGGCGGCGTGCCCGGTGTTGGTCCGGCCAATGTGGTGGTGATCGGCGGCGGTGTCGTGGGCACCCATGCCGCACGGATCGCGGCGGGCATGGGCGCAGATGTCACCGTGCTGGACCGGTCCCTGCCACGCCTGCGCTATCTCGACGATGTGTTCGGGCGCGATTTCAACACCCGCTATTCCACCGCAGGGGCCACGGCCGAATTGGTGGCCGAGGCGGATATGGTCATTGGCGCTGTGCTGATCCCCGGTGCCGCCGCGCCAAAGCTGGTCAGCCGGGCGCAATTGGCGGGTATGAAACCCGGCGCGGTGTTGGTCGATGTGGCCATTGATCAGGGCGGCTGTTTTGAAACATCCCGCGCCACGACTCATGCCGACCCGATCTATGAGGTCGACGGGGTGATGCATTACTGCGTCGCCAACATGCCAGGCGCGGTCGCGCGGACGTCCACACTGGCCTTGGGCAATGCCACCTTGCCTTTCATGCTGGCTTTGGCCGACAAAGGCTGGAAACAGGCCTGCCAGGACGACCCGCATCTGCTGAACGGGCTCAACGTGCATGATGGCAAGCTGACCTATTTCGCCGTTGGCAAGGCGCTTGGGCTGGACGTGGTATCGCCCAGCGTTGTCGTCAAATCCTGACCCCGACGGGCCGGATCAGGCGCTGAGCGCTTCGATCCGGCCCAGGGTTTTCGGCCCGGCAACGCCATCGGCCACCAGATCGTTTTCGGCCTGAAACACCTTGACCATGCGCAGCGTGGCGGGGCCGAAATCGCCGTCGACAATCAGGAAATAGCCCAAGGCCCGCAGCTGTCGCTGCAATGTGGCGACCGCTTCGCCCCTGGCACCGCTGCGCAGGGTGGTGCTGCTTGTGGACGCGCGGGGGGGCGGGGCTGCGCCACCGGTGATCCGGCGATGCGCCTGCGCCATTTTGGCGGAATAGAACGCCACCTGGCCCGGTCCGTTGTAAAGCCGGGCAAAGCCTTCCCAATTGTGATCGCGCAGCTCATCCAACAGCCCGCGCTTGCGGACAAAAGCCATCATCACTTCGAGCTGGCCCGCGATGCCGGACATGGCTGTTTCGGCCAGCTTTTTCGGCGTGCCAAACCCCAACCATTCAGCATTTTCGCCCAAGACCTGCCCAACCCCCCAAGAACAGGCGGCATAGGCGGCCTGTTCGTGAAGATCGGCCGCCTTGCGCAACTGCCCGTAGCGGGCAGATTGCGTCTTGGCATAGGGCAGATCCCCCCAGCGCCGCGCCGCAAGCTTGCGCCGCACGGCTTCGCGCAAGACGTCGTCAGGCAGGCCGGGATAGCGGTAGAAGACGTGAAATTCATACAGGATCAGCGGCATCGGTTTGCCGTCGATGGTCGTGAAGGCTTTACGACCGCTTTCTACCTCAACCACCGCCTCCAACGCGGCCTGCGGCACGTCGTATGTGTCGGCGGCCTTGGCAATGGCGCTGCGCACCTCCTCCTGCATCGGCATGATCTGTTTCCCCCATCTGCATCTGATCCTGAGCCAAGAACGCGATAGTCCACCCGTTAAGTCAACCCTCGGCTGTGCCGTTGCTTCTTGCGCCTTTGCACCAGCGCGCAGACCTTCTGCCATTTTCGCACAGAGCCGGGGGGTGTCAGCGTGGCCTCGCGCCCCTAGGTTGAAGTCATCTTGTCGCAGGAGGACCCCATGGCAGATCTCAGCGCCTTTCCCATCACGCAGAAATGGCCCGCCCAGAATCCCGAAATCATTCAGCTTTATGCCTTTCCCACGCCGAACGGGGTCAAAGCCTCGATCGCGCTCGAAGAAATGGGCCTGGACTATGAGCCACATCTGGTCACGCTGGCCGATGCCGATGTCAAAAGCCCGGAATTCCTGTCGCTGAACCCCAACAACAAGATCCCGGCGATCATCGACCCCAACGGCCCTAATGGCACGCCCATTGGCCTGTTCGAAAGTGGCGCGATCCTGATTTACCTGGCCGAAAAGACCGGCCAGCTGATTGGCGCGACCGCCTCCGATAAAGCCCGCGTGATCCAATGGCTGATGTTCCAGATGGGCGGTGTTGGTCCGATGTTCGGGCAGCTAGGGTTTTTCTACAAATTTGCCGGGTCAGAGATCGAAGATCCCCGCCCGCAACAGCGTTACATAAACGAAGCCAAGCGCCTTCTGGGTGTGATTGAAAGCGAATTGTCGGGCCGCGACTGGATCGCGGGCGACTATTCCATCGCTGATATCGCGCTCGCGCCCTGGCTGGGCGCGCTGGATTTCTATGGTGCGAAGGAGGTCGTCGGATGGGATGATCTGACCGCGACCAAAGCCTATCTTGAGCGTTTCATGTCCCGCCCGGCGGTTGAAAAGGGTCGCAACACCCCCGCGCGCCCGACCTGATGACAGGCGCCGCGCCCGGCGCCAGGCTGGGCGCGGTGTATTGATCTCAGAGGGTTGCAAGGGTCGAGCTGCGCCGCGCGCGCTTTCCGCAGGATGCGGCCGTTCTGGCCTATCTGATGCCCGCCCATATCGAAGACATGGTCACCCGCGACCCCGAAAACGCAGACGCCGTGCTGCAGAAATACCATCCTGACAAGGCCGACGCGCTGGTGGCCGGGTATGCGCAGATCCACGCCCGTCCGGATGGAGAACTGTTGATCGCCTGGACCGGCGATACGGCGGTCGGGTGCGGGATGATGCGGACGCAATCCGCTGAAGCGGTCGCGTTGCAGCGCATTTTCGTCAGCAAATCCGCCTGCGGTCCGGGTCTGAGCAAGGCCATCACGCTGGCCCTGATGGATCAGGCGCGCAAGGATGGCAAAACGCTTGCCCGGCTGGATACCGGACCCTCGCTTTACGAAGCGATCAGCCCATGCAAGTCATTGGGCTTCGTTGAGGTCGCACCCTATCACGACGATACGCCCTATCTGGCGCATCTGCCGCAATTCTACGAATGCCAGCTGCGATCCTGCGTAGGGCGGGGTTCACCCCGCCGTCCCCTTATCCCGGCAACGCCCCAGTCAGCACATAGCGCAGGATCTCCACCACCTGCTCCGGCTCCCGCGCGACGGCCAGTGCTGCGGCGTCGACCTCTTTCAGCGCATGATCATGTTCCGGCATTTGCAGGATGATCAGCGATTTGCCCAAAGCCGCCGCATAGCCTGCATCAAAGGCCGCGTTCCACTGGCGGTATTTCTCACCAAAGCGCACAACGACCACATCCGCCTCGGCCAGACCTGTGCGGGTGCGGATCGCGTTCATCATCGCCCCCTTATGGTCATGCCAATATTTGTTGTCCTCTGCGCCCAGGATCGCCACGCCGCAATCATCACTGGCCGCGTGATCTGTGACCGGGGCCGAAAACACCACATCCAGCCCCTCTGCGCCTGCGATAATCCGCTCGCGCCAGTCGGTGTGAATCTCGCCGGACAGATAAACATTCAATCCCATCTGATCTCTCCCTCGCTTCTGCGGCTCAGAGGTAACGCCCATGCGCGCCTGCGCAAGGGATCACGGCTTGCGGGCTACGATAAACCGGCTGGGCGGACCTTCATTGTGGTTTTCCGACCGCTCAATGTCGAACCCGGCAGCACGGATCATCGCCTCCAACTCGGCCACTGGGCGAATCGACACGAACGGCGCCTGCCCGACCCGCTGCAACAGGGGCAACAGCCCCATCATCACCCGAAAAAACACGGACGCCCGCCCATCCGGTGCGCAAACGGTTTTGGAAATCATCACCCCGCCCGGGGCCAATCGCGCATGGATATCCTGCAATGCGCTCTCCAGATCCGGGAGAAGATGCAGCAGGTTGAAGGCCAGCACCTTGTCAAACGGGCCATCAGGCGCTTGCGCCGTATCGCTGACTGCAAACTGCACATCCGCACCCGACTGGGCTGCCTTGCCTCTCGCAATCTCGATCATCCCGTCCGAGATATCCGCAGCCAGATAAGACCCGGCCGCATCCGCAAGACGCAGAGCAGTGGTGCCCGTACCGCAGCCCAGTTCCAACACGCGATCCTCGGGCCGCAACGCTGCACGGGTTTCGGCCAGCGTATGTTCATAAGCATCCGGGTCGCGCACATTCGACTTGGCATAAGATTTCGACTTCCGCGTCCAGAACGCGGCACTGTCAGCATATTGGCGCATCACAAAACTCTCCTTTGCGGTGCATCATACGCATACGAAAACCAAGGTGAATTGCGGAAATTCGCAAAATATGTATACATATATGTATGAATTACCCCCCCGACCCGGACTGGAACCAGCTGCGCGCCTTCATCACCACTGCGCAGACCGGCTCCCTGTCTGCCGCGGCGCGTCAGCTTGGACTGACGCAACCGACGCTCAGCCGGCAGGTCGCGGCTCTGGAAGAGCACCTGCAGATCGCGCTGTTCGAACGGGTTGGGCGCGGCCTTGTTCTGACCGAAACCGGGCGCACCCTGCTGGAGGATTGCACCGGGATGGGCGCCGCCGCCACCCGCTTTGCCCTACGCGCCTCGGGCCAGTCCCAAAAGATAGAAGGCCGGGTGCGCATCAGCGCCAGCGATGTGCTCTGCGCCCATCTGCTGCCCCCCGTGATCACCGAGTTGCAAGAAATTGCGCCCCGGTTGGAAATTGAAGTGCTGGCCACCAATGACCTGTCTGACCTCTTACGGCGCGAGGCGGACATTGCCATCCGCCATGTCCGCCCCACCGAACCAGAGCTCATCGCCCGATCCATTGGCGATGGCAGCGCCCATCTATATGCCGCGCGGCGCTATCTTGAGCGGCGCGGCTGCCCTGACGAGCCGCGTGATCTGGCCGGACATGACCTGATCAGCCTCGGGGACACCGACCTGATCGCGCGCGCCCTCACCGAAGCCGGGATGCCGGTCTCGACCGCCCAATTCCGGGTGATCAGCCAAAGCACCCTCACAGCACTGTCTTTTGCGCGGGCCGGGTTAGGCATCGTGATCATGTCGGACATGGTTGCGCAGGCCCTGCCCGATCTGGTGCAGTTGTTTCCCGGTCATCCGCCTGTCAGCTTCCCGATATGGCTCACGGCGCATCGTGAAGTCAGTCAGGCGGCGCGCATACGGCTGGTTTTCGATCATCTACGTGATGCGCTGCTGGCGGCACAGCCGTCAGCCTGAGATGGTCTCCTCAACCCCTTTTGGGGTCAGCGCATAAACGCCTCGGTCAACCCTTTCGAACCATCCATAATGATCCGCCGCCATCATTTGCGTGGCCTTTTCGACGCCGGTGGCTTTGGCGACGTCGGCTCCGCGGCTGGGGCCGCACGCGCGCAAATGCGCCGCACAGCGGAGCGCATCCTGCCGATAGGCGGTCATCATCGGCACACGGGTTGACCCGCCTGCATTTGGATCCCCCACCCGCCGCGCAAATTCGCGCAACAAACGCGCCTTGCGTGGTGTCGACTTGCGGGGTTGGAACGGCGCGGGGTCCAGATGCGCCTCTACAAACCCGTCCGAAAGACGCACTGTCAACACGCCCAGCCCCAACCGCCGCGCCAGCGACAGATTGGATTTCAACGCCGCGAGAAAACGCCGCCCCTGCCCACGCGGGACCGCAACATAAACCGCATCTGTCACTGATTGCCGCGCAATTGCCTGGTGAAACAGCGCCAGCGAAAACCCTGTCTTCAACTCGACAATGACCGGCTCCTCATCGCCGCGGCAGGCCATGACATCGACCGCGCCAATCTCTCCCTTCACCTCATAGCCCTGCGCCTGCAGGAATTGCTTGATCGGAGGATAAAGGTCGGTTTCGGCCATGTCCCGGAGTCTAAAAGCAAAACGGGTAGGACGCCAAGCACCCTACCCGTTCTTTGCTTTCCAAATACCCCTATACGACCTTAACCGCGCAAGGTGCCGCCTGTGGCCTTGGTGACCTTCTCGACGATCTTCGCGGCCACGGCCTCGATCTCGTCATCTTTCAGCGTCTTCTCGACCGGCTGCAACCGTACGGTCACCGCGATGGATTTGCGGCCCTCGCCCAGGCTACCGCCGATGAATTCATCAAAGACCCGCACCTCGTCGATCAGGGCTTTGTCGGCCCCCGCCGCTGCGTTCACCAGCGTCAGCGCCTCGACATCGGCATCCACGACAAAGGCGAAATCCCGCTCCACCGCCTGCAGATCCTGCAGCACCAAAGCCGGTCGCGTGGCGCTGGACTTGCGCGGCATCGGGATCGCTTCGGGCCAGAGCGTGAAGGCCATTGCAGGGCCTTTGACATCCATTGCCTCCAGCACGCGGGGGTGAATTTCCCCAAACGTGCCCAGCACCTTTTTGGGGCCAAGGCAGATGCGGCCATGACGCCCCGGATGCCACCAGGTTTCGCCGCCGCGCAGGATTTGCACCTTGGCAGGCGCACCCATCGCGGCCAGCACAGACTCGGCATCGGCTTTCACGTCATAGACATCCACTGCGCGGGCGGTCTTGTGCACCTCTTTCGCAGCGGTGCGGCCCACCAACAGGCCGGTGATGGCCATGGCCTCTTCACCCGGTTCACCGCCGGAAAAGACCGGTCCGGCCTCAAACAGCGCCAGATCGGCAAAGCCGCGCGCTTGATTGCGCGCCGCCGCCTGCAACAGACCCGGCAGCAGATCGGGGCGCATATGGCTCATTTCCGAGCTGATCGGATTTTCCAGCTGCGTCGCCAGCGTCCCGCCGCCAAACAGCGCCGCCGAGGGCTGATCGATGAAGGAATAGCTGACGCATTCATTATAGCCCAACGCCGCAGCCGAGCGGCGCGCCAAAGCGATCCGGCGCTGCATCGGGGTCATGACGGCTTTTGGCACGCCATCACTCAGACGTGGCAATGGCTTGCCTTTTAGCCCGGTCAGCGACGCAATTCGCGCAACTTCCTCGACCAGATCAGCCTCGCCCTGCACATCCGGGCGCCAGCTTGGGACCTGCGCCATGTCCCCATCGAGGACAAAACCCAGCGCCTCAAGCGTAGCCCGCTGGGTGTCTGGCGCGATCTCCATGCCGACAAGGCTTTGCACCCGGTCGGTATCCAGTCGATAGGCGCGGGCATGATCCGGCACCGCTCCGGCCACCACGACCTCCGATACCTCACCGCCGCACAGGTCCAGGATCATCTGCGTTGCCGCTTCCAGCCCCGGCAAGGTGAAGTCCGGGTCCACCCCGCGTTCAAAGCGATAGCGCGCATCCGAATTGATCTTCAGCGCCCGGCCGGTCAGCGCGATCTGGATATGGTTCCAGTAGGCGCTTTCCAGAAAGACGGTCGTTGTCTCCTCCGTGCAGCCCGAGGCCGCGCCACCCATGATACCGGCAATGCTTTCGGGTTCGCGATCATCCGAGATCACCATCATCCCCGGCTGCAAGACATAGTCCTTGTCATCCAGCGCGGTGATCTGCTCGCCACCCTTGGCGCGATGCACCCGCAGCCCGCCGGTCATCTTGTCCACGTCAAAAACGTGCAATGGGCGGTTCTGGTCAAAGGTGAAGAAGTTGGTCACATCCACCAGCGCCGAGATCGGCCGCAGCCCGATCGCCTTCAGGCGATCTTGCAGCCATTGCGGCGAGGGGCCGTTCTTGACTCCGCGGATCACGCGGCCTGCAAAGAGCGGGCAGCCATCCAGCGTATCTTCGTCAATCGTGACTGGGACCGGGCAAGGGAAGCTGCCAGCAACCGGCGCAATCTCTTGCGGCTTCAGCACACCCAGTCCGCGTGCCGCCAGGTCGCGCGCAATCCCGCGCACGCCCAGCGCATCCTGCCGGTTCGGAGTGATCGCAATCTCGATCACGGTGTCGACCTTGGCCGGATCATTGGCCGCCAGCCAGTCCGAGAATTTTTCGCCCACCTCGCCCGAGGGCAGCTCGATAATGCCGTCATGCTCATCCGACAGCTCCAGCTCACGCTCGGACGCCATCATGCCAAAGCTCTCAACGCCCCGGATTTTGCCAACGCCGATGGTGGTGTCGATGCCCGGCACGTAAACGCCCGGCTTCGCCACGACGACCGTGATGCCTTCGCGGGCATTGGGCGCGCCGCAGATGATCTGCAACTCACCCTCGTCGGTGTCCACTTTGCAGACCCGCAGCTTGTCCGCATCGGGGTGCTTTTCGGCATGGGTCACCTTACCGATGGTAAAATTCCCCAGCATCGCGGCAGGATCCGCCACGCCTTCGACCTCAAGCCCCAGATCGGTCAGGGCATAAAGGATGTCATCAAGGCTTGCCTCGGTCTCGAGGTGCTCTTTCAGCCAGGAAAGGGTGAATTTCATCGTGCTCGCATCCCTGCGTCATCTTGCGTCCAAAGGCGCTTTACCGGATCGCGCGCGCGGGGGGAAGGGTATGGCGCAACACAGTTGGGACCGATCCTCATCCGGCGCAATATGCATCTGTTCGTCTGTAAGGTGCGCCGCGATATCATGAAAGACAAATCCGGGCGCATCGCCTTGCAGCAGGATCTGAGCATGGGCTGGATGGGCTCTGCTGCCATGCCGGATCACGCGACGGGCGGTTTTGATCTGGACCGGGTCCTGCGTGCCAAGCTGGCGGATCAGGGATAGGTAAAGGGCAAGCCCAGCAATTCGTCCAACTGTCTTGCGATCCAGCCATGCGGGATGAAATGCCCGCCCGGATGCAGGTCAAGCGTGACCTGTCCGCCCGGACAGTCCCAAGCATAGCGGTCCAATTCCAGCCAGGACACCTGTCGCCACGGGCCGGGATGGCTCGGCTCGGCGCAGTCATAGGCATCGCGCCACAGCTGCACGGGGTACAGCCGGTCACCGCCCGGACCCATTGGGAAATCCATCACCGTATCGGCCAGCCCATGGACATGGCGCACCTGTTGCGGGGATTCCGGGCACGTCTCGTTCTGGGGCAGACTGCCCGCGACGGCAAGAAGGGCCGCAACAGGCGCCCCGGCCTCGCAGACAAAGCGCCACGCCATGGCCGAGCCATAGGAATATCCCGAGACAAAAATGCGGCTGTCATCTACCCGGTAGCGGGCTTTGACATCGTCCAAAACGGCTTGGGCAAACTGCACATCCTCGTTTGGCGCTGACCAGAAGCGCCATGTTTTGCCGCGCCCGTTTGGGGCCACCAGCAGAACGTCCCGTTTGCGCGTGGCCCCGGCGATGCGGGCGTGGTTCACCACCAGATCGCCCTGGCGCATCCAGCCATGAAAATGCATCAAAACGGCTAGGGGAGTGGCCCCATCCCAACCGTCCGGAGCCCGGACATGGTAGGATCGCTCGCCCAAAGGGCAGGCGGTTTCAAGCCCACAGGCAAGCGCGGGAACAGGGAACAAAAGACAAAACAGGATCAGCCGTATCATATGCCTGACCCTATCGGGGCCCGCGGCACTGTCACGTCACAAGCCCGTGCGCGTAGCCTGATGAAGCCGTCGGATTGGGTATTTTGGAAGAGACGAAACTGGGGGTCACCGCGATTTGCCAAGGTCTTCGACAAGCTCGAACTGTTCGCAGACCAGCATCATCTCAGGCGACCAGCCGCCATTGCGCGTGAAATCGGCTCTGTGATCGGCGCGCCATCCGTCGAGGCTGCCATTTTCGCCTTCGGCCAAGGCAAAATCGCCATCCACATCGCAAAACCGGCGCAAGCAGACATCGGTGGTGCGGATCAGCAGCTGCGGCACGCCAGCCCAATCCAGCGCTATATCGTGACGTCCCGGTTCAGGCATGGCCTCCTGCCCGGTTTCGAAATCACTTAGCGCGCCACAGGTCGCGGTTTTCTGTCCGCTGCGCACAAGCGCAAGCAAAGCGTCACACGATTGGCGATTGTCACCAAAGGTAAACCGTTGGGCACGTGGGTGTTTTGGTTCAAGATCCATCTTTGCGCGCTTTCACATGGGCCAGCCAGTTCGTCAGCTCGGTCGCGCGCGCCTCGGTCTGCATGTCTTCGGTAGTTGTGCCCAGACGGTCCGCCGCCTCTGCCGTGTCACGCGCGGCGCGCAAATCTGCGGCCATGTCCGCAAAGGCGCCCTCGTGACGCGGATCATCCAGCATCGCGCCCAGAAACTCAGGAGAATATTCCGGGTGGTATTCCACACCCCAGAAATCCACCCCATCGCGGTCATAGGCAAATGCCTGCACGTCGCAATGCGCGTTCCGGGCCAGAACCACGGCGCCTGCGGGCAGTTTGGTCACCTCGTCGCGATGGATCGTCAGCGCGCCAAAGCCATTGTCACGCCCGTACATCAAGGGATGCGCGCGCCCAGCCTCTGTCAGGGTCAGCCCCTGCGCCACACCCTGCTCCCTTCCATTGGGAGAGGCGTCGACATACCCGCCAAGCACACAGGCCGCCAGCTGCATCCCGTTACAGGAGCCAAAAACCGGCACCCCGGTCTCAAAACAGGCCCGCATAGCGCGGGCCAGGGGTTCTGCGCGCGCGTCTGCCGTGGACCACTCCACACCAGAGCCGGAAAAAATCACACCATCCGCCCCGTCCAGAAGCTCGGGATCGAACGGTGTGCGATAGGGCTCAACCAGTGTCAGATCCAGATCAAGGCCCAGCGCCGCAAATGTGTCGACATATGGCTGGCCGTCACTGAAGCCGCGCGCCAGCAGATCAGGCGGGTTGGATTCGATGATCAGGATTTTCATGGCACCTTCACTTTTCCAGACGCTCGGCAACCTCCTCGACATCGCCCATGGCCATCAACCGCAGCTCGCAGGTCAGGCGGATGGTCGGTTTGGCCGCAAAGCAGATCGAGCCGATAAGAAAAAACCAGGTGCCAGCAAAGACAAGGTTCTCGAAGAAGAAGAATATGGAGCCGATGATAAACAACAAGGCGGCAACAAAATCCACCAGCGTGTACAAAATTTCGTAAATTGCATATACGCGACGGGCACGCGGCCCCTTGCGTCGGTGGTCTTGTTCAAAAATCATCGGCTGCCCTCCGCTGGTGATACGAATGCAGTCTGCAAGGATCTGCCCAGCGCGACAACCCACCGCGCAGCGTCGGCCCATACAGCGCGGCAAAGCCGTAATGACGCAGCCAGCGCAGATGACTGTCGAAGAAGGCGCGCAAATCGCGGATGCAATGTTTCTGCATCGCGATCCGATCGACTCCTGTCCCGTGCTGTTATTTGGATCCGCGCTTGATCAGCTTTTGTACCCGCCGCGTTTCGGAGTATTGCGACTCTCTTTCATCGAACCGCTGCGATATGTTCTGCGCCCATGCGAACCAGAAAAACCCAACTGGAAAAGACAGACAAACCCAAATTAGAGCGCCCCAATCGCCAAGAAGAGCACCAAGAGAAAGTGGCGCGATCAGCACCCAGAATATTCCGAATGCAATCAGCCACCCGTAGCTTAGGCGGTTTGTCTTGGCTTTACACCAATCCCAGTAGGTCGCGGCATATCGGCCAAGGACCCACACCTTATCGGCTCAGGCCACCGCGCAGCGTCGGCACATCCAGCGCGGCAAAGCCGTAATGGCGCAGCCAGCGCAGATCGCTGTCGAAGAAGGCGCGCAAATCGGGGATGCCATATTTCAGCATCGCGATCCGGTCGATCCCCATGCCAAAGGCAAAACCCTGCCACTGTTCCGGATCGATCCCGCCTGCCTGAAGCACTTTGGGATGCACCATGCCCGAGCCCAGGATTTCGAGCCAATCATCGCCTTCGCCCACTTTCAGCGTGCCACCTTCCCAGGAGCAACGGATGTCGACCTCGGCCGAGGGTTCGGTGAAGGGGAAATGCGAGGCGCGGAAGCGCAGCTCCACATCATCCACTTCGAAATAGGATTTCACGAATTCTTCCAGAACCCATTTCAGGTTCGCCATCGAGATATCCTTGTCGATGGCCAGCCCTTCGACCTGATGGAACATCGGTGTGTGGGTCTGGTCGTAATCGGCGCGATAGACACCGCCCGGGCAGATCACGCGCAGCGGCGCGCCATGCGCCTCCATCGACCGGATCTGCACGGGGGATGTGTGGGTCCGCAACACGTGGGGCGGGCGGTTGTCGCCGTCCTCGCGCGCCATGTAGAACGTGTCCATCTCGGCCCGGGCCGGGTGATGGCCGGGGATGTTGAGCGCGTCGAAATTATACCAATCCGTGTCGATGCGCGGACCTTCGGCCACGGCAAAACCCATCTCGGCAAAAATCGCGGTCACCTCTTCGGTCACCTGGCTGATCGGATGCAACGATCCTGCCCGCGACGGCCGCCCCGGCAGCGTGACATCCAGCCATTCCGTGCGCAGACGCTCATCCAGCGCCGCATCGGACAGCGCCGCTTTCTTCGCCGCCAGCGCTGCGTTAATCTCATCTTTCAACGCGTTCAGCGCCGGGCCAGCGACTTGCCGCTCTTCCGGGGTCATCTTCCCCAGCTCGCGCATCTTCAGCGCGACTTCGCCCTTTTTGCCAACGGCGGCCACACGGATCGTTTCCAATGCAGCCTCATCCGCTGCCTCGGCAATGTCTCCCAGATATTTGGCCTTCAGATCGTCCATGACGCGTCCCCGGTATCAAACTTGCGTCCTGCTATCACAGGGCACGGCGAAAGCAAGAGGCAGGGGCTTGGCAGAGAGCCTGTGCTGCGCCAGTTTAGACCCAAGCACCCTAAAGCCGGAGAGCCTCATGCTGCGTCTGACCGCCCTGACCTTGTTTCTTGCCACCCCGCTTGCCGCGCAGGATCAAATCGCACCTCTGCCGCAATGGGGCACTGCCGGGGATTGGATTATCCGCATTGACCCCGAGGCCGGGAATGGCTGTCTGGCGGAGCGTAACTTCCCTGATGGCACGCTTTTACAGATCGGCGCCCTGCCAGACCAAGGCGGCGGGTTCATCGGCGCCTATAACATCATCTGGACCGAAATCCGCGACGGGCAGCAAGGCGACATACGGTTTGACTTCACCGACGGTCAGTTCGAAGGGCAGGCCATCGGCGATCATCGCGGCTATTTGCAAGGCGGGCAGGTCTTCTTTGACAGCCCCGATTTCCTGAACGAATTAATCCGCGCCCGCGATGTGACCGTGACAGGCCCCAGCGGGGCGTCTACGACCATTGACCTCACCGGCAGCGCGCAGGCGATCAAAGCGATTCAGACCTGCCAATCCGAACAAAGCTGATCCGGTTTCAGCACGCGCCCCGGGCCGTGGTGGGCCGGGGTGAGTGGGCGGGAGGACCGCCACGGCCCGGGATCAGCCGTATCGCGTTCAGCCCTGACCGCGCCACCAGCGGCGCATCCCACGGACGTTTCGGGAAATGGCCTCTCCCGTCATGTCCATACGATCTTCAATCGCTTCGCCCACCGGGTCCAACCGCCGCGCCTTGAACCGACGCCAGCGCACATGCAACGCCCCCACGATCAGGGCAAAGCTCGTCAGGAAAATGATGTTGAACCAGGGCAGACCAATATCTGCCTCCGGCCCCTCAACCTCGCGCAGGGCGAGCGCATTGGGGTAGATCGTGAAAAACTCAACCCGCCAGCCGTAAGAGCGGATCATCACCCAATTCGGGTCAGCTGTGGTGGAACTCAGCGCGCGGGCCTGTGCCTGCAGATTGGCCGCGTTGACCTTGAAATAGGGCGGCCAGCTCCAGCCGGTATCTTCGTTGCGGTAAACCTTGACCGAGCCATTGGGCTGCACGGTGTCGATGAAGCGCACGTCACGGCTGGTGCCAGCTGCGGTACCCGATGGCGGGCTGGCCCAGAACAACGCGTTCTGCCCCAGATCTTCGCGCTTGACCTCAACCCCGGTGATGTAAACCACGTCCCGCTGCGGCAGCGTGTAATACAGCATCAACAGCACAAGGCCCCAGAACAGCCCCGTAATCACCCATTTCACAATACCCAGCATCACCGCCTCACACGCTATTGGCCACGTAGACCAATACACCCAGCGCGACGATGGGCACAATGTAAACAAAGATCAGCAACCGCTTGTCCAGCCGGTCCGCATATTTTGTCAGCCCTTTAGCGACATAGGCCTCCCGGTCCCCGCCGATGCCATCCTTGTGCCAGATCTCTTCCAGACGCTCTCGCTCAGCCCGCCGCAGACGGACCGTCAGGAACAAATAGATCACCGTCTGCACCACCAGCAGAATCAACAGAAAACGAACAAAAGCGCCCATAGTTCTTCCTTGTGCCGCGTTCGGACCAGCATGGCCGAAAAGACAGGTGGGCCATATCACTTCCCTGATGTGAAACAAGATGGCCAGTTGGGTCACGGCCGTGACACATCATTTTGGGCCGCTACCGGATTGTGATTTAGCACCAGCAGAAAAATCAGCAACTTGGAGGCATCTAACCTTCACACAACGCGGGCATCTCACAGCATCAAAGCCAAAGCGTTACATGCCTGTGATCGCAGTTGGAATTACCCATTCGGCATGGCCACAGAAATGGCACTCGCCCCTGGACCACGAAAAGTTGCCTGATGAAACGCAGGCTGAAACCCCTCGCCCTTGCTGCCGGTTTGGCGGTCTCTGCCCTGCCAGCCTGGGCGGGCAACCACCTGGCCGTGGCCCTGTCCGGCTTTGACACCGTGTCCTACCATGACGGCGCCCCTATGCAGGGCGAAGTTCGTTATAGCCAGTCCACACTGGCGCGATCCGGTATTTCACCTCTGCCGAAAACCGCGACAAGTTCGCCGCCGATCCGGACCGCTATGCCCCCGCCTATGATGGCTATTGCTCCTGAGCGACCAGCCAGAGTTACAAAGCTCCTGGCAATCCGGACGTCCGGGAAGTGGTTGATGGCACGCTTTACGTGCAAATCCCC
>JABSSB010000005.1:0-5764 GCA_013214715.1 Paracoccaceae bacterium | reverse complement strand
AATTATGGCAGGAAGACATCCCGACCCACATTGCCGCCGCCAATGAAAACTGGCCGCGCATCCACCTGTTCTGATCCCCACGCCGACAGCGAAAGGGCGACGATTTCGCCCTGTCGCAAAATGGCCTAGGCTTGATATGTGACGTCGCCGAGGCCCAATGACTCTTTCTCAACTCACCCAGCCCGACCCCGACCAGCTCGCCCCGTTTTTCGGCGCAGTCTTTGGTGCGTCTGAAGGTGATGAGGAAGGCCGCATCCTCGATGCGCTGACCCGCGATCTGCTCACCACCAGCCCCGCCGGCGATCTGTGGAGTTTCATCGCCGAAGATGCGGGCCAGATCATTGGGGCAATTCTGTTCACGCGGCTGAGCTACACGAAGGACCCGCGCTTTGTCGCGCTTTTGGCCCCGGTCGCAGTTGCGACGGATCGACAGGGGCGAGGTATCGGCCAGGCCTTGATCACTCACGGCCTGAACGCGATGCGTGCTACAGGCGCGGATATCGCCGTCACCTATGGCGACCCTAAATATTACTCGCAAGTCGGGTTTCAGCCGGTGACCATCGACGATCTGCCGCCGCCACAACCGCTGTCGATGCCCATTGGCTGGCAGGCGCAATCGCTGAGTGATGCGCTGCTAACGCCTGTGCCGGGCCCCGCATCCTGCGTGCCCGGCTTTGACGATCCCGCCCATTGGTAAGGCTCAGCCCACCACGTTATGCGCCGGGCCATATGGGAAGCCCGTGATGTTTTCATTGCCGTCTTCAGTGATGATCAGGATGTCATGCTCGCGATACCCGCCCGCGCCCGGCTGGCCATGCGGGATGGTCAGCATCGGCTCCATCGAAATCACCATGCCCGGCTCCAGCACCGTGTCGATATCCTCACGCAGTTCCAACCCGGCCTCGCGCCCATAATAATGCGACAGCACGCCGAAGGAATGGCCATAGCCAAAGGTCCGATATTGCAGCAGGTCACGCTCGGCGAAAAAAGCGTTCACGCCAGCCGTCACCTCGGCACAGCTGACGCCGGGTTTCAGCAATGACATGCCCAACTCATGCGCATCGACATTTGCCTGCCAGATGGCCTGGCTCGCCGCGTCGACCTCTTCCACGAACAAAGTGCGCTCAAGGGCAGTGTAATAGCCTGAGATCATCGGAAAGGTGTTGAGCGACAGGATATCGCCCCGCTCCAGCACGCGGCCGGTGACCGGGTTATGCGCCCCATCAGTGTTCAGGCCGGATTGGAACCAGACCCATGTGTCGCGATATTCAGCATCGGGAAAGCGTTTGGCGATCTCCAGCTCCATCGCGTCGCGGCCTGCCATGGCCACGTCAATCTCGCGCGTGCCGGCCTTGATCGCATCGCGGATCGCATAGCCACCCACATCGGCCACCTGCGCGCCATGCCGGATCAAGGCGATTTCCGCCGGGGATTTATGCATGCGCTGACGCATCGTTGTCTCATAGAGATCGACCAACAACATCGGCTTGAGGAAATCTTCCATCTTGTCGCGCTGCATGAGCGTCAGGTGATCGCCCTCATAGCCGATGATCCCGCCTTCGCCGGTGACAGACGCCACAGCGCGCCAGAAATTGTCCCGCGTCCAGTCGGTATAGGTGATGTTGTCGCAAAAGCTGCGCCGCCACGGTTGGCCTGCGTCAATGCCCGCGCTGATCGTGACGACCTCATCTTCTGTCACGACACAGGCATAGGGACGCCCGAATGCGCAGTAAAGAAAGCCCGAGTAATAGGCCACATTATGCATCGAGGTGAAGACAGCCGCCTGTGCGCCTGTCGCCTCCATCCGCTCGCGCAATTCGGCGACGCGGGCCTCATATTCGGCGATCTCAAAAGGCAGAACGGCCTTTTCGCCATTGTGAAACCGGTATTGCTGCGGTCGATCGGTCGTCATCAGCCGACCCTCCTGTGTCAGAAAGGTCCCGGCGTGCAGGACGGGGCGGCCAAAGGTGTGACGACGCCATCGCCACGGCCTGCATCGTCGATACCGCCTGCGCCGCCAAAATCAAGAGGCCAAAATCACGATATCAGGCGCGCCACCATCTCGCTCTCTGGATCGGCCAGCGCGTCGATGACGTTGAAATGATGCTCGTCTTCGGTGATCACCAGATCGGCACCCCAGGCCGCCGACAGCCAGCGTGCCTGATCGACAAAGGCCGGGCGTTCGGCGCCGCCAACCCAGACTGTGGTATTTTCCGTATGACGCTCACGCATCAGAACCGGGCTTTCGGCGCGGGCCTCCGCCATCGTCAGCTGTAGATCGTCATTCATGGCCGTGCGCATCAGCGGTCGCAGATCGGCCAGAGGAGAGATAGGCATCACATGGGTGATGCGCTGCGCAATCATGTCCGAGGTCAGGGTCCTGTCCAGCATCCGCGCCACCAGATGTCCGCCTGCCGAATGCCCTGCCAGCGCGATAGGGCCATGTGTTTGTGCGGCGACCTGCGCCACGCAGGCCGCGATCTGTCGGGTGATGTCCGAGATCTGAACATCCGGGCACAGATCGTAAGATGGCATCGCCACCGCCCAGCCCCGCGCCAGCGGTCCCATCGCCAAATGCGACCAGACCGACCGATCAAAGGCCCGCCAATAGCCACCATGGACAAAGATCACCGTCCCGCGGGCAGATTGGTCCGGGTGGAACATGTCGTAAACCTGCCGCGTGGTTTCGCCATAGGTCAGTCCAATCTCGGCCCGTGCGCCCTGCGCCGTGCGGAAAGCTGCAGCCTGTTCGGCCCAGCGTGGTGGATAGTCAGCCGCCCCGTCGATATGGGCAGCATTGGCATAGGCATCATCCCAGTCGGTCATGCGCGGGCTCCTGTCTTTGGGTTGGTTGTAAGGGAAAAACATCGCAAGGCCACCAGAAGAAGCCTCGCCCGCCCGCGCGGCGCTGACGCGGCGTGACTCCGGGCAATAAGACAACATTCACGCTACGCTTTGGAACACTGGACAATCCAGCGCCACCCTGCTTTTGATCAAAAATCAAATCCTGCCGTGAGGGGCCGTTATGCTGGACACACAAACCGATCTGAAATCGCTTTTGAAAGACCCGTCTCTCTTGGTCACGCAAGCCTATATTGGAGGTCAATGGGTCGATGGCGCCGCCCGTTTTGACGTCACCAACCCCGCCCGTGGCGACGTGATTGCCGAAGTGGCCGATGTTGATCGCGCTCAGGTTGCCGGTGCCATCGCACAGGCCGAGACCGCGCAGAAAGACTGGGCCAGCTGGACCGGCAAGGAACGCGCCGCCGTGCTGCGCAAATGGTTCGACCTGATGATCGAGCACAAGGAAGACCTTGGCACCATCCTGACGGCTGAACAGGGCAAACCCCATGCCGAAGCGGTGGGCGAGATCGTCTATGGTGCCTCCTTCATCGAGTTTTTCGCCGAAGAGGCCAAGCGCGTCTATGGCGAGACCATTCCCGGTCATCAGCGCGACAAGCGCATCATGGTCTGGAAGCAGCCCATCGGCGTGGCTGCGTCGATCACACCTTGGAACTTCCCCAATGCGATGATCACCCGCAAGGCAGGGCCTGCTTTGGCGGCGGGCTGTGCGTTCGTGGCGCGTCCGGCTTCGGAAACGCCGCTGTCGGCTCTGGTGCTTGCTGTGCTGGCGGAACGGGCCGGCATCCCGGCGGGCGTGTTCAACGTGGTGCCGTCCTCCCGCGCCTCGGAGGTCGGAAAGGAATTCTGCGAAAACCCGGCCGTTCGCAAACTGACCTTCACCGGCTCGACCGAAGTGGGCCGCATCCTGCTGCGCCAGGCCGCAGATCAGGTCATGAAATGTTCCATGGAGTTGGGCGGCAACGCACCGTTTATCGTGTTCGACGATGCCGATCTGGACGCCGCCGTCGAAGGCGCGATGCTGTGCAAATTCCGCAACAATGGCCAGACCTGCGTCTGCGCAAACCGGATTTATGTGCAGGACGGCGTCTATGATGCTTTCGCCGAAAAACTTGCCGCCGCCGTGGCCAAACTGAATGTGGGCGACGGTCTGACCTATGGCGTCACCACTGGCCCGCTGATCAGCGAGGACGCGGTTGCCAAAGTACAAGAGCATCTGGCCGACGCGCTGGATCGCGGTGGCCAGGTGCTCAGCGGTGGCCACCCGCATGCCCTTGGCGGCACCTTCTTCGAACCCACAGTCGTGACAGGCGTGACGCAAGAGATGAAAGTGGCACAGGAAGAAACCTTTGGGCCGCTGGCGCCGCTCTTCCGCTTCAGCGACGAGGACGAGGTCATCGCCATGGCCAATGACACGATCTTCGGGCTCGCCTCCTATTTCTATGCCAAGGATCTCAGCCGGGTCTACAAAGTGGCCGAGGCCTTGGAATATGGCATCGTCGGCATCAATACCGGCATCATCTCGACCGAGCTTGGGCCCTTTGGCGGGGTCAAGCAGTCCGGTCTGGGCCGCGAAGGCAGCCATCACGGGATGGAAGATTACATGGAGATGAAATACGTCTGCATGAGCGTGTAGATAAGTCAACAAAATAGGGGGTTTTGGGAAGTCTTCAGACCCCTTTTTGGAACAATATTTTGTCACTATTGGAACAAGTGTTGAGGCCTTCTTGTGCTCACACTCCTCTGCAATCAGAGTGCATTGTGGGCGTCATCGGCTGAGACAAAGAAAAGATTCATGCCGTTCCAGATTGCTGAACCCGGCCTGCGTTGTTGCAATGGGTTTGATGTTTAAGAAATGCATTTGCACCAGGCTCTCACCGAGCATCAGTGGTTGCGGCATAGGTGTATCATCGGCGCGGCTTAGTTAGTTGCGGGAGCCCCTGCTCACCGAAACTAAAAGCTCTTTTCGTTCAACATATAGACTTCAAAGCGCCTAGGAATGTTTCTTCCTTAGGAGCACATTCAGCTACTGAGATACGCGACCCAAGCTGGCGGCCAAGTCCCCGCAATCTCGGCCCCGCCAGAGCGATAGCTGGGATGAACAAAGAGAATACGCATGACGGCCTCCACCTAAGTGTCGATGCAAACCGCCACACTTACTGGAAACTTAATTTGACATACGTCATGGTCACCCGTTGTGCCCCAAGGCCCTGGACCATTACGACCTGGCTGCGACGCGCGGTCTTTTGGAGGATCGCACAAAGGCTGCCAGCCTCCAAAACAGGGAGGATCATTTGAGTATTAAACATGCCTGCATTTTCATGGCCGCCTCAATGGCTTTGCCAACTCTGGCTTTGGCCGAGGTTACGCAATAGCAACTTGATGCGATTTCCACCCCGAATGAGGTCGAAACCTCGATCGGCACACTGCGCTTCATCGATGGCGCGCCGCTGCCGGACAGCCCGTCCATGGTCTATGACGATCTGGACCGGGCGCGCGGCGTGAATGCGTTTTGAAAGGAATCCCGGCGGCCTCGATTTACATGCTGATCGAAGGGGTCAAACCGCTGGGCGCGGTCGAGGCGCATCAGGTCGGCATTTTTGACAATCTGGTGGATGCAAGTTCGCTGTTTCTGACGGGCAACAGCTCGACCATGTATGTCACCCCCAATCTCGAACTGGATCGTGACGGCCCCACCGTTCTGGAAATTCCGCCCGGCATGCTGGGTGCCTTCAACGACGCCTATTTCCACTATATCGAAGATGTCGGGCCCGCTGGGCCAGATGAAGGCAACGGAGGGCGCTATCTGGTTCTGCCACCGGATTATGAGGGCGAGGTTCCAGATGGCTATTTCGTCATCCGCTCTCCAGCAATACGGTATGGACCTTGCTGCGTGCCTCGG
>JABSSB010000049.1 GCA_013214715.1 Paracoccaceae bacterium | reverse complement strand
GCGGCCATGACAACAGCCCTGATCACCCATGCCGATTGCCTGAAACATGTCACGCCCGACGGCCACCCCGAACGGGTCGCCCGGCTGGAGCATGTGTTGCACGCGCTTGAACCGCTTGACCTCAAACGTATCACCGCGCCGATGGCCGCCGAAGATGATATCCTGCGTATCCACCCTGCAAGTTATCTGGCCGAGCTGCGTGATGCGCTGCCCTCACAACGCCTGCACCAGCTGGATGCTGATACTTGGATGTCGCCCGGCTCCCTAGACGCGGCGTTTCGCGGCGCGGGGGCGGCGGTGCGCGCGGTTGATGCGGTTCTGGGCGGGGAGGCGCAGAATGCCTTTTGCGCGATCCGTCCACCCGGCCACCATGCCGAGACCGATACCGCCATGGGCTTTTGCCTCTTTGGCAATGCCGCGTTGGCGGTGAAACATGCGCTCGATCATCACGGGCTGGCCAAGGTCGCGGTGGTGGATTTTGACGTGCATCACGGCAATGGCACGCAGGATCTGCTGTGGGACGAAGCGCGCGCGCTGACCATCACCTCGCAGCAGATGCCGCTTTGGCCCGGCACTGGCGAACCCAGCGAGACCGGCGCGCATAACAACGTGCTGAACGTGCCGCTTGCCCCTGAAACCGGAGGCGATGTCATGCGCGCGGCCTACGAAGCCAAGGTGTTTCCGCGCCTGCGGTCGTTCCGGCCCGATCTGCTGGTCATCTCAGCCGGGTTTGACGCGCATGAAAGCGATCCGCTGGCACAGCTTTACTGGCGCACGGAAGATTTCGCATGGCTCACCGCGCAGCTTTGCGCCATCGCCGCTGACTGCTGCGATGGGCGTGTGGTCTCTCTGCTCGAAGGCGGCTATGATCTTCAGGCGCTGGCGGCGTCGGCCAAGGCGCATGTGGAAGAATTGCAGAAGGCAGCCGCGACATGAGCGACAAGACCCCGGTAGACAAGCTGAGTTTCGAGGATGCCCTGCGCGAGTTGGATCAACTGGTTGTGCAGTTGGAGCGCGGAGATGTGCCGCTGACCGACTCTATCGCGCTTTACGAACGTGGCGCGGCCCTGAAGGCGCGCTGCGAAAGCGAACTGGCCAAGGCCGAAACCAAGATCGGCAAGATCAAGCTGGACGGCGACGGCACCCCCACCGGAGTAGAGCTGGTTCAAGACACGTGAATTTCGAAGACAGATTGAAAGCTGACGCAGCGTGGATTGGTGCGACGCTGGCGCAAGAGATTAAGACACTTGACCCCTCTCAGATCCGCGATGCGATGGGCTATGCCCTGGACGGGGGCAAACGCCTGCGCGGGTTTCTGGTTCTGGAGAGCGCCCGGCTTTACGGCGTGCGCGAGGCCCGCGCAATCTGGCCCGCCATGGCGATCGAAGCGCTGCATGCCTATTCGCTGGTGCATGATGACATGCCCTGCATGGATGATGATGATCTGCGTCGGGGCCGCCCGACCGTGCATGTCAAATGGGACGATGCCACCGCCGTTCTGGCTGGCGATGCCTTGCAGGCTTTTGCAATGGAACTGGTGGCGCATCCCGAAGTCGGTCCGGGCGCGGTGCGGGCTGATCTGGCACTAAGCCTTGCGCAGGCCTCGGGCGCGCGGGGGATGGTCTTGGGGCAAGCGCTGGATATCGCCGCAGAAACGGCCGCGACGCCGCTGACGCTTGACCAGATCACGGCTCTTCAGGCGGGCAAGACCGGGGCGCTCATCGAATGGTCCGCTTGTGCTGGCGCGCGGCTGGCTGGTGTGGATGTGACGCCACTGCGACGCTATGCGCAGGCGCTGGGGCTGGCCTTTCAGATCGCGGATGACATCTTGGACGTGACAGGCGACGCCGCAAAGGCTGGCAAACGGCTGCAAAAAGACGCCGAGGCGGGCAAGGCGACTTTTGTCTCGTTGCTTGGTCTCGATGGGGCGCGTGCCCGCGCGGAGGAGCTTGTGGCAAGTGCCTGCGATGCGCTGGCAGACTTTGACGATGGCGCAGAAAACTTGCGGGCAGCGGCGCGCTTCGTTATTTCGCGCGACACGTGACAAAACTGCCGGAAAGGCTGACTTATGGCGCAACGCCCTGACACACCGCTGCTTGATCAGGTGACCCGCCCTGCGGACCTAAAAGGCTTTAGCGATGCGCAGCTTGTGCAGGTGGCGCGCGAATTACGGGCCGAAACGATTTCAGCCGTCTCCGAGACCGGTGGGCATCTTGGGGCCGGGCTGGGCGTGGTCGAACTGACTGTGGCGTTGCACGCCGTGTTCGACACGCCGCGCGATAAGATCATCTGGGATGTCGGGCATCAGTGTTACCCGCACAAGATCCTCACCGGACGGCGCGACCGCATCCGCACCCTGCGTCAAAAGGACGGGCTGTCGGGCTTTACCAAACGCAAGGAAAGCCCCTATGACCCGTTTGGCGCGGCGCATAGCTCGACGTCGATCTCGGCGGCACTCGGCTTTGCCGTGGCGCGTGATCTGGGCGGCGTGGTGGCTGAGGGGTTGGGCGATGCGATTGCGGTGATCGGCGATGGCTCGATCTCGGCGGGCATGGCGTTCGAGGCGATGAACAATGCCGGTCATCTGAAAAAGCGGATGATCGTGATCCTGAATGACAATGACATGTCCATCGCGCCGCCTGTGGGTGCGTTTTCGAATTACCTGACGCGGCTTTACTCCGAAAACGCGATGCAGGATCTCAAGTCGGTGGCCAAGGGCGCGGTCTCCTTCCTGCCCGAACCTTTCCGCGAAGGCGCCAAACGCGCCAAGGAAATGCTGAAAGGCATGACCATTGGCGGCACAATTTTTGAAGAGCTGGGCTTTTCCTATATCGGCCCGGTCGATGGACATGACCTGACCCATCTGCTGCCGCTGTTGCGCACGGTGCAGGCGCGGGCCACGGGGCCAGTGCTGATCCATGCGATCACGCAGAAGGGCAAAGGCTACGCCCCGGCCGAAGCTGCGCGCGACCGTGGCCATGCCACTGCCAAGTTTGACGTGCTGACGGGGGAGCAGAAGAAATCCACCCCCAACGCGCCCAGCTATACCTCGGTTTTTGGCAAGACCCTGGTCGATCTGGCGACGGAAGATGACAAGATTGTGGCGATTACGGCGGCCATGCCGGACGGCACCGGCCTGAACCTGATGGCGCAACGCTACCCCTCGCGCTGTTTCGACGTGGCGATTGCGGAACAGCATGGCGTGACCTTTGCCGCCGGTCTGGCCGCAGGCGGGATGAAGCCATTCTGTGCGATCTATTCGACCTTCCTGCAGCGCGGCTATGATCAGGTTGTGCATGACGTGGCCATTCAGGGCCTGCCCGTGCGCTTTGCTATTGACCGTGCCGGGCTGGTGGGCGCGGATGGGGCGACCCATGCGGGCAGCTTTGACATCGCCTATCTGGCGAACCTGCCGGGCATGGTGGTCATGGCCGCGGCAGATGAGGCCGAACTGGTCCACATGGTCGCGACTGCTGCGGCGCATGACAGCGGTCCGATTGCCTTCCGCTATCCGCGTGGCGAAGGCGAAGGCATCGACCTGCCTGAATCGCCCGAGGTGCTGGAGATTGGCAAAGGCCGGATGATTTCCGAAGGCGCCCGCGTGGCGATCCTGTCCTTTGGCACCCGCCTGTCCGAAGTCACCCGCGCTGCCGAAGGGCTTGCCGCGCGCGGCATCACGCCCACGATTGCCGATGCGCGCTTTGCCAAACCGCTGGATCGTGACCTGATCCTTGATCTGGCATCCCGGCATGAAGCGTTGATCACAATCGAAGAGGGCGCAGTGGGCGGCTTTGGCAGCCATGTTGCGCAGCTTTTGGCGGATGAGGCCGTGTTTGATAGCGGGCTCAAGTTCCGCTCGATGGTGCTGCCCGATCTCTTTATCGATCAGGCCAGCCCGGCGGATATGTATGCGCAGGCGGGGCTGGATGCACAGGCGATCGAAGCCAAAGTGCTTGAGGTTCTGGGCATCGCCAATTTGCAGGACCGGCGCGCCTGATTATGTGCGCTGCGCGATCGGTGTCCAACCGCGCGGCAGTGGGTGTCACAGACCACGTCTTACAGGATGACATCATCCACGGTCACAGTGGATGACCCTTTCACCATGATCTCAAAATCATGCCGACCGTCGCCGTCATTGTCGACGCGTACCGGCACGGACGGGTTGCCTTTGTCCAGCGTCCAGGCCGAATAGGCGCCGCGCCCCTGTGCGACATCAACCGCCTGATTGCCGGATCTGTTGGCATTGGCATCAATCCCGTTCAGATCGATGATGTCTTCGCCGCTATCGAATGACGTGATCTGATCGCTTGTGTTGAAGCTGCGGCCCGACTCCCGGATCGCGTTGAACTCGAAAACGTCGACATGGCTGTCGGTTCCCGCATCCATCTTGTCGTGACCCCGGCCGCCATTCAGGATATCGGCGCCCTTGCCGCCTTTCAGAACATCCCTACCGGCACCACCGATCAGCTTGTCCCGGCCGATACTACCGTTCAGAAGGTCATGGCCTGCCATGCCCGAACAGGGCATCGTTTCCGCGACCGCTGCGGATGTAGTCGTCATAGCTGTTGCCGATGATCAGATCATTGCCGTTCAAGACCGATGCTGACCAAGGGGTCGTCGAAAAATCATTGCTGTAATCGACATAGAGATTGGCGTTGTCATAGGTCAGGACCGGATTGAAATTGGTGTCATATTAGTAAAGCTCTTCGACCAGCAAGCCGGTCCCGGTATCATCGGCCAGCCCATAGAAATACTTCGGCGGCGTGTTGGCATTTGTGCGGTACAGCGCTTCAATATTGTGATAGCCGACCTAGCCCCACGACACTTCGTAATGAACCTGCGCGTTTGAGATATCGATCAAACCGTCGCCATTCGTAAGGTCGGTCATGTCCAGCCCGGAGCCGGCAGCGTCATAGATTTCAATAACGGCCATCTTCGTGTCCTTGTTATTATTCTTCTTGGTCTGCCGACGCAGGGCACAGGAATGAGAGAGGCCAAAAAAGAGCCGAACAAAAAATCTGAGCGAAATGGAGCAGGCACGACGCACGCTGTGACAGCGTTTTACCGATCCTCGCGCCGGTGGTCGGACAGGTTTCCGACGGCAATCACACTCTGTTTCAAGGTTCCTTTCGCGCAGCGACACCACGCGTGCCGGTTGGTGCTTTATTTGAGTAGTCGGCCACATAAAAGAATACCAACGCGCCGCGGTGCTCTGACTTGACGGGGTTTTAAGGAAGCAGTGTCCGGTATCCGATTGGGCCAAAATCGGCCCAAAATTGCCGCATCTTTGGCGCTTGGCTGCCGCGATCAAGCGTCTGACACGCTGCCGCGGGAAAACAACCACATGGTGGGGTCAATCAGCAGACCCGCCCGCCTCGGTCACCATCGCCGCCAGAACCTGGCGATAGGTCGGATATTTCAGGACCACGCCCAATTCGTCCTTGATCCGGTCATTGCGGACCTTTTTGCTGTCGGCATAGAAGCTGCGCATCATCGGCGACATTTCAGCGGTCTCAAAGGGCTCATCCGGTGGGATTGGCAGACCCAGCAGGCGGGCGGCCTCTTCGATAATATCCTGCGGCGGGGCGGGGTCGTCGTCGCAGACATTGTAAACCGCGCCCGGATTGGGCTGCGCGATCGAGGCGCGCAAGACCTGCGCAATATCGTCCACATGGGTGCGGCTGAAGACCTGGCCGGGTTTGATGATCCGCCGTGCCGATCCCTGACGCACCTTTTCCAATGCGCCGCGACCGGGGCCGTAGATCCCGGCCAGGCGAAAGATATGCAGCGGCAGATCCGGAATGGCTGACCAGGCCTCTTCCGCCGCTTTGCGCCATTGCCCCCGCCTTGTGGACGGGTGCAGGGGCGTGGTCTCATCCACCCAGCCCCCCTGATGGTCGCCATAGACCCCGGTGGTCGACAGATAGCCGACCCAGGCAAACTGCCTGGCGCGTGCGGAGATCTGCTCTCCGATCTCGCGCAGAACGGGATCGCCCTCGGCATCCGGCCCGGCAGAGATCAGCAGATGCGAGACCCCGTCCAGCGGTGGCATGGTGCCGGGGAATATCGCGGGCGTGACGCCTGTTGCGCGCAAGGCCTCGGCCTTGTCGGCGCTACGGGTGGTGCCGGTGATCTGCCAGCCTTCGGCCAAAAGCTCCGCCGCCAGAGCGCGGGCCGTATAGCCATGCCCAAAGGAAAGAAGTGTCTTGTTCATGATCCTGCACAATGCGCCGATGTGGGACGATTGCAAGGGCTCGGACTGGACAGCGCCACGCTTTGGCGGTTTGCTGCAGGTATGACGAAAGAACCGCCTTCCCCGGACGAGCCGTCTTTGGACGCGGCCTATGCGCTGCAAACCCCGCAGGATTCGGTCCGCCTTTATGGGGATTGGGCGCCGGATTACGACAGCGGTTTTGCGGCAGAGCAGGATTACCAGCTTCACGCCCATGTGGCGCGCGCCTTTCACAGCGCAGGCGGGCAGGGGCCGGTTCTGGATGTCGGCGCGGGCACGGGCCTTTGCGGAGAGGTTTTGGCGCGGTTGGGGGTCGGGCCTGTCGATGGCATCGACATCTCACCCGAGATGCTGGCCATGGCCCAGTCAAAGAAAGTCTATCGCAGGCTCACGGTGGCCGATCTTTACGCGGGCGTGCCGGGCCGCCGGGCTGCTTATGCGGGGATTGTGTCGTCTGGCACCTTTACCAATGGCCATGTCGGGCCAGAGGTTCTGCTCGATCTGCTGGCCGTCGGCCGACCGGACGCTTTGGTGGCGATGTCGGTGAATGCACATCATTACGCCGCCAAAGGCTTTGCGGCAGTGTTTGACGCGATGGCCGGTGATCGTCTTACGGGCTTGTCGTTGATGCAGACCCGGATTTACGGGGAGCAGGGCCAAGGCGATCACGCAAAGGATCTGGCCTTTATCGTGACCTTCCGCCTTCTGTGACAGGGTGCGGCGGGGTCAACCCCGCCCTACACACGCCGCACCGGATGGTGCCTAGCCGTCCAGCGCGGCGATGATGGCCTGCGCCAAGGGCAGAGAGGAATAGTCCAACCGCGACGGTGTCAGGCCCATCCGCAAGACGATCAGGTCGCGCGACGGGAAAATCCCGATGAACTGCCCGTCATGCCCCTGCATCCAGACAGCATCTTCAAAGGGCGGCCGCTCTCCGGGGCTTTCGATCCAGATCTGTCCCTTGCCATAGAGCCCGTCTGAGGCCGGCGCCGGGGCAAACATCCAATCGGTATAACCCTCAGGCAGCAGCGCCTGCCCATCCCACTGACCGCCCTGCAACAGGAATTGTGCGAAGCGCGCCCAGTCCCGGGCCGTGGCATACATATAGCTGGAGCCTACAAATGTGTCTGTGGCGTCGGTTTCCAATACGGCCGAAGACATGCCCAGCGGAGCAAAGAGTGCGCCCTGCGGATAGCTCAGGTTATCATCGCCCGCCAGATTCTGCATCACCCGGGACAGCGCCGTTGACGTGCCCGAAGAATAGATGAAGTCCGTGCCAACCGGCGCGACCAAAGGCTGCGATGCGGCGAAGCCTGCCATGTCATCCACCAGATACAGCATCCGTGTCACGTCCGAGACATCGCCATAGCCCTCGTTCCAGCCCAGCCCGCTGGACATGGCCAGCATGTCGGCAAGCGTGATATCCGCCCGATCATCCTGCGCCCAGTCCGGATAGCTGCTGGTCAGGTCCATATCACGGCTGACAAGCCCGGCCTGCTCCAGCGTGCCAAAGAGCGCAGCAACAAGGGTCTTGGTCATCGACCAGCCCAAAAGCGGCGTATCCGCGTCAAAGCCGTCTGCATAGCTTTCAGCAATGATCTGCCCCCGATGCACCACCAAAGCCGCGCGATAGCCTTCACCCAGAAGCGCAGGATCTGTCATCGCCTGCACCAGCTTTGGGTCCTGCGACAGGGTCACGGCATTGCCCTGTGGCCAGACCTCCTCGCCCGGTGCTGCAAGCATGGGCAGGCTTGCGGGGCTGAGCGTTGCGTCATGAAGATTGGTGCAGCCCAAACCGGGGCGGTATTGTGACACTGCCGGCGCGGCAAAGCCAAAGACCCGAGCCGTAACCTGTCCCGCGCTCTCATCAACCGAGACAGAGACCTGTTTCAGCAGAGGATGCCCCGGCGCCTGCACATCCAGCGCCAGCACCTCCTGCGCGTCCCGCCCGGCCAGAAACACATTGGAGCAGACGATCTTGGCGGCGTAATTCGTGCCAACTTTCAGCAGGTTCGGCGGGGCGATCCACAGATAGCCGACCAATGCCGCCACGACGACCAAGACTGCGCCGAGGGCAACCCTCAAAGCTTTTGCAAACATGGCCCCTCCCGATGGTGTTCTGCCACATGTCCGGTTTCATGCCGGATCTGCGCCAAGGGAAACAGGTCACGCCACGTGATACCAGCCTTCCGTCGCGTTCGCCGGCGCGGGGTGGCCGCAAAGCCGGACGTGACGCCAAATCGGATGTCAGGTCGTCTCGCCGCCCTCCTCGGCCTCATCGGGTCCGTCATCGCCTTTGTCAAATCCACGGCTTCGTTCGGCCATTTGAGGTTTGGGCGGTGTGAACGGAGCTTGCGCCTGGTCCGTGGGCGGCGTGGCAAAATGCACATGCATATCGGTTTGCGGGAAGGGGATGGAAATGCCCTCACGGTCAAAGGCTTCCTTGATCTGCCGCGTCAGATCCCAATAGACGGTCCAGTAATCTTCGACCTTCGACCAGGGCCGCACGACGAAATCCACCGAACTCGCGCCAAGATTGCTGACCCGAACCAGCGGCGCGGGATCTTCCAGCGTCAGCGGATGGGCCGAAATCACCTGCTCCAGCACGGCCTGCGCCTGTTCAATGGAATCGCCATAGCCGATGCCCGCCACCAGATCGACGCGTCGGGTGTCCGAGGCTGTGACATTGGTGATCACATCGCCCCACACCTTGCTGTTGGGAATGACGATGACCTGATTGTCCGGCGTGATCACCGTGGTCGACACGATCGACACCGAATTCACCGTGCCGCCCGTCCCGGCCACCGTGACGTAATCGCCCTCGTCAAAGGGCCGGTTGAACATGATCATCAACCCCGCCGCCAGATTGCCCAGCGTGTCCTGCATCGCAAAGGCGATGATAAAGGACGCACCGCCGACCAACGCAAAGATCGGGGTGATATCAATGCCCAACGCGCTCAGCACAATCATCAGCCCAATCGCAATGGTGATCCAGTAAATCACCATCACAAGGAAAGACTGCAACAGCTTGGACAGGTCCGGCACGCGTCCCAGCGCATTGTGCACCGTGCGCCGCACGATCCGCGCCACGATCATCAACCCGACAAGCGACCCAATGATCACCGCGATGCGCAGCCCCAACTGCATCCCGCCCTCGCGATCCAAAATCCAATTCGTAGCCTGCGTCAGCAAGGTGCTAAAATCTGCGCCTTGCTTTTCTTCGACAAAAATCGCCGAGCGATACGCGCGATAGCGCGCAACCTCAGCCTCGTCCCCGCCCTTGGCGGCATAGCTTTTGACCACCGAGCTCATGTTGTCGAATGCTTTGTTGCGGTGTGCTGTCAATTCGGTCAGCCGGTCGCGCGACACAGTTTCGCCCGCGGCCTCGGCCTGTTGAATTGCGAGTTGCTCGGCCACGACGGCGGTGGTCATGCCCTTGCTGATCTCCAGCCAGGTATCGGCCAGGGATTTCAGCTCCTCCATCGTCAAAGGCAAAGCGCGCAGGTCCAGCTCCTGCGTGGAAATGGTTGGATCTGTCAGCGCGGCGAACAGGTCTTTGGTCGACAGCGTCTCTTCCATGCTGTCGGTGGCCCCTTTGGCGGCCAGCACATCGCTCGCGGCTTGCACCGCAGCACGCCCCGCATCTGCCGCCCCATCCGAGGCCTCTTCCGAGCCGCCCGCGCTTGGGTCAGGCTCTGTCGTTTCCTGTGTTTGAGCCAGCCCGGGCAGCAGCCCAAGGCAAAAGATTAGCGCGAAAAAAAGACCGGGTTTGAACATGGACCACTCCGTAACCTGCCGAGACCTCCACTGTTTAAGAGATATCGCGATAAATCAAGCGCTTCGTTGCGGTCCTGCGGTCAGATGCCCCAGTCGGCGTCCTGCATTTCGCGCAGCCGCGATGCGGTGCGTTCGAATTCGAAACTGCCCGCGCCTTCCAGATAGAGCATTTCCGGTCGATCCGCGGCCGAGGCGATCAGGCGCACTTTGGCCTCATAAAGCGCATCGATCAGCGTGACAAAGCGTTTGGCCTGATTGAAATTGTTCCGGCCCAGGGTGGGGATGTCTTCCAGCACCAGAACCTTGACCGTTTCGGCAATGGCCAGAAAATCCGGTGGGCCAAGCGGCTGCCCGCACAGATCATAGAACGTCGCCCGCGCCACACCGTTGCGAAAGGCAGGCAGGGTCACGGTTCGGCCTTTGACAGGAATGTCCAGCGGTTCGGCCTGCCCCCCGGCGAGATCGTCAAAGATCGCTTGCATCGTGGCGCGGGTATCGGGTGTGATCGGGGTGAAGTAAACCTGCGCTCCGGTCAGACGATCCTGCCGGTAATCGGTGGGTGAGGTCAGCTCAATCACCTCCATCCGCTCCTTGATCAGCTCGATAAAGGGCAGGAAGAGTTGGCGGTTGAGCCCGTCCTTGTAAAGATCATCGGGAATACGGTTGGAGGTGGTGACAACCACCACACCAGCAGCAAAGAGCGCCTCGAACAGGCGGCCGACGATCATCGCATCGGTGATGTCGGTGATCTGCATTTCGTCAAAGGCCAGCACGCGCAGGTCTTTGGCGACCTCGGCTGCGACAGGGGCCAGCGCATCCTGCGCGCCCGCCGCGCGGGCCTTGTGCATTCCGGCATGGATCTCTTGCATAAAGGCATGAAAATGCACGCGGCGCACGGGGGTGTCGCCCAGGGCCTCGACAAACAGATCCATCAGCATCGACTTGCCGCGCCCGACCCCGCCCCACAGGTAAAGCCCGGCAATCGGGTCCGGCGCGCGGCGAAACAGGCCGCGTTTGACCGGTTGCGCCAGCGCCTGCGTGATACGGTCGAAATGCGACATGACCCCGGCCTGGGCCGGATCAGGGCGCAACAGGCCAGCGGCGATGCGCGCGTCATAAAGGGCGGATGCGTCAGACATGACCCCGGCTTTAGCCCGGCAAGGGGCCGCGCGACAAGATCACAAAACCTGATGACGCCATGACAAAAAGCTGGATTGACGCCCCGGCGCACCTGCCTAAGGTTCAGCCTCGCATCCAAAGGACCGCGTCGTATGACCCAACGCCAGCCCCTGATCACCCCCGTTCTGTTGGCAGGCAGTCTGATCCTGCTTGTCAGCTTTGCCATCCGGGCGTCGTTCGGGGTGTTCCAGATCCCCATCGCAGACGAGTTCAACTGGCCCCGGGCCGAGTTTTCACTCGCCATTGCGATCCAGAACCTCGCCTGGGGCATCGGCGCGCCGATCTTTGGCGCGATTGCCGAACGTATGGGTGACCGGCGGGCGGTGATCCTTGGGGCTTTGGCTTATGCGGTGGGGCTGGTGCTCAGCGCGTTTGCGGTCACGCCGATTGAGCATCAGTTATATGAGGTGCTGGTGGGCTTTGGCATCGCAGGCACCGGGTTTGGCGTGATCCTCGCCGTCGTCGGGCGCGCGGCCTCGGATGACAACCGGTCCATGGCGATGGCGATTGCCACGGCGATGGGCTCTGCCGGGCAGATGATCGGCCCGCCGGTGGCAGAATGGATGCTGAGCTTCATCAGCTGGCAGACGACATTTCTGATCTTCGCGGCTGCTGTGATGGCCAGCTTGCTGATCCTGCCGTGGATGCGCGCACCTGTCGTGGCCAGCAAGGCCCAGATCGAAGAGAGCTTGACCGACATCCTGCGCAAGGCCGGGCGGGATCCGTCTTTCACGCTGATCTTTCTGGGCTTTTTCTCCTGCGGCTATCAACTGGGCTTTGTCACGGCGCATTTTCCGGCCTTCGTGACCGAGATGTGCGGCCCGATCGCGCCGGGCAGTCTGCTGGCCTCGGTCGGGATCACGACCACGTCCGGGCTGGGGGCGGTGGCGCTGTCGCTGATTGGCTTTGCCAATATTGGTGGCACGTTGCTGGCGGGGTGGCTGGGCAAGAGCTATCCCAAGAAATATCTGCTGGCCGGAATTTACGTGCTGCGCACAGTGGCGCTGGTGATGTTCTTCCTGTTCCCGATCACGCCCATGTCGGTGATCATCTTTTCGGTCGCCTTCGGGTCGCTTTGGCTGGCGACCGTGCCTCTGACCTCTGGGCTTGTGGGATACATCTATGGGTTGCGTTACATGGCGACGCTCTATGGCATCGTGTTTTTCAGCCATCAGCTGGGGTCGTTCCTTGGCGTCTGGCTGGGCGGGGAGCTATATGACATCACCGGCGATTATTCGCTGGTCTGGTGGATCGGGGTCGGCGTGGGCGCCTTCAGCGCGCTGGTGCATCTGCCGATCCGCGAAATTCCGCTGGCCACACGCGCACANCCGGCGTGAGCGAGTTTCACCAGATGCAGCAACGCTGGGCGCAGCCCGGTCGGCTGATCTGGATTGGGCTGCGCTGCGAGAAATACGCGCCCATGCATCCGGTGGATGTGGCCGAGGTGACCGAGGCCGGGGTGCAGGGCGACCGCGCTCGCCCCGGCAAACGGGCGGTCACGCTGATCCAGGCCGAGCATCTGCCCGCCATCGGTGCCTATCTGGGCCGTGAGGCCATCCCGCCCGACATCCTGCGCCGCAATCTGGTCGTGGCGGCTCTGAACCTGTCGGCCCTGCGTGGGCGACGGCTGCGGATTGGCGGAGCCGAGGTTGAGATCACCACGCTCTGCGCGCCCTGTTCACGGATGGAAAAGGCGCTGGGGCCGGGCGGCTATTCGGCGCTGCGGGGACATGGCGGCTGGTGCGCGCAGGTGATGCAGCCCGGCAGGGTGAAGATCGGCGATCCGGTGACGCCCTGCGATTGAGGCAGCCGGCGGGGTAAACCCCGCCCTACGCAAAAGCAGACGTCATGCGTCCGAGGCGCGGCGCGTGCGTCTTGCAAGGTTTTCCAACAGATCAGCCCCATCCCGCCCGGCTGCGCCGCTGCCATCAGGGGCATAAAGCGTCACGCCCATCAGCTGCCCGTTCACCCGGAACGCGCCGCGCCAGTAATAGGGGCCGAAGCGGTCAGGCACGCTGTCGGACCTAACCCGGATCATCGCGATATCGGGCCGGTCCCGTCGTTGATCAACTGTGCCATCGTTTATTAGCCCTGCCAGGTCGCGCGTGGTCATCGGGCCTGTTCCGTCTGGCAAGGGGATCGCTGTCGCGACCATCACCGCGAGCGCCTCGGGCCTTGGGCGTCCGCCATTCTGGCCCAACCGGTCACAGCGCGCGATGATGGCCATGCTTTGATCCGCGCCCGAGCGTGTTCGACGCGGGTCGATGCAATAGCCCGGCGGCGTGGCCAGCGTGACCGCGCCACCGGCAAATTGAGTTTGCGTGATGGGGGTGCCGCCCATCATGGCGGGGTCGCAGGCGGCCAAGGCCAGCGCCAGGCCGCCTGCTGCGATGACCTTAGAGGTCCATATAGTCATGCTTTTCCATCTGGCCGCCCGGATGGGTGACCGCGCCCTTGTAGGTCTCGCCCACCAATTGGGCGTATTTCCAGAGGGCACCGGAGGCATAGATCGTCTCGCGCGCGCCACTCCAATTGGCTTTGCGGGTCGCGAGTTCTTCTTCGGACAGGTCCACGCTGATCTCGCCGGTCAGCGCGTTAATCGTAATCATATCGCCATTTTGCAGCAGCGCGATCGGGCCACCATGGGCGGCTTCGGGGCCAACATGGCCGACGCAGAACCCGCGCGTCGCGCCCGAGAACCGGCCATCGGTGATCAGCGCCACCTTCTTGCCCATGCCCTGACCCGACAGCGCCGCCGTGGTCGCCAGCATTTCGCGCATCCCCGGCCCGCCAGAGGGGCCTTCATTGCGGATCACGATCACTTCGCCTTCGCTATAGGTGCGGGCCTGAACGGCATCAAACGCGTCCTGCTCACATTCAAAAACATTGGCCGGGCCGGTGAAGACCTGCTGCTCTTCGCTCATCCCTGCGACTTTCACGATCGCGCCTTCGGGGGCCAGATTGCCCTTGAGGCCTACGACACCGCCGGTCTTGGTGATCGGGGTCTCGATCGGATAGATCACGCGGCCATCGGCCTCCATGTCGATCTTGTCGAGCTCTTCGCCAATGGAATAGCCGCTGGCAGTCATGCAGTCTTCATGCAGCAGACCGGCCTTGCGCAGTTCTTTCATCACCACCGGCACGCCGCCAGCCTCGTAGAGGTCTTTGGCCACATATTGCCCGCCGGGCTTGAGATCGACGAAATAGGGTGTGTCGCGGAAAATCTCGCAGACATCATCGAGGAAGAACTCGATCCCTGCTTCATGCGCAATCGCGGGCAGGTGCAGACCGGCATTGGTCGAGCCGCCGGTGCAGGCCACCACGCGGGCAGCGTTTTCTAGCGATTTCAGCGTCACCACATCGCGAGCGCGGATGTTCTTCTCGATCAGATCCATCACCGCCCGGCCCGAGGCCTCGCCATATTGGTCGCGGCTTTCATAAGGCGCGGGCGCGCCCGAAGAGTTCATCAGCGCAAGGCCGACGGCCTCGGAGACACAGGCCATCGTATTGGCGGTGAACTGGCCGCCGCAGGCCCCGGCCGAGGGGCAGGCCACCCGCTCAAGCACTTCCAGCGCCTTGTCCGACAACTGGTTGTTCTGATGTTTTCCGACCGCATGACCCATTCCGCAAACCCGCCCGCCGCGCTGTTGCAGACGATCATGGAGGAGCTGCGCGTGGGCGATGAGGA
>JABSSB010000048.1 GCA_013214715.1 Paracoccaceae bacterium | reverse complement strand
AACACTATCGATATTACTCAGTTGGGCAGCAATGATGCCTCTGTCGATATTTTCGGCTCAGGCGGCGGCAGTGATGGGGATGATAACGAGGTCACCATCACTCAAGATCTGTTCAACGCCGGAGGCGGAACAAACTCGGCCAAGGTTGAGGTTGATGGTGATGACAATATCATCGGCATCAACCAACTGGGCAACAACCTTGCCGATATCAAACTCTTGGGCAGCGGCAGCGGAGAAAGCGACAACAACCTGCTGAACATTGATCAGCAGGACGGGTCAGGTGGCCAGAACTCGATCACCGTGACGATCTACGGGGACGATAACAACCTGTCCGGGCCGTTCACGGGGGATGCCTCCATCTATGCCGGCTCTTTGCTGCCAGGCGATCTGTTCCAAAATGGAAGCAGCAACTCCATCACGCTTGATGTGGGAAGCACATCCGGAGAATCTAATGGCAACCTGTTTGCTTTCCAGCAGACCGGCTCGAGCAACACGATCACGGGCAGCATGACCGGCGGTGACGCCAATCAGGCCGTTGTCGTTCAGGTTGGCAATTTCAACGCAACCACATTTGCTCAGGTGGGTAGCTTCAACAATCTGGGCGTCTCGCAGTAACGTCTGATCGATCTACCCAAATCGAATGCGTCGCAGATACCTGCGGCGCGTTTTTTGGTTTGGGTTATTGGTGTCATGCCCTACGTGCGCACGCGAAGCTTGCCGCCCCGGACGCAATTATGCTGCAATCATGGCAGTGCTGACCTAGAGGCTTTGGACAATGAATTCTTGGCGATCTGTCTTGCAGTGCTTGGTTGTGGTGCTGGCTCTTGGCATGCTTCCGGCTCAGCTCCGGGCCTTGCCGTCGGACACAATGCGTTCGGTTGTGTCGGTCCTTCCGGTCTGGCCTGGTCATGGTCGGAGCGCCGGGACAGGCACAGCCCCCGAAGGCAGTGGCGTTATTCTGAGCAATGGCATTGTCGCGACCGCATGGCATGTGATTGAGCCGGCGAGCCGCATTACTGTGCGCCTGAGTGATGGTCGGGTTCTCCCCGCCGATTTGATCGGCCATGATGTGGCCAGTGACATCGCCCTGCTGCGCGTGGATGCGGATTTGCAGGCTTTTGACATTGCGCCTGAACCGGCGCTGGCGGATCGGGCCTGTGCGGTTGGCAATGCGTTTGGTTTGGGGCTGTCGATCACCTGTGGCGTGGTGTCGGCGACGCAAGTGTCGGATGCCGGTTTCAACGCTGTGGAAGATTTCGTCCAAACCGATGCGGCCATAAACCCCGGCAGTTCCGGCGGGGCATTGGTCAATGCCGATGGGCAGTTGGTCGGGATGATTTCGGCGATATTTGCATCGCGCGGGGATACAAACACTGGCGTCGGATTTGCCGTGTCCGCTGACTTGCTGACCCGTGTCGCAGAGGCGCTGCTGGAGGGTGGAGCGGTGGTCTACCCTGCGCCGGGTTGGCAATTGACGGACGCGCCGCCCGCGCAGCAGGCCCGCGTGGCTGCACCGGTTGTGCAGGCCATCTCATCCAACAGCGCTGCAGATTTGGCGGGCTTGCGACCTGGTGACGTGATCCTCGAAATTGGGTCGCGCCGGGTTCAAACCGCACGGGATGCCGTGGCCGCCCTGGCCATCCTTCCTGAAGGCACCAAAAGCGTGTCCATCCTTGTGGAGCGTGCGGGGCAGGAAGACAGGCGTATCCTGGCCTGGCAGGCGACGCTGGATGCCAAGTCGTACAAAGCGGATTGTGGCGCTCCAAACCCGGTTTGCAGAATGCGGCAAGCTGTCTTCCCTGTCTCGAGCTTTGATCCCATCGGCAGCGCCACACGCATTGGCCCGGACCTTCTTGTGACCAATCGCCATATCGTCGGCAATCAGAGCGAGGCCGTTATTCATACGCCCGATGGTCCTCGTGATGCTGTCGTCATCCCATCATCCTATCGCGGGGATCTGGTCCTTTTACGTGCTGACGGGTTGCCGGATGGCGGCTGGATTCCCTCGCTCGACGGGGGGGAGCCTGGCAAGGATGTTGTCACCATCGGAGCAGATATCGCGCGGCAGGAAATCCGCCCTTTCGACCCCGGAGTGTTGATATCAACTCCGGCCCCGGACGCAGAGCTTGGTCGGCTTCATGTCACGGCCCAGATGCAGCCCGGCGTAAGCGGTGGAGCACTCGTGGACATGAGCGGACATCTTCTGGGCATCGCCGTGGGGGGCGGCGATGGTCGGTTCGAGGCCATTCCAATGGAGGATATACGCGCCTTGCTCGAGGGGCGGTTCGCTCGTGATGCCGTATCCTTAACAACGCAACTCGGACAAGATTTCGCAGAGTGTGCGGCCAGTCTGGAAGCCCCAAACGATTTGGACCGGCTCACCACCACATGCAGCGCCGCCATGAACCACGGTCAGCTTCTTGAGGCCGGGCGCATCATGGCGCAGGCAGGGGCGTTCGATGCAGCGGCCGATCTGCACGCTCAGGCGGTTGGGCAGGTACCCAATTCGCTCAATGCGCGCCTGTCCTTGCTGGTATCGTTGCAATTGGCTGCGCGGTTTGCCGAGATGACCGAGCACGCGCGGGTCGTGATGCGGCTGGCGCCCGATGATCCCGCCGCGTTGCGATTTGGTATTCAATCCGGTGTCTGGGGTGGGGCGCCTGAACTGGCGGAGGAGGCGTATCACCTGTTGCTTTCCTCCGATCCGCGCCAGGCGGAGGCAGCCCGGCGCTTCATCGATGCCGCCCCACCTGCGCCGGCGCGGCGCAATTGATCACTCCGCCAATGGGTTCGGGATCCAGCCAGCCGCCAGTTTGTCACGATCATAGGGCGACGCGACAGCCAGTCCGATCACTTGTGCTTTCAGGTCTGCGGCAGTCATGTCTGGGGTGTTTTGCAGCATCCTGACCGCCATGGCGGCCAATCTGGGCACCGCATAGCTGGACCCAGAGGCTGTGCCAGACGCGCCCCGGAAATCAGTCACGCCAAGGTTTTCAGCGGGCAGCATGATATCGACGCTTTTTGTCCCCCAGTTCGACCCATTGGCCAAACGTCCCAACCCGTCCGAGGAGGTCACAGTCAGGATGCGTGGATGATCAAATGCGGCGGGATAGATCGGTTCAAGATCGATATCTCGCCCGTCATTCCCTGCAGACACTACAGCCAGTATGTCGTGACGGTCCAGCGCCTGCAGAAAACGGCTCCAGTCGTCGGGACGATTGCTGCCCAATGGCATGACCAGAACCCGGGCGCCGTCGCGCGCCGCCCGATCGACCAGTTCGCCCATCCGGGTCATGTCTGGACGCGGGAAGCGGTAGGGCAGCAAGCTGACCTGCGGCGCTTCGCGGACCAGAACCGATGCCACGGCACTGCCATGCCGGATTGGTTGAAACGGGCTGCGGCTTGTATCACCGTCATAAGGCCACGGGTCCTGATCCCAGAAATCATAGCCAAGCGGGGTGCCATCCGGCCCGCGGGCCAGACGGTCAGCATAGTGCGGCAGATCATAGGCCAAACCGGTGTCGATCAGGGCCACCCGTACGCCGCCACGGTCGGTGCCTTCTGGCCAATCGGTCTGCAGCGTCTCGGTCCAGCGGATGCTGGCGAGATCGCCGTCCAACTGGTCGAGCCTGACTTCCATAGGCCCCTCATGTCGGATCGCCTGCCCGGCTCGGATGGTGCAGGCGCCGTCAGTGATCGCTTGCATCACAGGTCTTTCTCCATCGGGACCGGGCATGAAGACGGCAGCCCGCATTTGTCGCAAGGCGCCGTTGAGCTGAAACCGGGTCAAGGTCAGCACGCCCCCCTCCGGCAGCGCGAGGCGCAAGCGGATACGGCGCGGGGTGGATGCGTTGGGCAGCACTTCTTCGTCAATCACCCATGCGCCGGGCAAAGCCAGTTCTGCATCAAAGCCTGTCAGGTTGGGGCGCGGGCAAAGCTCCGTGATCGCCGCAGCGATCCAATCGCGGGCCGCACCAAGAGGGTCGGCCGCGGGCAGGGTCGGTAAGGCCATGGCACAGGACCAGAGCGCCCAACCCAAAGCTTTCGCAGTCGCGCGTCGCACCTACCGGGCCACGGCGCGTTGCGCGGCGGCGAGGATATGGCTCGACATCACGCTTTCGGCCCAGCGGCTTGACCCCGTGCGGATCGCATCAACCAATTCGCGATGATGCCGGGCAGAGCGGATGTAATCCGCATCGGTAAAGACGTGATAGGTCCGCGCCACCAAGCCCACATCCACCGCCATCTGCAACACCGCCATCAGGCGCGGCGATTGCGCAGCCTCGGAAATGATGCGGTGGAACTCAGCGTTGATTTCAGCGATTTCCTGCAATTCGGGGGGTGTTTTTGGCGGCGTGATTTCTTCCATCCGGGTGGTCAGCGCGTCGAGTTGGTTGACCTGTTCATCGGTTGCAAGATCAGCGGCTTGCCCAGCGGCATAGCTTTCCAGCCNGCGTCGCACTTCGAAAATCTGTTCCAGTTCATGATCGGGAAAGCCCGCGACACGTGTGGAATAGCCGCTGCCACGTTCGGCAAAGCCTTCGTGGATCAGGCGCGTAATGGCGGCGCGCACTGGTGTGCGGGACAGGCCAAGCTCTTCCGCCAAAGCCTGTTCCTTCAACCGGTCGCCCGCGCCCAGATCGCCTGTCAGAATGCGGCCCCTGATTTGCAGATAGGCCTGATCGGCGGCCTGGATGCGTGCGTCGCCGCCCAAGGGTCAGGCCGCCTGCGGGGCCGGAAACCCGCCCGCTTTCATCACCTGGCCTGGCACAGAATGGCCCAGCTGCGCTTCCAGCCATTCCGCTGTGCGGATGGCGGCATCCAGATCTACTCCGGTTTCGATGCCGGATCGGTCAAGCATGTAAACCAGGTCTTCGGTGGCGATATTGCCGGTCGCGCGGGGTGCAAAAGGACAGCCGCCCGTGCCGCCCAAAGACGCATCAAAGCGCCGCACGCCCGCCTCAATCCCGGCCCAGGCATTGGCGATGCCCGTGTTGCGCGTATTGTGCAGATGCAGGCGCAGGGCTACGTCCGGGAAGGCGTCCTGCACCGCTTTGACCCGTTCTGTCACATCCGCCGGGGTTGCGACACCAATCGTATCGGCCAAAGACAATTCATCCGGTGCATGCGCCATGACGGCCTCGACCACTTTCATCAGCCGTGCAACCGGCACTTCGCCTTCGAATGGGCAGCCAAAGGCCGCGCCGATGGTCAGGCCGAGGCCGATTGTGTCGGGTGCGGTGGCTTTAACCGTCGCGAAAGCGTCGACGCTGTCAAAGGTGCCCACGCCTTGATTGCGTTGGTTGAACGTCTCTGTTGCCACGACAACAAAATTCGCTTCGTCCAGACCTGCGGCGACGGCGCGGTCAAAGCCGCGAGCGTTCAGAGTAAGTCCGATCGTGCGCAGGGTTTTCGGAGCACGTGCGGCGACCTCATCCGCATCTGCCATCTGGGGCACGCGCTTTGGATTGACGAAGCTTGTCACCTCCATACGGTTCAACCCAGCGTCNTACGCCTGTGTGATCAGGTCGAGCTTTTGATCCGTACTGAGGATCGTTTTTTCGTTTTGTATCCCATCTCTAGGAGATACTTCGATTATTTCGCAAAAATTTGTTGTCAACTTGTCGCACCCGCCTAATTTCGTATACCAAATAGCAAGATTGACGCGTTCGTCAATGAGTTAGGGAGCGAAGGAATGACTGACAGCACGCCGCGTGAGGGCGCTCTTTCGGATTTGCGTGTGGTGGAAATGGGCCAGCTTTTGGCAGGTCCATTCTGTGGTCAGCTGCTGGCGGATTTTGGCGCCGAAGTGATCAAGATCGAGGCGCCCGGTGTTGGGGATCCGATGCGTCAGTGGGGCCGCGAAAAGCCACATGGCAAATCGCTGTGGTGGCCCGTGGTCGCACGCAACAAAAAATCGGTCACGCTGAACCTGCGCACGCCTGAAGGGCAGCAGATGGTGCGCGACCTGATCAAGGATGCCGACATCCTGATCGAAAACTTCCGCCCTGGCACGATGGAACGCTGGAACCTTGGCTATGATGTGCTGTCGGAAATCAATCCGCGTCTTGTGATGGTGCGTGTCACCGGCTTTGGCCAGACCGGCCCCTATTCCTCTCGCGCGGGGTATGGCGCGATTGGAGAGGCGATGGGCGGTTTGCGCTATGTCGTGGGTGATCCTTCGACCCAGCCATCCCGAATGGGGATTTCAATCGGCGACGAATTGGCTGCTGTGCATGCCTGCATGGGCGCGATGTTTGCCATCCATGCGCGCGAGCGCACCGGGCGCGGACAGGTTGTGGACAGCGCGATCTATGAAGCCGTGCTGAACATGATGGAAAGCCTTGTCACGGAATATGACGTGGCGGGCTATGTGCGCGAACGGACGGGTGCGATCCTGCCAAATGTCTCGCCCTCGAACGTATTCGACACGGCAGATGACAAGCTGCTGCTCATTGCCGCCAATCAGGACACCGTGTTCAAACGCCTTGCTGCCGCAATGGGCCGCCCGGAACTGGCGGAGGATGAGCGCTATGCCACGCACGGCGCACGCGGCGCGCATCAGGAAGAGCTCGACGGGCTGATCAACGACTGGACCAAGACAATCCCGCTGGATGAGCTGGAAGAGTTGATGAACGAACATGGCGTGCCCTGTGGTCTGATCTACAAGGCCGAAGACATGATGCAGGACGAACACTTTAAAGCACGCGAAGCGCTGGTGAAGGTGGAGCATCCTGATTTCGGACCGATCACCATGCAAAACGTCGCTCCGCGCTTGTCAGAAACACCCGGCGCAGTGCGCCATGTCGGCCCAACACTAGGAGAGCACAACGGCTATGTCTTTGGCGAAATCCTGGGCCTGTCCGATGATCAGCAGGACCAGATGCGCGCGGCTGGGATCATCTAAGCCGGATGCAGGGCGCGCAGGACAATACCAGCTTTCTGACGGTTGAAGAGGCCGCAAAGCGTCTGGGTACGACACGGCTGCGCATTCGCGAGGCCGTGGCCCTCTCGCTGTTGAAAGCGCGCCGCGACAATGAAGGGCGGTTGCGCGTCGATCTGCCCGACGAAGGCCACTTGCTGGATGGAAATCGCGATGAGTTGGAGGCAGATGCCATTCTGTCCTTCCTCTTCGACGATATCGAAGATCTTGAGGTTGGCCTTGCCGAGCGGGATGATCAGATCGCAAGGCTGACCGCGCTTTTGGACAAGCAGGACGCCATGCTGCACCGCGCGGATTTGGCCTTGGAGGCTTTGGAAGAAGACAAGGCTAGTCTGGCGGGTCTTCTTGAGCGTGCCTTGGCGCATCTGGAAAACCAGAAAGACGATCCCGCTGCGCTGGAAGGCGTGTCAGATCGTGCCATGCGTGTGGCTGAAAGCGCCGTGACCCAAGCCGAGATCGAAGCGAAAAATGGCGCAAGGCTGGCTGATTTGCTCTCGCGCGCCATGACACTGGCCGAACAGGGGGATGATGCCCGCTCGGTTGCGGATCGGTCGCTGGCACTGTTGGAAAGCGCGCTGGCCAATGCCGAGGCCGCGCAAGAGGCACAGCGGCGCGGCGACGCTCTGCTGGAAAAAAGCCTGCAAGCCGCTGAGGCCGCGCAGGCTGAAGCCAAACGCACATCAGAAAAGCTCGCGGAACGCGAGCATAAGCTGGACAGGACGCTGGCGCTGTCAGAACGCGCCGCCGCCCTGGCCGAAACAGGGAGCACGCAGCCGCGCAAAGGGTTCCTGCGCCGGTTGTTGGGGTTGTGACGGGGAGAGAACATGTCTGCGACGGAAGACCTGATCAAGAAATACGAGGAACGGCTGGCCGCCTTTGAAGACCGGCTGAAACGGATTGAGTCCGGGGCCTCGGCCATCGAAACCGTGCAGCGCAGCGCGCGGCATCGCGGGGGCACAGGCCTGCGGCTGGGTGTAGATGTGGGCGGCACCTTCACCGATCTGTTGCTTCTGGATGAGCGCAATGGCAAGACCTTCACAGCCAAGGTGCCATCGACTCCTGAGGACAGTTCCAAAGGCGTGCTGAACGGGATCGAAAAGATCTGCCGTATCGCAGGTATAGACCCAGGCGATATCACCGAGGTGATGCATGGCACGACCGTGGCAACCAACACGGTTCTGACCTCCTCGGGCGCTTTGGTGGGGCTGGTTACGACCAAAGGCTACAAGGATGTTCTGCAGATTGCTCGAAGCTATGTGCCCGGCGGTCTGGGTGGCTGGGTGATCTGGAACAAGACCGATCCGCTGGCGCCGTTGGAATACACCATCGAAGCCGATGAGCGGATGGATGCCCAAGGCAACATCCTGACCCCGCTCGATGAAAAGGCGCTGCGCCGCGATCTGAAGAAACTGCTGAGCTCGGATATTGAGGCGCTGACTGTCGCGCTGTTCAATGGCTATGCCAATGACGCGCATGAACGTCGCATTGCCGAAATCGCGCAGGAGATCGCGCCGCATATCCCGGTGTCGACCTCGGCCTCGGTGATGCCGGAGATGTATGAATATGAGCGGACGGAAACGACCGTGGTGAACTCTTACGTCCGCCCGGTCGTGTCCAAATATGTGCGCAACCTGCAGGACGAGCTGAAGCGACGCATGGGCGATGGCACCATGCTTCAAATCTTGCGCTCGGATGGTGGTCTCAGCTCTGCTCAGGCGGCGATGGACCAGCCGGTGAACCTGCTGATGTCGGGTCCCGCGGGCGGTGTGGCCGGGGCGCTATGGATCGCCAAACAGGCCGAATTTGAAAATCTGCTGACCTTTGACATGGGCGGCACCTCAACCGATGTGGCGCTGATTGAACAGGGCGTGGCGCGGACGCGGCGCGAAACCCGTGTCGGCGACGTGACCGTGCGCGCGCCATCCATTGATGTGCGCACCGTGGGCGCGGGCGGCGGATCCATTGCTTATGTGCCGGAACTGACCAAAGCGCTGCGCGTTGGACCGCAATCGGCGGGTGCTGCGCCGGGACCGGCTGCCTATATGAAAGGCGGTACCGAGCCCACCGTGACCGATGCCAATGTGGTGCTGGGCTATCTGCCCTCGGATGCCAAGCTGGGTGGCGACATGCAGATCAGCCGCGACCTGGCCGAGACCGCCGTGAAAACCGTGGCTGACGCGCTGGGCTTGAGCGTTGAAGAAGCCGCTGAAGGCATCATCCGCATCGTCAACGAAAACATGGTCGGTGCTCTGCGGCTTGTCTCGGTCGAGCAAGGTTATGACCCGCGTGATTTCGCGTTGATCGGCTTTGGCGGCGCCGGGCCGCTTCATGCCAACGCGTTGGCGCGGCTGGTGAATTCATGGCCTGCCATCATTCCTCCGGGGCCGGGCGTGCTGTGTGCCTATGGCGATGCGACGACCCGCCTGCGCAATGAGGCGAGCCAGACCTTTGTGGCCCGCGTGTCCGACACGGATGACCGGTCGATCACCGCGATGCTCAAAGATCTTGAGGCCGGGGCGGCCGAGGCGCTCACCGCCGAAGGCGTGCCCGTAGACGAACAAGACGTGCTCTATCAGGTGGATATCCGGTATCATGGGCAGGGCATGAAGCTGACCATTGATGTCACCCCGAATGACCTGTCTGCGACGGGTATTCTGGGCATCACGCGCCGCTTTGACAGCGAGCATGAGCAGCTCTTCACCTTCGCGTTGGATGCCGAGCATGAAATCGTCGGTCTGCGTGCCGTGGTGCAGGGGGCAGAGAAAAGCTTTGTCACGCCCGATACCGGCCGCGGCAGCGCGGATGCCAGCGCGGCCAAGGTGCAGGAAACCCGTATTTTTGAAGGCGGCCAGTGGTGTAATGCCTGGATCTATGATCGGGCCAAGCTGAAGCCTGGCAACATCGTGCAAGGCCCCGCTGTGGTGACCGAGATGGATTCAACCTCTGTCATCCTGCCCGGCCATGTCGGCACCATCGACGCCATCGGCAACATTCTGATCTGGCCCGAGGGCCACGAGAAAGCGAAGGGGTAAGAAACCATGCCAGCTCGCATCATTGAAACAAATTCGACCCCGTTCAACCGTGTGACCGTCGATCCGATCACGCTGGATATTGTGGAAAACGCCCTGCGCAATGCGCGCAACGAGATGGACGCGGTGCTGTTCCGCACCGCCATGTCGCCAGGCATTCGCGAACAGCATGACGCCTTCCCGTTGATCGCGAATGAAGAAGGCAAAATGGTCGTGGGGCAGTTCGGCTCGTTCCTTTATGGCTTCATGCAGGGCTATGAGGGCACGATTGAAGATGGTGATATCTTCATCACCAACGACCCCTATTCCTGTAACGGCGCGGTCAGCCATTTGAATGACTGGCTGCTGATGATGCCGATCTTTCACGAGGGCAAGCTGGTCAGCTGGGCCGCCATGTTCGGCCACATGACCGATGTGGGCGGCAAAGTACCCGGTTCACTGCCAACGGATGCCAAGATGATCTATGAAGAAGGCCTGATCATCCCACCAACAAAGATCTATCGCGGTGGGGAGCTTCAGGACGAACTTCTCAACATCATGCTGCACAACACGCGGATGCCGGAATGGAACAAGTCCGACTTCTTTGCGATCATTGCGGCTCTGCGTCTAGCCGAACGCCGCGTGCGCGAGAATATCGAACGCTTTGGCACCGATATCTACATCTCGGCCATGCAGGACATGCTGGACCGCAACAAGGCCGCGATGGGTGCGATCATTCAGATGATCATCCCCGAGGCGGTGAATGGGCAGAAAGCCTATTTCGAAGACTGGATCGACGATGATGGCATGGGCAATGGCCCTTACAAGATCGCCTGCCATCTGCATCGCGAAGGCAATATCGCCTATTTTGATTTCACCGGGTCTGATCCGCAGAGCTTTAGCTCGATCAATTTCCTGCTGAACGAAGAAATGTTCAAAATGTTCTTCGGGGCTTTCACGATCAACCTGTTTGACCCGCAAATCCTGTTCAATGACGGGTTCTATGATCTGGTCGAGGTGCATATCCCCGAAGGCTGTATCCTCAAGCCCAAGAAACCCGCAGCGCTGTCCTGCCGGACGCATATGCTGGGTCGGATTTTCGACCTGATGGGTGGATTGCTGGGTCAGGGCGCGCCCGAGGCGTTGAACGCCGCTGGCTTCTCCGACAGCCCGCATTTCATGTATTCGGGTTTTGGCGCGGATGGCGAATGGTATCAGCTGTTCCAGATCGGCTTCGGTGGCATTCCGGGGCGGCCTGCCGGCGACGGCGCGGACGGCCATTCGCTGTGGCCAGCCTTTACCAATGTACCCAATGAATTCCTTGAGGCCTATTTCCCGCTGCGCATTCGTGAATACGCGACGATCCCGGATTCGGGCGGCGCGGGACTGCATCGCGGCGGCAATGGCATCACCATTGCCTATGAAATGCTGGAAGCAGGCGAGGTGTCGATCCATGATGATCGCTGGCTCACCTCACCCTGGGGTGTGAATGGCGGTGCGCCGGGCATGCGCTCAACCAAGCGATTGGTGCGCAAGGACGGAACCGAAGAGAACATTCCCTCGAAATGCGACCGGATCGCTGTTCAGCCGGGTGACATCCTGTATTTCAACACATGGGGCGGCGGCGGCTGGGGTGATCCGCTGGAACGTGATCCGGCACTGGTCCTGCGCGACATCGCGCGCGGTCTGGTCACCGAAGAGGGCGCGCGCCGCTATGGCGTCGTCGTGGCCAATGGCCTGGTGGACGACAAGGCCACGACCAAGCTGCGCAGGCAAATGGCCGCGTCGCGCGGCGATGTGCAGCTTTTTGATCGGGGCTTCACCTCGATCGAAGAACTCAAAGCCCGTTGCAAGCAAGAAACTGGGTTCGAGCCGCCAGTGGCCCCGATTTTCCGTGACGCGTTCAAGCAGGCGGCGGAATGACGGACACGCTCGATCAGAACTATGCCCGCGCGGGCTATCACGCGTCACAGACGCGTGGCGCCCGGCCTGCGGTGCTGTTCATTGATTTTGCCGTGGCTTATTTCGATCCTGACGCGCCGCTTTATGGCGGGTCGGGCTGCCAGAGCGCGCTCGACAATGCGGCGCGGCTGGCCCCCAAGGCACGCGAGATGGGCGTGCCGACCATTTTCACCGAGGTGAAATATCAGCCCGGTGGCGCGGATGGCGGCGCGTTCTATGCCAAAGTCCCCGCGCTGAGCTGTTTTGATGCGGGCGCCGAGACACAGAAGCTCGCCCCGCCTCTCGCCTATACGTCAGACGACATCATCATCACCAAGCAATACCCCAGCGCGTTTTTCGGAACCTCGCTGGCGGCGACGTTGCAATGGCTCAAGATCGACACGCTTCTGCTGACGGGCGTGACGACCTCGGGCTGTGTGCGGGCGACTTGCATCGACGCGATCTCGCATGGGTTCGTGACGCTGGTGGTTGAAGATGCCGTGGGCGACCGGGCCGAAGACCCGCATCGGGCCAACCTGTTCGATATGAGCGCCAAATACGCCGATCTGATCAGCACCGATGCGGCCATCGACTATCTGAACTCAACAACCAACAGTGAACAACAGTGAGGAAAACCAAGGTGAAACAACTTCTTATCCCCAGTATGGCGGCAATGGCTCTGGCCTCGCCGGCCTTTGCCGATATGGACGCCGCCAAGGCGCTGATCGAAAAATACAGCGAGCTTCCGACTTTTGAGGCGCCGGGAGAGCCGTTTGATGCGCGCGCCTGCATGGCGGACAAGAAGATGTTCGTCATCCCGCTGACCAATGCCAACCCATTCAACGCGGCAATCAGCCAGGGTTTTGTGGACGCGGCTGGACTGGTCGGGTTTGAGCTGCGCGATTGGGAAACCCAGATGGACCCGGCGGGTTGGATTCAGGGCATCAGCACGGCAGTAGCCGAAGACTTTGACCTGATTGACCTGCAAGGCGGTCTGCCACCAGAATTCCTGCAGCCCCAGATCATTGAGGCGCAGCAAGCCGGCCTGAAAATTACTGCGACACATAATTGGGATGCCAGCACCCAGGGCGCGCCCGATTGGATGGATGGCGCAGCCAATACCGACTACGTGACCATCGGCGAAATCATCGCAGCTTGGACCATGGTGCAGACCGAAGGTCAGGTAAATGCGTTGGTTTTGGGCCCGGATGAAATCACCCCTACGGCCCCGCTGCGGGATTCGATCATCGGCTATCTGGAAGCAAACTGCCCGGATTGCAAAACCACTTATATCAATGTGCCGGTGAATGACTGGGCCACTCAAGGTCAACCCGCCGTTCAGAACGCGCTGCTGGCCGATCCCAGCATCAACTATGTTCTGCCCGTCTATGATTCCATGAGCCAGTTCATTGTGCCCGCCATCCAGATCGCAGGATCGGACGCCAAGATCGTCAGCTACAACGGCACGCCTTTTGTGCTGGATATGATGCGCGACGGTGACATCGTGGAAATGAATGTTGGCGAAAGCCTTGGCTGGGTCGGCATGGCTGGCACCGATGCCAATATGCGCCTGCTGTGCGGTCTGCCCGCGGTGGACAAGCTGAACACGCCTGCCTTCATCTTCACCGATGAAAACGTGGCGAGCGCAGGCAACCCGGCCACCTTCAACGACGGCTATGGCGATGTGCATATCGCAGGCTTCAAGGCGCTTTGGGGTCTGGAGTGACATCATCGCAGTCAAACGGGGCCGGCAACGGCCCCGCGCTTGATATCTCGGGCCTGTCGAAGCATTTCGGCGGGGCCGTGGCCCTCAATAACGTGTCGCTGCATGTGGCGCGGGGCGAGGTCCATGGCCTTCTGGGCTCCAACGGGTCCGGGAAATCAACGCTGATCAAGATTCTGTCGGGCTTTCACACGCCCGAGCCGGGGGCCGAAATCCGGCTTTACGGTGATAGGCTGACGCTGCCAGTCTCGGGCCATGACGCGCGCGCGCGCGGGCTGGCCTTTGTGCATCAGAATTTGGGCCTGATCCCCACGGTCTCGGTGACCGAAAACCTTTATCTGGGCGATTTTGCGACCAAGCCGGACTGGCGGCTGAACTGGCGCAAGCTGCACGCCAAGGCTGCGGCGACTTTTGACGAATTTGGCCTCTCCCTCGATCCGCGCGCCGAAGTGGGCGCACTTTCACCGGTTGAACGGGCCTTGCTGGCCATTGTACGCGCCTATGAGGATTTGCGCCAGGCCACCGAACAACATGCTGACCGCCCCGGCGTGCTGGTTCTGGATGAACCCACGCCGTTTTTGCCGCGCGCGGGTGTTGACCAGTTGTTTGATCTGGTCCGGCGCTGCACAGCCTCGGGCGCGAGCGTGATATTCGTCAGCCATGATGTGGACGAGGTGCGCGAGATCACAGATCGCGCCACAATCCTGCGGGATGGGCATCTGATCGATACGGTCGAAACGGCCAGCACCTCACATGAAGGCTTTGTGGACCGTATCATCGGCCGCAGCCTTGAAGCCTATGGCGGCCGTGCAAAGGCGCTGGGCAACGCGGCCACATTGGCCGAGGTTCAGGTGCTTCAGGCACCGGGCGTCGGCCCGGTCAGCTTCGGTGTGGCCGAAGGCGAAATCCTTGGTGTGACGGGGCTGATCGGCTCCGGTTATGACGCCGTGCCTGCGGCCCTTTACGGCGCGTTGGGCGGGCCGGGGGGTAAGCTGAAGCTGTCCGGTCGGACTTTGCCGCTGTCGCGCCTTACGCCGATTGAAGCGCTGGAACGTGGGATTGTGTATCTTCCCGCCGACCGGCTAGGTGCTGCGGGTGTCGGCTCGCTAAGCGTGGGCGACAATATGGCCATGCCGATCTATGAAAAACTGCGCAGCAAACTGGGGCTGACGGACAGGCAGGTTCACACGCATGCAGCCCAACTTGGGGCGACCGCGCAGGTCAAACCGAACCAGCCTGGCCTGCCGTTAGAAGCGCTTTCGGGCGGTAATGCGCAAAAGGTTGTGCTGGCCAAATGGCTGCAAACCGACCCGAAACTGGTGCTGCTGGACGAACCGACGCAAGGCGTCGATGTCGGCGCCCGGCAGGCGATCTGGGACCGGCTGGACGAGGCTGCAGACCGTGGCGCTGGCGTTCTGGTTGCGTCTTCGGATTACGACCAGCTTGCCGCGATCTGTCACCGGGTTCTGATCTTTGCGCGCGGCCAGATCGTTGCGGAGCTGAGCGGCAACACACTCACCAAAGACGCGATAGCGGAGCATTGCTACCGCTCCATGAGCAGGATTGCATGAGATGAGGGACACAGACGTCTATGAGGACCGCATCGCGGCCTTGGAAGCCAAGATCGCCGCGATGGAAAGTGCGGCCGTGGCGCCAGAGCCAGCCCGCGCGTTTGATTGGAAAGACTGGGGCGAACGCTATGGCCTTTTGGTGGCCTGGGTTCTGATCATCCTGGTGTTGGGCGCGTTTAAACCGGCGCAGATGTTTGCGTGGAATTCCTATGCCTCGATGCTGGGTTCGAACGCGATGGTGGTGGTGCTGACGCTGGCGCTGATCATCCCGCTCACGACTGGGGATTTTGACCTGTCGGTGGCGGCGACCATGGGGTTCAGCTCCATGATCATTGCCGTGCTGAACGTGCAGCAAGGCGTGCCCATCGGTGGTGCGATCATCGTGGCTTTGTTTGCCGGAGCGGCGATCGGGGCAATAAATGCGTTCTTTATCCTCTATTTCAGGGTGTTTTCACTGATCGTAACACTGGGCACAGGTTACTTCGTTTCGGGCCTGATCCTGTGGATCTCTGACAGCGGGACGATTGCG
>JABSSB010000047.1:3885-24987 GCA_013214715.1 Paracoccaceae bacterium | reverse complement strand
TTTCTGGGCGGCCATCAGGCTCGCGCGGATATCGTCGGATAGAAATGTGCTCATGACCAGACACCTTGTTTATTTCTCCAACATGGGCTGATGAAGATGAAGAACAAGTAACCTAACCACGCGGTGGGGCATTATGATCCTTGTGTTGCACGTTGGCCGCATCACCGATCGCGAATGATCTGTGCAGCAGCGCAGGCAAGATGCGCGCGGGCGGCGTGGTGCCAAAGCTTTCAAAGCCCTATTTTCTTGGCCAATCGAGGCGGATAAAGGACAAAGACCCATGGGATTGTTGGTAGACGGCAAATGGGTGGACCAGTGGTATGATACCAAATCCACCGGCGGCGCGTTCAAGCGTCAGGATGCGAAATTCCGGAACTGGATCACGGCTGATGGCAGCGCTGGCCCATCGGGAGACGGGGGATTCGCAGCCAAAAGCGGCCGCTATCACCTTTACATCTCGAATGCTTGTCCCTGGGCCCATCGCACAATGATCTTCCGGGCGCTGAAAGAGCTTGAGGAGCATATCAGTGTCTCGATGGTGCATCCCGATATGCTCGACAAAGGCTGGACCTTTGAAAAAGACGACCATGGCATCGGCGGTGACGATCTGTTTGGCTTTGACTACGCGCATCAAGTCTACACAAAAGCTGCCGCCGATTTCACAGGGCGGGTGACCGTGCCAATCCTGTGGGACAAAAAGCGCGAGACGATCGTGTCTAACGAAAGTTCGGAAATCATCCGCATGTTCAATTCGGCCTTTGACGGGATCACCGGCAATACGCTCGATCTATGGCCCGAAGACCTGCGCGAAGAAATCGCACCGGTGAATGACCGCATCTATGACACGCTCAACAACGGCGTTTACAAAAGCGGCTTCGCCACCACGCAAGAGGCCTATGACGCCGCCGTCACGCCGTTATTTGACACGCTGGATTGGCTCGAAGAACGTCTTGGCGCGCATCGCTATCTGATGGGCGATCGCCTGACAGAAGCCGACTGGCGCCTCTTCACCACGCTGATCCGCTTCGACCCGGTCTATCACCTGCATTTCAAATGCAACCGCAAGCGGCTTATCGATTACCCGAACCTCTGGGCCTATACGCGCGAGCTGTATCAGTGGCCCGGCGTGGCCGAAACGGTGAACATGGAGCACATCGTGCGCCATTACCATTTCAGCCATGACAGCATCAATCCGCATCGGATCATCCCGATCAATCCTGATCTGGATTACTGGCAGCCACATGGGCGCGCGCATCTTCAGGCGGCTTGAGCTGTAACAAAGCCTTGAACGGGCAGTCGATTTCGGTTTGATGCAAGCGCATCGACGCAAGGATTGCCTGTTCATGACCCCTGCCAGTCCCCAACCAAGAGATCACGGCGGCGGCGTCGATGCCGCCGTTGCGCGCTTTGGTGGGGCGCGGGAGGACTGGCTGGATCTGTCGACCGGGATCAATCCCGTGCCCTATCCGCTGCCGGCGTTCACGGCACAGGATTGGACGGCCCTGCCCGATGCCAATGCACAACAGGCGCTGATCACAGCGGCGCGCCAGTTCTGGACCGTGCCGGATGGCGCGGCGATTCTGCCAGCGCCCGGCGCGTCAGCGTTGATCGCGCGCTTGCCTGCGCTGGCTTCACCCGGCGCTGTGCAGATCACTCCGCCCACCTATAACGAACATGCAGCAGCTTTTGCCGCGCAAGGCTGGCAGGTCGGAGACCTGCCGGGTCAGGCACGGGTGCTGGTGCATCCCAACAATCCCGATGGTCGGCTTTGGCGCGCGGCGGATGTCGATGCGCCGCTGACGGTGATAGACGAAAGCTTTTGCGATGTGACGCCATCCCAAAGCCTTGTCACTCTGGCGGACCGTCCCGGCGTTGTTGTCCTCAAAAGCTTTGGTAAGTTCTGGGGGCTTGCGGGCCTGCGTCTTGGCTTTGCCATCGCGACGCCCGATATGATCGCGCGATTGACTGACCTCACAGGCCCCTGGGCGGTGTCGGGCCCGGCGCTGCGCATTGGGGCATTGGCGTTGAACGATGCTGACTGGGCCGAGGCCACGCGCCGACGCCTGGATGCAGATGCCGCCCGCCTTGATGCGCTGATGACTGCGCGCGGCGCCGAAGGGGCAGGCGGGACCTCTCTGTTCCGGCTCTACCTCGTAGACGATGCGCAGGCATGGCAGGACCGATTGGCCCGTGCCCATGTCTGGAGCCGCATTTTCCCCTATTCCGGAACCCTTCTGCGTCTGGGCCTGCCTGCCCCGGATCGCTGGGATCAACTGCGTGACGCCTTGTCATGAGCCCCGGCCTGCTGATCTGCGCCATGCTTCTGGATGCTGCTCTGGGTGAGCCGCGCTGGCTGTGGTCGCGTCTGCCACATCCCGCCGTTTTGATGGGGCGTGCGGTCAAACAGCTGGAGTCATGGTTTTACGATGCGTCCGGCAACCGCCGGTTTGGCGGCACGTTTGCAGTTGTGGTGCTGGTGGCTGGCGCGGCGGGGCTGGGATGGGCCCTGGCCCAGCTTGGCGCGCTGGTCGAAATCATTGTGACCGCAGTTCTTTTGGCGCAGAAATCGCTGGTCCAGCATGTGCAGGCGGTGGGCGATGCGCTGCGCCTGTCGGTGCATGACGGGCGGCTCATGGTGGCCCGCATCGTCAGCCGCGACACAGCTGCCATGACCGAGTCTCAAGTCGCCCGCTCGGCCATTGAAAGCGCTGCGGAAAACCTGTCGGACGGAGTTCTGGCGCCTGCGTTCTGGGCCTTGATCGGCGGACTTCCGGGCCTGCTGATCTATAAGGCAGTGAACACCGCTGACAGCATGATCGGCTATCGCACTGACCGCTATGCCCAATTCGGATGGGCGGCGGCGCGGCTGGATGATGTTCTGAACCTGATTCCAGCCCGGATGACGGGCATTATCCTTGCCGCTTTGGCCCATCGGCTGCGCGACTGGTCCGAGATTTCCCACGATGCCCGACGCCACCGCTCTCCAAATGCGGGCTGGCCCGAAGCGGCAATGGCCCGCGCCTTGAGCGTCGCGCTGGCCGGGCCGCGCAGCTATGACGGGCAGATGCGGCAACTGGCCTGGGTGAACGAGGCCGGACGCAAGCAGATCGGCGCCAAGGACATCGATGCCTCTGTGGCAATGCTGTGGCGCTCTTGGGCGGTTATGCTTGGCCTCGTTGCTTTTGTCGGGCTGCTATCGCTACTGTGACCTTGTAACGGGGCAGTAAGGGTAAGCATCCATGAGATTGACAATTCTGGGCGCGGCCATTTTGGCTGCACAGACAGCGGCGGCATCCACGCCTTGCGGGGGATCTTTTGCGGGCTTTGTCGACGGGCTCAAGCAAGAGGCGATGGCCAATGGCCATTCCGCGGCGACGGTCGATCAGTTTTTTGCCGGGGTGCAGCAGGATGGTGCCGTGATCCGCGCCGACCGGGCGCAGGGCGTGTTCCAGAAACCCTTTGTCGAGTTCTCGCAACGCCTGATCTCCGCCGATCGTATGCAGCGCGGGCAACGCAACGCGCAGGCCTATGACGCGCTGTTTGACCGGATCGAAAGAGACTATGGCGTGTCACGCGGCGTGCTTTTGGCCTTTTGGGCGTTTGAGACCGATTACGGCGGCTTTCAGGGCAACTTCAACACGCGCAACGCGCTGGTGACGCTGGCCCATGATTGCCGCCGCCCCGCACTGTTTCGCCCGCAGGCTTTGGCGGCGATCGATCTTTATGCCAAGGGCATGATGGACCCCGCTCGCACCACCGGCGCCTGGGCCGGAGAGATCGGGCAGGTCCAGATGCTGCCGGGTGATATCCTTGCCCATGGGCGCGATGGCGATGGCGATGGCAAGATCGACCTGAAAGGCTCTTCGCCCGACGCGCTGGTGTCGGGGGCGGATCTGCTATCCTCTCTCGGCTGGCGCGCGGGGGAGCCGTGGTTGCAGGAAGTCACTCTGCCGGCCCAGATGGATTGGTCGAAATCGGGGCTGCAAACCACGATGACCACCCAGCAATGGGAGAGGATGGGCGTCAAGGGACGCTCAGGCGGTTTGCCGCGCGGGATGCAGGCCTCGCTCTTGCTGCCGCAAGGGCGAACCGGGCCAGCCTTCCTGGCCTATCCGAATTTCCGCGTCTTTTTCGAATGGAACCAAAGCTTTGTCTATGTCACCACAGCGGCCTATTTCGCAACGCGGCTTGAAGGCGCACCGGTCTATGACGCGTCGCGCGCGACGGCAGGGTTGACCGCAGCTCAGATGAAAGCGCTTCAGGAAAGGTTGCAGGCGCGCGGACATGATGTTGGCAAGGTCGATGGTATTCTGGGCGCCAAGACCCGCGCCGCTGTGCAAGCCGAACAGGTTCGGCTTGGCCTGCCCGCCGATGCATGGCCGACGGCGGACTTGCTGAACCGGTTGTAACACGGGTTGGCCGGGTGACGCGGGCTAGGGCCGAACGGGATAGCGTTCGCCTTGCTGAGTGATCAGCACCAGACGCCCGGCATTGCGAACAAACAGATCGCAACGGTCAAAGCCGTTGCGAAACAGCACACAAAGGCTGTTATCGGCTTCAATCTGGTAGGTGCCAAAGGCCGTGCCGCCACCGTTCAGCGCCGAATAGGTATAAGAATAAGACCCACCCGGCGAATAACGGGACACCCCATCATCATAGAATGTCAGCGACCGCGCCAGCAGCGTGGCCGGATCAACGACCTCATCTCCAGACCGCAAAGCCCAGTCCTGCGCTGCAGCGGAGGTGGCAAGACATAACAGAAGAAGAACCGATCTCATGCGTATAGCTTGGCACAGAATGTCCTGCCGTGCGCGTCACGATCCGGTGAGGCTCAGGCCACCATCGATTCCGCTTTTTTCAAATCCACCGACACAAGCTGCGACACGCCCTGTTCGGCCATGGTCACGCCAAAGAGGCGGTCCATCCGCGCCATTGTAATCGCGTGGTGCGTGATGATCAGGAAACGCGTGTCCGTCTGGCGGCACATTTCATCGAGCAGATCGCAAAAGCGGGTGACATTGGCGTCGTCCAGCGGCGCGTCGACCTCATCCAGCACACAGATCGGCGCCGGATTGGCCAGAAAGACCGCAAAGATCAGCGCCATCGCCGTCAGCGTCTGTTCCCCACCTGACAAAAGCGACAGTGTCGATAGCTTCTTGCCCGGCGGCTGGCACATGATCTCAAGACCCGCCTCCAGCGGATCATCGCTTTCGACCATCACCAGATTAGCCTCACCCCCGCCAAAAAGATGCGTGAATAGCATTGAGAAATTGCTGTTCACCTGCTCAAAGGCCGTCAGCAAACGTTCGCGCCCTTCGCGGTTCAGGCTGGAAATGCCCGAGCGCAGGGTCTTGATCGCCTCTTCCAGATCCGCTTTTTCGGTGCTGAGCGCTTCATGCTCTTGCCGGACTTCCTTGGCGTCTTCCTCGGCGCGCAGGTTCACGGCACCCAGGCTGTCGCGCTGGCGTTTGTGGCGGTTGATCTCGGCCTCAAGGGCGGCGCTGTCGGGCATCTTGTCGGGGTCGACGTCGAGTTGCTCCAGAAGCTGCGCCGGGGAGAGTTCCAATTCTTCAGCAATGCGATCGGCCGCGGCCAGCACGGTTTCGCGGGCGGCATCGGCGCGGGCCTCGGACCGGGCGCGGGCTTCGCGCGCTTCGCCTGCCAGACGTTCGGCTTCGCGTTCAGCCAAGGCCGCCTCGCGCTGAGCGGCTTCGGCTTTGGACAAAACATCATTGGCCTCCGCCAGCCGCGCTTCGGCATCGCGGATCGCGCCCGCCAATTCGTCGCGTTTTGCCGCCAGCTCCTCGGGCGCGGCAGAGGCGTCTTTCAACTCCGCTTCAGCGGTGGTTTTCAGATCGCCCAATTCGGCAATCCGCTTTTCGGCGGTGTCCAACCGGTGCCGCCAGCCGCTGATTTCCTTGGTCACCTGTTGTGACCGTTTCAGCCGCGCCTCGCCTTCACGGCGCAGCTCGTCATGGGCGGAACGCCGCGAAATCATCAGAATTCGCGCGCCTTCGACCACCTGCCTATCGGCCTCGATGGCGGCGCGGGCTTCCGTCAGATCGTCCAGATCGGCCAATGCCGCTTCGGCTTCTGCCACCTGTTTGCGCGCGGCCATTGCCTCTTCCTGATGGCGTGTGGTGGCGAGCGTTAGGGTTTCGACCTTGCCCTGCGCCAGGGTGCGGTCAGCCTCGGCACGCGACAATGCGCGCCCGGCCTGCGCCACAGCCTGATCGGCGGCGCGACGGGCGTCACGGGCCTGCTGATCCGCGGTCGTGGCGGTTTTCAGCGCGTCGCGCAGCGCCTCATGCGCGGCTTCGGCTTTGGCCAGCGCGGCATCTGCGCCGTCCAATTCGGCCTGCAAGGTGGCCAGCTTGTTCATCTGCTCCAACCGCAGAGCCGCGGCTGACGGAGCATCTTCGGCCCAGGCGCGAAACCCATCCCAGCGCCACAAATCGCCGTCGCGCGTGACCAGACATTGACCGGGTCGCAGGGCGGGCTGTGCGGCGGCGGCGACGTCGGCCTCTGCCACACCGATCTGCCCCAGACGCCGTGCCAGCGCGGCAGGCGCCTTTACCTCATCTGTCAGCGGAGTTGCTCCGGCGGGCAAGGGCGCAGTGTCATCGTAACCGGGAATGGTCAGCCAGCCGGACGGGCCGTCGCGTTCAACCAGCGGGGCGCGCAAATCCTCGGCCAGTGCGGCGCCCAAAGCCTTTTCAAATCCGGGCGTCACGCGCAGATCGTCGAGAACCTGCCCTGTCTCGGACTGATCCCGCGCCACCAGCTTGGACAAGGCCTTCACCTCAGCCCGCAAAGCTCCGGCAGCGCCTTCGGCCTCTGACCTTTCAGCCCGCGCGGCGGCTTCCCCGGACTGGACCTCCGCCCGCGCGGCTTCGGCCTGAGCGAGCGCGGTTTCCGCCGCCTCAGCCTGCATGCGCGCGGTGTTGTCAGCCTCCTGCGCGGCGATGTGATCCTGTCCGGCCTTGTCTAGCGCGGCCCGCGCGGCTGCAACGGCGTCGCGGGCTTTGTCAGCCTCGGCCTCGGACCGGGTCAGCGTCTTGCGGCTGTCTTCCAGAAGGCGCTGNCCGGATTGATGTTTGGCGGCCAACCGGGCGACGTCTTCGGTTTTCTGGGTCAATTCGCCTTCNCGCGCTTGCAGGGCGGCGGCGGCTTCGCGGGCATCTTCCGCGGCCTGCGCGAGGTTGGCATCATGGCCTTCGCCCGCCTTGGCCAATTCGCGGGCTTCCCAATCGAGCCGTTCAATCGTATCGCCGGCATCCTTGTTCAGCGCGGTTTCGCGGTCGATATCGCGGCCCAACTGGTCAATGCGCGAGGTCAGAGTATCGATGCGCTGCCGCGCCTGCGCCTCTTGATCCGACAGGGTGTCGCGCTGCACCTGAAGGCGCTGCACGACGGCTGCGGCGATGGCCTGCTCTTCGCGTCGCGGCGGCATTGCGTCTTCAGCCGCTTCGCGGGCCTTGCCGGCTTGACGGGCAGCGGTTTCGGCCTGCCCCGCAGCACTGGTGCGCTCGCGCAATTGTGCTGCAGCCGCCTCACGGGCGATCTCGGCCTCGCGCCAACGTCGATAGAGCAACATGCCCTCGGCCCGGCGCAAGAGATCGCCGATCTCACGATAGCGGGCGGCTTGCCGCGCCTGTCGGGCCAGCTGTTGCAGTTGGGCGGCCAGTTGCTCCAACACGTCATCGACACGTGTGAGGTTCGATTCCGCGCCTTTCAGTTTCAGCTCAGCCTCGTGCCGACGCTGATAGAGCCCCGAAATCCCCGCAGCTTCTTCCAGAATCCGACGGCGATTGGTGGGCTTGGCATTGATCAGTTCCGAAATCTGCCCCTGCCGCACCAGGGCGGGCGAATGCGCCCCGGTCGAAGCATCCGCAAACAGCATCTGCACATCGCGGGCGCGCACATCTTTGGTATTGGCTTTATAGGCCGATCCGACATCGCGCGTGATCCGGCGGATGATTTCCAACTGGTCTTCGTCGTTGAAACTCGCCGGGGCCAACCGTTCGGAATTGTCGATCACCAGCGAGACTTCGGCAAAATTGCGCGCCGGCCGCGAGGCAGCGCCCGCAAAGATCACATCTTCCATCCCGCCGCCGCGCATGGCTTTGGGCCGGTTTTCTCCCATGACCCAGCGCAGCGCTTCCAACAGGTTCGACTTGCCGCAGCCATTCGGACCCACCACGCCCGTCAACCCATCCCCGATGATCAGGTCGGTGGGATCCACAAAGCTTTTGAAGCCGGTCAGTCTAAGCTTGGAAAAGCGCACGCGCGGTCTGGTCCTGTTGATTCTGCCTCTGCTAATTTTGCGGAGTCACAGCCTGTCCTGTCAATCTTCGCCCGCGAGATGTGGATAAGTCAGGGGTAAACCCCACAAGATATTGCGGTGGGTCATAAATTTTGGGGGCACATCCAGCGCAATGCTTGCCCAATGCGCCTTGCGGTCATAAATTATGACCAATTTGATGAGGTTCTTCATGCCCTTTCAGAAGGTCCAACCCGAAAAGCTGTCCACTGCCGTCGTGCGCCAGATCGAACTGTTGATCCTGCGCGGTATCTTGCGTCCGGGAGAGCGGCTGCCATCGGAACGTGAACTGTCGGACCGACTGGGCGTGTCGCGCCCATCGCTGCGCGATGCGGTGCAGGACTTGCAAAATGACGGGTTGCTGACCTCGCGGGCCGGGGCGGGCATTTATGTGGCCGAAGTTCTTGGTTCGGCTTTTTCGCCGGCCTTGCAGCGGTTGTTTTCAACGCATGACGAAGCGATCCGCGATTACCTGTCCTTCCGCCGGGATATGGAGGCGCTGGCTGCCGAACGCGCGGCACGTCTGGGCACGCCGAGCGATCTGGCCGTGATCAACACCATCTTCGAGAAGATGGAGGCGGCAGCTTCGCGTCGCAACCAAGATGAAGAATCGCAACTGGATGCGCAGTTCCACATGGCGATTATCGAAGCGTCGCATAACGTGGTGATGCTGCATATGATGCGGTCGATGTATGATCTGCTGCGCGCGGGCGTGTTCTATAACCGCCAGGTCATGTTCCGCCAGCGGACCACGCGCAGCGCCCTGCTGGGTCAGCACCGAGATATCAATGACGCCATTCAGGATCGCGATCCCGAGGCCGCCCGAAAAGCGGTCGAAACCCATCTGGATTTTGTTGAGGCCGCCGTGGACGCCGCGCGAGAGGCCGACGCCAAGGAGGAAGTCGCCCGGCTCCGGCTTCAGCACGAAACTGGGCAGATCTGATCGGCCAAACTTGCCGTACAGGAACGCCTCGGCCTGCGAAGTCTGAGGGTTGCAGAACACCGCATCCGTGGGGCCGATTTCCAAAAGCTCACCGATGTGGAAATAGGCAACACGCTCCGCGACGCGCTTGGCCTGCATCATGGAATGGGTGATCACGATGACTGAGTGATCGGCTTTGAGATCGATCATCAGCTCTTCGATATGGTCGGTTGCGATTAGGTCGATGGATCCTGTCGGTTCCTCCATCAGCAGAAAGCCTGGCTGCGTGGCCAGGGCGCGTGCGTTGCACAAACGCTGCTGCTGCCCGCCGGACAGGTCCGTGCCATCCATGCTGTGCAGGCAGTCTTTGACTTCTCGCCGCAACCCTGCGCGCCGCAGGCAAACCTCGACATGCTGATCCAACGCGTGCTTGTCCGGCATCAGCCCATGAATTGTGGCACCATATGCGACGTTATCCCAGATCGACCGGAGGGAAGGGGTTCGGTTTTTAGGCGATCCAGCCAAAGCGCCGGCGCAAAAGCGGAGGGTCGATTTCGGGGGCGTAGATATCCGTGCCATCCACCCGGATAGAGCCGGTGATCTGTATCCTGCGCAAAGCGCGTTTGGTGTCGCAATGCAGTGATAGCTTGTCAACTTCGATCCGGGAGGCGCTGTTGCGTTGGGTGACATGTGCGTAACCCGGTTTCGGGATGGGTCTTGTCCTGTCGTCGAACGTGGCTCTCTCCGTTCGCGATCCTGCCCTGAGGGGATCTGTGGCACGGCGCTGCGAGCCGGCGGGTGACTCCGATCAATGCAGTTGAGAGTTTCAATAATTCTTTACGTCTCGCCAGGACTTTTGCGTAGGGCGGGTTTACCCCGCCGACCCCGAAGCAAGCAGCGGGGTAAACCCCGCCCTACACATCCAGATAGCAAAACGAAAAAAAACCCGGCGGGATCGCCGGGTTTCATAAGGTCTTGAGCATGCTGGCTTAGTGCAGCTTGCTGTCCACATCCGCGATGGCGTTGTCGATCAGCTTATTGGCATTCGCAGCCGACATCTGGCTGCTGATCACATCCCGCGCCGCTGCGATAGCAACAGCAACGGCCTGATCGCGCACGTCTTTGACAGCTGATGCCTCGGCCGAGGCGATCTGGTCCTGAGCGGCGGCCAGACGACGCGCTACAGATGCAGCAAGGTCCTTCTTGGCCTGATCAGCCGCGACCTGTGCATCAGCCTTGGCAGTCTTCACGATCTCATCGGCATGGGACTGAACTTCGCGCTGCTTACGCTCGAACGAGGCCAGTATGGTCTGAGCCTCTTCGCGCAGGGCGCGGGCTTCATCCAGCTCGGACTTGATGTCTTCGCTGCGCTTGTCGAGTAGGCCAATCAGCATACCGGGGACGTTGTTATACACCAAAATGGCGATGAAGAGCAGGAAGCCCAGCAAAACCACGAAATCCGTGTTTGCTAGATTCCAGCCTTTTTCAGCAGCCAAAACAGGCGAGGCGACAAGGGTGAGGGGCAGCACAATAAGAAGATTTTTCATTGTCCTACCCTTTCACCCGTTCCGCCACAGCAGCGGTCACAGTGTCGGCGTCTGCGCTGGCACCCATGGCGGCGACGATGTCACCGGCGGTGTCGCGCGCAACGGCTTCGATCGCGTCACGCGCTCCGGCACGGATTTCGGCAATTGCCTGTTCCGATTCAGACGCTCTTTCAGCAATTTCTTCATCCGCTTTCGCCATTGCCGCATCAAGATCTTTCTGGATTTCGGCCTTGGCTTCGGCAGCGATACGCTGTGCTTCAGCTTTTGCGTCCGCCAGCGCTTTTTCGTAAGCAGCTTCCGCTTCTTTCGCCCGCGTTCGCAGATCTTCTGCGGCGGCGATGTCATTTGTGATCGTGCCCTGACGGTCCGACAGGATCGCATCAATCCGCGGCAGCGCGACGCGGGACAGGACGAGGTAGATCACGACCAGCGTCACCACCAGCCAGAATATCTGGTTGGGAAATGTCGCAAAGTCGAGCTGCGGCATGGCTGGCCCTGCGGCCGCGTGCCCAGCGTCATGGGTCTCGGTTGCCATGTCGTCCTCCTTGGGAAGGTGCCTCTACATCGGGCAGAGCAAGGGACTCGCCCTGCCCGAGCGTAAGGATCGTGTCTTCCGAAGGGTTAGGAGACGGCGAACATCAGCAGCAGAGCAACCAGGAACGAGAAGATGCCCAGTGCTTCTGCAAACGCGATGCCGATGAACAGGGTCGCGGTCTGGCTGGCAGCGGCCGACGGGTTACGCAGAGCGCCCGCCAGGAAGTTGCCGGCCACGTGGCCCACACCGATGGCGGCTGCGCCGGAGCCGATGGCTGCCAGGCCTGCGCCGATGAACTGACCCATTTGTGCGATATCGCCTTCCATGTCTTTTCTCCTTACGATGGAATGAGTTGGGTTGGGGATCTGGACCTTAGTGGCTCGGATGCAATGCATCCTTGAGGTACACACAGGTCAGAATGGTGAACACGTATGCCTGAATGAAGGATACGAGAACTTCGAGTGCGTAGATCGCGGTAACCGCGAAGACTGGCACAAATGCAAACAGTCCCAGCGCGCCAGCGAATCCGGCGAACACTTTGAGAACCGCGTGCCCTGCCATGACGTTGCCGGCCAGACGAATGGAGTGGCTAACAGGGCGCACGAAATACGAGATGAGCTCAATGATGGCCAGAACCGGACGCAGCGGCAATGGGGCCGAGGTGATCCAGAACAGGCCAAGGAACTTCGAACCGTTCAGGACGAAACCCAAGATCGTGACGGCAAAGAACACGCCGAAACCCAGGATGGCCGTCACGGCGATATGCGATGTCGTGGTGAACGAACTGGGGATCAAACCAAGGAAGTTCGCCATGAGAATATACATGAACACGGTCATGATATAGGGGAAGAAGCGCACGCCATCCTTGCCGGCCACATCTTCCACCATTTTGTAGACAAAGCCATAAGCCAGCTCGGCCACAGACTGCCCTCGACCGGGTACGATTTCCCGGCTTCGCGTGCCCAAAACCATCAGTGCGGTTACGGCCAACACGGCGAAGAACATCCACAATGTGACGTTGGTAATCGTGAAGGCTCCAACCTCACCATATCCAAAAAGCGGTTTGACGATGAACTGGTCCATTGGGTGAATCGCCAGTTCAGCTTTTTCCGGAGCGAATGCAAAGCCTGAAATCAGCACTAGCACCATGATCACCCAGAAGAATGCTTTTCCCATGTCGCGTCTCTCCGTCTCCCCGAGGCTCTAGCCAAGGTCCGTCTTGTCTGTTTCGGAGGCTTGGCCCCCGCTATCCTGTGTCTGGGCAGCCTCGGCTTCCCATTTCTTTTGGACCTCCGCAGCCGAACGCATCATCGTTTTGACGCCCGCAGCAAAGCCCAGAAATATGAACAGCACCATGAGGATGGGGGACGTACCAAGGAAGGCGTCCAACCCGTATCCGATGCCAAAACCGATCCCCAGACCGGCGACCAGTTCGATCACCATTCGCCAGGCCAGCTGTGCCTGGGAATAATGTTCGTCCGCGCGCGGTTCGGGTTCCTGGGCCTTTTTGGCCGCGGTGATCCGGGCGTCGAGCTGCGCAAGCCGCTCATTATGCTCCGGTTCTGTCACGCCATTACCTCGCTTGGTCTGGCGAGGGTGGTAAGCTGCGCGGGCATCTGAGTCAATCATCGGTATTTTGCGGTGCAGAATTTCATTAAATATATGTTTTTAATTGATAATTTGTACGAAGGGAAATGGAGGCGAGACGCCAGGTCGGATTTGCTGCGAGACGGCCATATTCAACCATTTGGTTGACGATTGGCCGCTCAAAGCGCTAGGCGCGGGGCATGAGCGATCGTTTGGACCTTGCCTTTGCCGCCCTGGCCGACCCGACGCGGCGGGCCATCCTGACCATGTTGTTGGAAGACGATATGGCCGTGACAGATGTGGCCGAGCCGTTTGACATATCGCTGGCGGCGATTTCCAAGCACCTGACCATTCTGACCCGGGCCGGCCTGATCGCGCAGGAAAAGCGCGGCCGGGTAAAGTGGTGCAAGCTGGAACCGGACGCCTTACGCGCGGCTTCGGTCTGGATGCAGGGCTTCGGTCAGTTCGAACCTGTCAATCTGGACGCGTTTGAGAGGTTTCTTGAAGTGGAACTCAGTCCGGAAGCTGATCATAGCCCTCAAGAGTAATCCTGATGTCGTCGGCCCGGTGCCATCCGTTTGCATCGTGCCACATGGGGGCGGCGACCAATTTAATGTCCTTGATGCCCAAGGAGGGAAAATTCAGCCCCATGGAATGGGCGATGGCAACGCGCCGTCCCAGTTTCGGGTTAAGGTCGGGGGAGATATCTTTGGTGCCGATTTTCAGGAAATGGCGATGTCCCACTCCTGCACCACGCCGTCACAGCGCGTCATGACCCAGCAATGCATGTCGTCGCAATGGGTGCGCTTTTCTGCGGGGATGAAATAGCCGGTGACATAGCCAGCCTCATATCCCGCCCCGCGTGTGGCAGCGATGAAATAGGTGTTGATATCCACACAGGAGCCCACTGTCCGGGAGCAGAGCTTTGGGATTTCGTCGTGCCCGTCATTAAAGCGCTTACCCACATGGCCATAGGGAAACAGTTCGGCCACATGGCAGGCGATCGCGCGCAGACCCACGGATCCTCCGCCGGCGGATCCGGCCACATCGGCCATTTTTGTAGCGATATCAGATGCGGCGCGGGTATAGCGGCTGTCACATTGGGCAAAAAGCGCTTGCGGATAGTCGGTGGCTTTGGATGTGACCTGCCAGCGCAGCGTGACCTCTGGTGCCGTTGGGCGCAACCAACAGGCGTGCTGCGCGGTCCAGGGGGCGGCGATCAGCCCGCCCTCTGCGCCCGTGATCTCCACCTGCAAGGGGGCCCTGTAAGGCGTGGAAAGGCCACGCGGCGCAATCAGGTGGCACCGGCGCGGGCAGCAACTTTGGTGGTCAGGGTGATCATGACAACCCTGCGGGTCAGGTGTCCCGGGTCTCTAACAGCAGCAAGAGAGCAAGAACAGTCAGAAGGACCCCGCCCAGCACCCAGATCGTCGGCAAGGCGCCGCCCAAAGCGATTTCCCACAGAATCACCCAGCTTGGGATCAGGTAGGTATAGGCCATGACCTTGGCCGCTGGCAGGCGCAGGGCGGCGAATTGCAGCAGAACGAAAGTGGCGGCGGATGCAAACAGCGCGAGATAGCCAACAGCGATCCAAACGCGTATCGGCAAGCCCGCCCAATCGGTGCCGCGCAGCTCTGGCCAGGCCCAAAGGATCAAGATCGCGCTGCCTGCCAGCAGGGTGCCGAATGTGAAGACAACCGGCGGCTCCCCCCGGTTCAGTTTGCGCACCATGGGCGTATAGGCGGCATGGGCGACGCAGCCCCAGAAATAGATGATCTCACCGCGCCCGATCTCGAACCGCATCAGCGCGGCCCAATCAGCGCGAAAAATCACCCAAAGCGCTCCGGCCCCACCGATACTCAGCGCCAAGGCGATACGCGGGCCGGTGATCTGGCGCAGCAGCAGCCAGCCGAAGCCCGCCGACAGGATCGGCGTCAATGTGAAGACCGCCGCCGCGCTGACAGGTGGTGCGGTCTTCAGCCCTTCGAACATCAGCACGAAATAGACCGACAAGAGCCCGCCCAGCACCAGATATCGCCAGGGCGCATGCCAGGCCTTTTGCGAAGGGCGGGGGTCACCCCGCGGACCCCGGACCTGATGCGCGCTCCACCCCACCGCCACGCCGATCACCAGTGTTGCTAGCACAAACCGCAGGGCATTCAGCGCGGCAGGGTCCAGATCATTGGCCACACGAGTGCCCAAAGAAAACGACCCGGCCACCAGGGCCGAAAACCCCAGCATGGCAAGATGGCCCCGCAGGGCCGGGCTTAGTGCCGCCACTGGCGCGCCTGGTCTTTCAGGAAGCTCAGGAACGCCTGCACCTTGGTGGTCCTGTGCAGATCGACATGGGTCACCAGCCACAGCTTGGCGGACCATTCCTCACGTGGGGGCATCACCTCGACCAGATTGTCATGGCGTTGGGCGTCCCACTCGGTCAGGAACCCGATGCCTGCGCCCGCAATCACCGCCTCGGCCATGGTCAGGCCCAGGGAGGCGCGGAAGGTCAGAGAGTCCGGCGGGGCCGTGTCGCGCAGCCAGCGGGTGAAAGGCGCGCGGCTGTTTTCATTGTCATCACTCACGAATTTATGCGCACCGAATTCGCTTTCGTCCTTTGGAATGCCATAGCGATCCACGTAAGACTGACTGGCATAAAGCGCGACATGCTGATCCAGAAAGGGCTGCACCACATTGTCCGGCTGATCCGGCGCGGCCCCTGCTCGAATGGCGACATGCGCCTCACCATATTCCAGCCGGAATAGACGATCCCCGGTCAGATAGCGCAGGATCAACCCCGGATTGCGATGCTGAAACTCGGTCAGCGATGGCACCAGAACTGGTGCCAGAGAGGTCAGCGAGGTCACCACCAGATCGCCGGTCACATCATCGCCCTGACCTTTCAGCCGCCCGGCGAGTTGATTGAACTGATCATCCGTCGTCTGCGCCACACGCAGCAGATCGGCCCCGGCTTCGGTGGCCGTGTAGCCGCGCGCATGGCGCTGGAACAGTTTGACGCCCAATCGCCCTTCCAATGCGTCAATATGCCGGATCACCGTGGCATGATGCACGCCCAACACTTCGGCTGCGCCACTGACCGTGCCCAATCGCGCCACCTGATAGGCGGTGCGCACCTCATCCCAGTTGTCCATGCCAAGTCCTGTGCATCTACTCACATATGTCGTGCAATCTGGCTTGTTGAGTTCGCAAATGCAACAGGCCATCTGTTCCTGTATCAGACACACAACGCCAAGGAGCGTCCCGATGACCAAGACTGTTTTGCATATTGATGCTTCTGCCCGCACCGAAGGCTCCGCCACGCGCGAACTGACCGCCAAGATTGTTGAGCGTCTGGGCGCCAACACTGTGCTGCGCCGTGATCTGGCCGCCGAAGCGCTGCCGCAGATCGACGAGACCTGGATCGGTGCGAATTTCACGCCCGCCGATGACCGCGACGCCGCACAGGCAGATCGTCTGATTCAGTCCGACGTGCTGATCAACGAACTCAAAGCCGCCGATGCCGTCGTCATTGGCGTGCCGCTTTACAACTTCTCGGTGCCTGCCGCGCTGAAAGCCTGGATCGATCTGGTGGCCCGCGCCGGTGTGACCTTCCGCTATACCGAATACGGTCCCAAAGGTCTGTTGGAAGGCAAGCGCGCCATTCTGGCCGTGGCCTCTGGTGGCGTGCCGATCGGGTCCGAGGTCGATTTCGCCACCAATTACATGAAGCACGTGCTTGGCTTCATCGGCATCACCGAGGTCGAGATTGTGGCCGCGGACCGCATGGCCGTTGATCCCGAAGCCGCGCTCAAGGCGGCCAATGACGCCGTTCTGAAAATCGCTGCTTGATTTGTATCAGCTAAGCCTGTCTCCCTCCTCCTGATCCGGGGCGATGGAGGCAGGCATGAAGAAGATCGGTATTCTGGGCGGGGTCGGTTGGGCCTCGACCGTCGACTATTACCGGGCACTCTGCCAGGGCGCCAATGCGCATTTCGCAGCGTTGGGCGAGACATCGCCATTGCCCGCGCCCCCTATCACCATCGAATCCGTCGTGCAGGCCCAGACCCGCAAGCTGCGCGGCGTGCCGGGGGATGACGCCAGCTGGGCTGGGTTTGACGCCGTGTTCCGGCAAGCGCTGCTGCGGTTGCAAGGGGCGGACTGTGATTTCGCCATCATCGCCAGCAACACCCCGCATATGCGGCTGTCTGCCATCACGGATGGAGTGGACATGCCTGTGCTCAGTATTTTTGATGCCACAGCCGAAGCGGCCAAAGCGGCAGGTGCTTCGCAGGCCTTGGTCTTGGGCACGCGTGTCACAATGCAATCCGACGCTTATGCGCAGGCTCTGGCCGCGCGGGGCGTCAGCGCCAATGCCCGATTGCCTGAGGGTGAGATCGACGCGATGCAGGATTTGATCGACACCGCGTTCTACGGTGGCGCGGCCCCGGATGCGACATCGCGGCTTTTGGAAATCTGCGCCCGCCATGCCGGGCCGGAAACCCTGATTGCGCTGGCCTGTACCGAATTGCCGCTGGCCTTCCCGGACAATCTGGATGACGCGATCTTCACATCGGACGGGTTCTGGTTCCTCAACCCCTCCGCCGCGCATGTGGCCGCGGCCTTGGCCAAGGCGTTAAACTAGTGGCTCACCCGGCTTATCCCGCGTTCTCAAGCCAGACGACGTCGACCCCCACATGCTCAAAAAACGCCATTGTATCTGCGCGGCTCATGGCGACCGTCCGGTCATTCACCAGCGGGTGCATGTAATACATGTCGGCCGATTGCCCGGCGGCATCCATTACAAAACGTACGCCTGTCTTGGCGCCGGTGATCATTGCCAGCGGGCTCACCGCACCGGGGCGGATGCCCAGGAACTCCATCAACCGATCTGCCGAGCCAAACGAGAGGCCCGGCGCGCCCAGCGTCTTGCCCAGTTCTTTCAGATCAATCTCGCGATCCTGATCCAGCGTCACCAGCCAATTGCGTTTCTTGCGGTCGCGCAGATAAAGGTTCTTGACCCGAAACGCGGCTTCGCCCGGCACGATCATGGCTTCTTCAACCGATTTGGCGTCGGCCACCGTCCGCAGCGGCACATGCTTGTGCAGCCGATAGGCCAGCCCCCACGCGTCCAGCTGCGCCAAAAGCGCATCGGAACTGACCGGCAGGCTGTCTTGAAAGGCGGAAGAAGCGTCCATGACCTTGTCTCCTGATCTGTGGCGCAGTTGATGCCGTGGCGGCGCGCCCGGCGCAAGGGGCTGCCCTTGACTCTGGTCACCGTCAGGCGTATCCCGCGCCCACATCCCGGGAGAGTTCTGTCTTCCGGTCCCGGCAAATCCGTCGGGATCGCCCCCCACCAGCGAGTTTCGCCCGTGGGGGCAATGCCATTTGGCTTGCCCCATAGAGCGAAAAAGCCGGGCGGCGTTTGTGCATTGAACCTGCACCCCTTACCTTGGGGTTGCGCCTGATAACCGAGCGAAGGAGCCCGAGCGATGTTTGAAAACCTGTCCGAACGCCTCTCTGGCGTCTTTGATCGCCTCACCAAGCAAGGCGCGCTGTCGGAAGATGACGTGAAAACCGCCCTGCGCGAGGTGCGGGTGGCCTTGCTTGAGGCGGACGTGTCACTGCCGGTGGCGCGCGAGTTCATCAAGAAGGTGCAGGAACAGGCCACGGGCCAAGCGGTGACGAAATCGATCACGCCGGGCCAGCAGGTCGTCAAAATCGTGCATGACACCCTGGTCGATGTGCTGCGCGGCGAAGAAGATCCCGGTCAGCTAAAAATTGACAACCCGCCCGCGCCGATCCTGATGGTCGGCCTGCAGGGCTCGGGCAAGACCACGACCACCGGCAAGCTCGCTAAGCGCCTGAGCGAGAAAGAAGGCAAGCGCGTGCTGATGGCCTCTCTCGACGTCTATCGACCCGCCGCGATGGAGCAGTTGCGCGTGCTGGGCGATCAGATCGGGGTGGATACCCTGCCGATCGTGCCGGGACAAAAGCCGGTGGATATCGCCAAACGCGCCAAACAGCAGGCGACGCTGGGCGGCTATGACGTCTATATGCTCGATACCGCAGGGCGATTGCAGATCGACCAGGTGCTGATGCAGGAGGTCGAAGATGTCCGCGACGTCGTCACCCCGCGCGAAACGCTGCTGGTGGTGGACGGTCTGACCGGTCAGGTCGCGGTTGAAGTGGCCGAAGAATTTGACGCCAAGATCGGCATCTCGGGCGTTGTGCTGACCCGGATGGATGGTGACGGGCGCGGTGGGGCTGCCCTGTCCATGCGCGCCGTGACCGGTAAGCCCATCCGCTTTGTCGGGCTTGGCGAAAAGATGGACGCCATCGAAACCTTCGAGCCGGACCGGATCGCAGGCCGGATTCTGGGCATGGGCGACATTGTCGCTCTGGTCGAGAAGGCGCAGGAAACCATCGAGATGGAACAGGCCGAGCGCATGATGAAGCGCATGGCCAAAGGTCAGTTCAACATGAATGACCTCAAGACACAGTTGGAACAGATGCTGCAGATGGGCGGGATGCAGGGGTTGATGGGCATGATGCCGGGCATGGGCAAGATGTCCAAGCAGATGGACGCTGCGGGCATGGATGACACCGTGCTGAAACGCCAGGTCGCCCTGATCCAGTCGATGACCAAGAAAGAACGCGCCAATCCCGCCCTGCTTCAGGCCAGCCGCAAGAAACGCATCGCGGCAGGCGCGGGTATGGAAGTCAGCGATCTCAACAAGCTTCTCAAGATGCAGCGCCAGATGGCCGACATGATGAAGAAGATGGGCAAGATGGGCAAAGGCAAGATGCTCAAACAGGCCATGAAAGGCATGATGGGCAAGGGTGGCATGGACCCCGCCGCGATGGCGCAGGGCATGGACCCCAAGGCGATGGAAGCCGCGGCCAAGCAATTGGGCGCAGGGGGCGGCCTGCCGGGTGGTCTGCCCGGTCTGGGCGGCGGCGGCTTGCCGCCGGGTCTCTCGGGATTTGGCAAAAAGAAATGACACCCGCGCCCACCCTGACCACAGCGCGGCTCACGCTGCGCCAGCACCTCGCCGAGGATTTTGCGCTCATGCGCGACATCCTTATGAGCGCGCGTGCAGCCTATATGGGTGGGCCTTTTGATCTTGAGAAAAGCTGGCAGATCTTCGCCGCTGACACCGGGGCATGGGCGCTGCAGGGGTTTGGCGGCTGGGCGATGGTCGAAACGGCCACCGGGCGCATTGTCGGCCAGATCGTGATCCAGCATCCCGCGCATTACCCCGAGCCCGAAATCGGCTGGATGCTGCTGGAAGGTGCCGAAGGCCAGGGCTTTGCCACCGAAGCGGCGCAGGCCGCGCTGGACTGGGCCCGGTCAGCGCATGGGATGACCACACTGGTCAGCTATGTCGACCCGGCCAATGCGGCATCGATCGCCGTGGCCACACGACTTGGCGCATCGCGGGACGCGGGTGCGCCTTTGCCGGTTGGCGAAACACCGGACGGAACGCATGTCTACCGCCACGATCTTGCAGGGGTGGCAGCATGCGCATGATCGCCTCAACCCTGACCACGGACCGGCTTGTGCTGCGTCACCCACAGGCGAGCGATCTGCGCGCCTATACGGCCTATTGCGTATCGACGCGGACGCGTTTTACCGGCGGGGCGTTCAACGCGGTTCAGGCCTTCGACAAGTTTTCTGCTATGATCGGTCATTGGGCGCTGCGTGGCTTTGGCCGCTATGTCATCACCCGTGACGGCCAGCCGATTGGTCATGTCGGACCGCTGCAACTCGATGCCAATGAGGCACCGGAAATGACGTGGACCCTGTGGGACGCCGCGCATGAAAAACAGGGGTTTGCGCTGGAAGCCGCGGAAGCCGTGCGCGATCACCTGCTGCGTGATCAGGGTTGGGATCATCTGGTGATCCGCATTGATCCGGGCAACACGGCATCGCGTCGTCTGGCGCAAAAGCTGGGCGCACGGTTCGCCGATGATCCGGCGCCGCAATGGCTGCCCGGTGCCGTGACCTATTGGCTGATGGCCGAGGTGCCCGCATGATCCCTTACCTCGCCGAAACGCCCGTATTGGAAACCGCCCGCCTTATCCTGCGCGCGCCGATTGCGTCCGATTGGGAGCCTGCCCTCGCCTTCATGGTCACGCAGCGCGCGCAATATATGGGCGGCCCCTATGAGCGCAGCGATGCCTGGCGCGGGTT
>JABSSB010000047.1:0-3785 GCA_013214715.1 Paracoccaceae bacterium | reverse complement strand
GTCGGCCATTGGGTCACGCGCGGCTATGGCATGTTCACCTATTGCGACAAAACCACCGGCCGCCCGATGGGCTTTGTCGGGCCGTTCTACCCCGAAGGCTGGACCGAGCCAGAGATCGGATGGTCGATCTGGTCGTCTGCGGATGAAGGCAAAGGCTTTGTCCTTGAGGCCGCGCAAGCTGCGCGCGGCTATGTCTATGAGGTTCTGAACTGGTCTACCGCGATCAGCTATATCGACCCTGGCAATGCTCGCTCCATCGCGCTGGCGCGGCGCTTGGGCTGCGAGATCGACCCCAACGGCACCTTGCCAGACGGCAAGGACTGGCCCGGCACGCTGGTCTTTCGGCATCCATCGCCCGATACGTTCGTCGAGGGCGGGGTGGAGGCTTACGCATGACCCGCATGGCCTGTGACATCGCCCCCACGCCCCTGCCGCTCATGGCAGAGACCATGATCGCCGTGATCCCAGTGCTGGAGACAGACCGTGTGATCCTGCGCGCCCCCCGTCTGGAGGATTTCGCCACCTATGCCGAGATCACGGCCAGCCCGCGCGGTGTGTTTTTGGACGTGCCCGCCCGCGAAGACGCCTGGTATGATTTCTGTGCGATGGTCGCGAACTGGACTCTGCGCGGGCATGGCGTCTGGACCATCACCACACGCGATGGCGGCACGGTGCAGGGCTTTGTCCTGATCGGGTTTGAACCCGGCGATGAAGCGCCTGAACTCGACTTTATGCTGACCGACGGGGCCGAAGGCTCCGGCATCGCGTTCGAGGCCGCGCAAGCCGCTCGCGCCCATGCGCTGGGCACATCGGGCCTGCGCGATCTGGTCAGCTATGTCGATGCTGGCAATGCGCGGTCGATCGCCTTGGCCAAACGGCTGGGCGCCCCCCGTGACGGAGACCTGCGCGATGGTAAGGCAATCACGATCCGCCTCCGCCATGCGGGAAAGGCAGGGATCTGATGGCCACGCAAAACATCCCCGTGATCGAAACCAACCGGCTGGTCCTGCGCGGACCCGAGCCCGAGGATTACCCGAATTTCAAAGCCACCTTCACCAGCTACCGCGCCCGGTTCATGGGCGGCCCGCTGAATGATTACGAGGCATGGATGCTCTATGCCGCCGAAATCGGCCATTGGCAGATCCGCGGCTTTGGCATGTGGATGATTCACGACAAGATCACGGATGAAACCTGCGGCATGGCGGGCGGCTGGCAGCCTGCTAAATGGCCTCAGGCCGAGATTGCCTGGGTTATCTGGCCGGGCGCGGCCGGGCATGGCTACGCGCTGGAGGCCACCCACGCAGTGCGCGCGTATCTTTACAAGCAGATGGGCTGGTCCGAGGCGGTCAGCTACATCGACCCCAAGAACCTCGATTCGATCCGGCTGGCCGAGCGGCTGGGCGCTAAGAAAGACACAAGCGCGCCGTCGATTGATGGCAATGACGCGGTCTATCGCCATCCCAGCCCCGCTCAGTTGAACGACACGCAGCTGGCCCATGGCATCGACATGGAAATCAGCCACTACGCCGACCCCCTCTTTAAACCGAAAGGATGGGCCATTGACTGACGACGCCACCCGCGCCGCCGAAATCCTCAAGGAGCATCGTGAAAGCATCGACCGGCTTGACGCGATCCTTGTCTATACGTTGGGTGAACGCTTCAAGCACACTCAGGCGGTGGGCCGTCTCAAGGCCGAATATGACCTTCCTCCGTCCGACCCCGACCGCGAAGCGCGGCAGGTCGCACGCCTCGAAGACCTGGCAAAACAGGCCGATCTGGACCCTGAATTCGCCAAGAGCTTCCTGCGATTTGTCATCCAGGAAGTGATCCAGCACCACAAGAAACACCAATCCTGACCGGCCCTCCCGGTCACCGCCATTCAAAGGAGAACAAAACAATGGCTATGAAAATCCGTCTGGCCCGTGGTGGCTCGAAAAAGCGTCCCTTCTACCGCATCGTGGCTGCCGACAGCCGCATGCCGCGCGATGGCCGTTTCATCGAAAAACTGGGCACCTATAACCCGCTGCTGCCCAAAGACAGCGAAGAGCGCGTGAAAATGGACGTGGAGCGCGTGCAATACTGGCTGGGCCAAGGCGCACAGCCGACTGACCGGATCGCGCGTATGCTCGAAGCAGCAGGCGTTCTGGCCAAGACTGAGCGGAACAACCCGCAAAAGGCCGAGCCGGGCCAGAAAGCCAAGGATCGCGCCGAAGAGAAAGCCACCAAGGCTGCTGAGGCCGCCGAAGCTCCGGCTGAAGAAGAAGCAGCTGCCGAGTGATCCGGCTGGCCTTCTGGGCAATGATTTTTGGCGCCGGAGTGTATTTCGGCGCCAATTATCAACTCAACAGGATCACGGATGCCTGCGCCGAGGCCGGCGGCTCAATGACCGAGGCCGACCTGTGCGAAGTCACCCGATGACCGGGAAAAATGGGGCATGAGACGGTGATGGATGATGATCTGATCTGTGTTGGTGTGATCACTGGGGCCTTTGGCGTGCGCGGCGAAGCGCGAGTCAAAAGCTTTTGCGCCAATCCCGAAGACCTCGAAGCCTATGCGCCGCTCAGTTCCGAGGACGGGCGCAGCTTTTCTTTGGTGCTGACCCGGCAGGTCAAAGGCGGCTTTGCCGCGCGGCTGGGCGGGGTCGAGACCAAGGAAGAGGCCGATGCGCTGAAAGGCGTGCAGCTTTTTGCGCCGCGCGATCGGCTGCCCTCGTTGCCCGATGATGAATATTATCATGCCGACCTCATCGGGCTTGAGGTGCTGGACACCGGCGGCGCGGTGCTGGGTCACGTGAAATCGGTTCAGAACCACGGCGCGGCAGACCTGCTGGAAATTCACGGGCCGGGCCTCAAAGCCACTGTATTACTGCCTTTCACGCTGACGGCTGTGCCCACCGTCGATCTGGACGCCGGGCGCATCATCGCCGATCCGCCGGACGGGTTGTTTTAACCGCGATGATGCTGCTGGTGATGTGTTTGTGTCTGCTGGTCCTTGTGGCCGGATGGCATGTCACGCGCCGCTGGAGCGTTCAGGCTGAACAGCTTGTGCCGCAGGCCGGGGATCTGATCGACACCCCGCTTGGGACCGTGCATATCCGCCAGATGGGGTCACAGGACGGCCCGCCTTTGGTGCTCATCCACGGGCTTTACGGGCAGATGCAGCATCTCGGCTATGCGCTGGCCGGGGCTTTGGAGCAGGACTACCGCCTGTATCTCGTGGACCGTCCCGGCTGTGGCTATTCCCCACGCAACGGATGGCCCGATCCGGCAGAGCAGGGGGCGGTCATTCAGGCCGCGTTGGATCAGCTGGGCGTCGCGCGCCCCATTCTGGTGGGCCATTCTCTGGGTGGGGCGGTCGCGGTCGAAATGGCGTTGGCGCGGCCTAACAACATTCGGGCATTGGCGTTGCTGGCCCCGGCGGTTGTGCCCGTGGCGCGGGTGCCGCTGTGGCTTTTGCACGGCATGCAGGCGATCCTGCGCCCGCTGCTGCCTCTGGTCTGCGCCACGCTGGCCGCGCCTGTCGTGCGGATGCTGCGGCCTGTGATCCGCGCGCGGGTCTTTGCGCCCGAACGCATGGTCCCCGATTACGACCAGCTGGCTGGCTCGGCGCTTGGGGTCAAACCAATGGTGTTGCGCAGTGCCGCGCAGGATGTGATCAGCCTGGCTGCCACGGCCGCTGACCGGGCTGAGCGGGTCTCACGTCAGGATTTGCCGCCGGGGGGCGTGCTCTTTGGCGATTCCGACCGGATCGTGCCGCCTGTGCCGCAGATGACCGCTCTGGCAGGG
>JABSSB010000046.1 GCA_013214715.1 Paracoccaceae bacterium | reverse complement strand
GAATGCATCGTGTCGTAAAAGCCTTTCTCGAGAATAAGCATACCATCCTCGCAGTGCGGCTTGCACCAATGCCCGAGCCAGACTTCATCAATGTGAACGTCGAAGAGTTGGACTATCCAGATGAGGAGGTTTGAGCCGACTTTTGCCAGAATGATTGCGCCATTAGCAGGAGCCAAAGCCTAAGTAAGACCGCTTAACTATTTCATTCTTGCAAGCAGCCGTTCGTTCACTGCGCAGCATTAGTCAAATTGGGCTCGGACCGGTTATTGGCTGCACTCAGCATCAACGGCCGTTCTGCGGACTAAGCCGCCGGTCGCCGTGACTGTTTTCCCGTCAAGCCTTCCCAAGTTGCGTGCGGCAAGCGTTGACCTGAAAATCCCCACAAACCTCTGGAAAACTGAGGTTTTTTGGAGAGATACTATATGTTGATTTTGCTGGCTTGCTGTTCATTGTCGTCTGCCGAAAATATCTCCGGCACACGAACCAAACCAGGCAGGATGCTAACATACTGCCCGGTTTGAATAAAACATCAAGTGTTCACCTAAAGTTCGCAAATTGGCACACTTTAAGTGAACGGCTGGGGGTAAACCCCGCCCTACGCAAATTGCGCGCGGTATGCGCCGGAATATGTCAAAGACGTCGCGCGGAGGTGAACGGCTTTGAATGGCAATGCAAATGCCCTCTGGTTACGTGTCCGGCATAGACCTGATCTTTGCCTATCTCGCCGGTTTGCTGACCCTGATTAACCCCTGTGTGTTGCCGGTTCTGCCGATTGTGCTGGCTTCAGCGCTAAGTGCTGACCGTCGCGGCCCCACGGCACTGGCAGCTGGAATGAGCGTGTCCTTCGTCCGCGCAATGGGATGCGCAACGCCCATCTGGCCCGCGCGATCCGCTTCATGCAGGACAATCTGGAAACGCCGACCCCTCCCGGTGACATCGCGTCGGAAATCGGCATCTCGTCACGGCAGTTGGAAAGGCTCTTTGGCAAGCCTCTCAACTCTTTGCCCAAGAAAAATTACACCGAGGCACGCCTAGACCGTGCCCGCAACCTGCTGGTGCAGACCGAAGCGTCGGTGACCGAGGTGGCGCTGGCCTGCGGGTTTGAGAGCGCCGGACATTTTTCTTGACTTTACTGGGTAAATTTCAGCGTCACGCTGACCCAACAACGCGCGAGGCTGGGATGAAACGCCGTGATCACTAAGATTTGGGGTCAAGAAATTTGCATCCCGGCCCGGTGTCTGTATTCATACAGAAAATGTCGCAAATGAACATTCCTTCGATTGGGGGCAGTCACCAAATGGGGAGTGAAAGTTTTTGCCGGGGCCGTCCGGCCACTGCAACGCCGCGGTGCCCTGATCAGGAGGAGGGGGAACGGCACCGCACATCCCCTTTGGGCAGGATGCCTGAGAACGACATGCGACCACTTCGGCACAAAAGAAGAGTGGCGCGTCCAAAACGAAAAGATCATCAATAGAGAGGATCCAGATGACCTTTACCACCCGCTCCGGCAAGCCTTTGCCGAAAACCATCGTCGAGTCGGCCAAAAAGGTCGGTGATGACGCCGTCAGCCGCCGCGAGTTTCTGGCGCTGGCCAGCGCCTTCGGTGCGACCACGGCCACGGCCTATGCGATGCTGGGCATGTCCGCGCCGGCTCAGGCCGCTGGTCATGAACAGATGGGCGGCACCGTCCGCATCCAGCAGGAAGTCCGCGCCCTGAAAGACCCGCGCACCTATGACTGGTCGCAGATCGCCAATTTCAGCCGCGGCTGGCTGGAATATCTCGTCGCCTATGAAAATGATGGCACCTTCACTCCCTCGCTGCTTGAAAGCTGGGAGATTAACGACGACGCCACAGAATACACGCTGAAGGTCCGTCAGGGCGTGAAGTGGAACAATGGTGACGACTTCACCGCCGAAGACGTGGCGCGCAACATCATCGGTTGGTGCGACAAGGACCTCGAGGGCAACTCGATGGCCGGTCGTTTCGCCACGCTGATCGATCCGGACACCAACAAAGCCATCGATGGCGCAGTTCAGGTGGTCGATGCCTCGACCGTCAAGATCGTGCTGCCGCAGCCTGATATCTCGTTGATCCCGGGCATGGCGGACTACCCGGCGGCGATTGTGCACAGCTCGTTCGACGCAGCGACCATGCTTGAAAACCCGATCGGCACCGGGCCTTATCTGCCTGAAAGCCTCGAGGTTGGCGTGAAAGCTGTTCTGGTGCGCAACGAGAACCACGATTGGTGGAACGCCGGAAACGGCGCCTGGATGGACCGGATCGAAATCATCGATTTCGGCACCGACCCGGCGGCCTGGGTGGCAGCAGCCGAATCCGACGAAGTCGACATGCTCTATTCCGTTGACGGTGATTTCATCGACATCATGGCCGTTCAGGATGGCTGGACCCAGCACGAGATCGTCACCGCGGCGACCATCGTGATCCGTCCGAACGCACAGGCCGAAGTCGATGGCATGACACCCTATGCCGACCCCCGCGTGCGCCGCGCGCTGGCCATGGCCGTGGATAACGAAGTTCTGCTTGAACTGGGCTATGGTGGTCGCGGTCTGAAAGCCGAAAACCACCATGTCGGCCCGATGCACCCGGAATATGCCAAACTGCCTGCGCAGGAAGTCAATCCAGCCGGGGCCATGGCGCTTCTGGAAGCGGCCGGCATGGCCGATTTCGAGCATGAGCTGATCTCGATCGACGATGGCTACCGCAAGGACACCACCGATGCGGTGGCGGCCCAACTGCGCGACGCGGGTATCAAGGTGAAGCGGACGGTTCTGCCTGGCTCGACCTTCTGGAACGACTGGGCGAAATACCCGTTCAGCTCGACCAACTGGAACCACCGCCCGCTGGGCGTTCAGGTCTGGGCGCTGGCCTATCGTTCGGGCGAGGCATGGAACGAATTTGGCTGGTCCAATGCCGAATTTGACGATGTGCTGTCGCAGGCTCTGGCCACGGCAGATCTCGAAGCCCGCCGCGCTTTGATGGCCAAGGGCGAGAAGATCATCCAGGACGAAGGCGTGACGATCCAGCCTTACTGGCGCTCGCTCTACAACAACACCAAGGACAACCTTGTGGGTGGCGCGCATCACATCACGTTCGAGATCCGCCCGGCCGATCTGGCCTGGACCTGATCCCGATCTAAGAGGAGACTGTGAACGGGCGGCCCTTGGGTCGCCCGTTTTCTATTCCGCGCATCCCGGCCGTCGCCGGTTGCGTTTGAGGCCTACCTTCGCAAGCTGCATTCGGGATCGGGCCGTCTACCCAAGCATGAGGGAGGACAAGATGGACAGCATGGCAAAGCCCTGTATCGGCCACACACATCTGAAAGTCGCTGATCTGGAAAGAGCCATTGCCTTTTGGACGGACGTGATGGGGATGGATCTGATGGTCCGTTACGGCGATCAGGCCGCGTTTCTGTCTTGGGGCGGCTATCACCATCATATCGGACTGAACACATGGCACAGCGCGGGCGGCACGGCTGCGCCCAAACATCATACCGGGTTGTTTCATGTCGCTTTGCTTTATCCAACGCGAGAGGCGCTGGTCACGGCGGCCAACCGGGTGGCAAAGGCCGGTATTGAGATTTATGGCCATGCTGATCACGGTGTCTCCGTCGCGCTCTATTTCGATGACCCGGACGGGAACGGGGTCGAGATTTACTGGGACAAGCCCGAAGAAGACTGGCCCCGGCAGGAGGATGGCAGCCTGATCATGGTTAATGAGCGTTTTGATCTGGCCGGTTTTCTGGCCGGGGGCGGCTGAACCGACAATAAGCTTGCCTGGCTTGGCCTGACGACTTAGCCTTTGGCGACGGAAATCAGCCACAACAGGAGGGCACAAGCTGATGATCATGCGTATCACACGCCGACTTCAGCATGGGCCCCGCCACGCCCTGTAAACACCATCGTTTGCAGGGCGGACCGATCACAGCATATCGCCGGTCTGCCTGATCTGCCGCATTTGCGGCACCTGTTATCTGATCCGAGATTGCCATGACCATTCTCACCCTGAATGCGCTGGGCGTCACCCTTGGTGCGCCGCTGTTTTCCGACCTGTCCCTCACCCTGACCAAAGGCGATCGCCTTGGCCTTGTGGCCGCCAATGGGCGTGGAAAATCCACGCTTATGGCCTGTTTGGCTGGCGCGCATGATCCAACCCAAGGTGACATCACCCGCGCCCGCGGTCTGCATATTGGCCACATGCGCCAAACCCTGCCCCAGCTGGCCCTGCCCAAAAGCGCGCATGACTGGGTTCTGTCCCACCTGCCGCCCGACCAGGCTGATTACGAAGGCTGGCGAGTGGATGTCGTGCTGAACGATCTGCAGATGCCCTATGAGCTTCAGCGTCAACCGCTTGGCGCGCTCAGCGGCGGCTGGCGGAGGGCGGCGATGCTGGCGGCGGCCTGGGTGGGCGAGCCAGATCTGCTTTTGCTGGATGAGCCGACCAACCATCTTGACCTGCACCGTATTGCCCATCTGGAAAAATGGCTGGCGGGGCTGCCGCGTGATCTGACGGTTGTCGTCTCCTCCCATGACCGCGCGTTTCTGGACGCCACCACCACCCGCACGCTGTTCCTGCGCGCAGAAGGCTCGCGCGTCTTTCCGCGGCCGTTCAGCGCGGCGCGTGTCGCGCTGGATGAGGCCGACGCCGCCGACGCAAGGCGTCACGCCAATGACCTGAACAAGGCGCAGCAATTGCGCCGTCAGGCCGCCAAGCTGAAAAACGTTGGGATCAACTCCGGGTCGGACCTGTTGCTGACCAAGACCAAGCAGCTGAGTGAGCGTGCCGACAAATTGGAAGCCGCAGCAAAACCTGCACATCGCGCGCAATCGGCAGGGGATATTCGCCTGACCAATAGCGGCACCCATGCCAAGGCGCTGATCGCGCTGGATGATATCGAGGTTGCGACGCCAGACGGGCGGCTGCTGTATCGCACCGGGCGCAAATGGATTGCGCGCGGCGACCGAGTGGTGTTGCTGGGCGCCAATGGGGCGGGCAAAACCCAGCTCGTGCAGAGGATCGCGGCGGCACTGGACGGGGCAGAGGGCGGCATCAAAACGGCCCTTTCGGTCCGTCCGGCCTATTCCGACCAGCATTTAAGCCAGCTGGACCCTACCGCAACGCCCTTTGCCACCATCACTGGCCAGTTCGATATCGGGGATCAGCGCGCCCGCAATGTGCTGGCCAAAGCAGGCGTCGATATCGCCCTGCAGACCAAACCGCTCGGTGCGCTCTCGGGCGGGCAGAAGGCGCGGCTGGCAATGCTGGTGATGCGATTGAGAGATCCGAATTTCTATCTGCTGGATGAGCCGACCAACCATCTCGACATTGACGGGCAGGAAGCGCTCGAGGCCGAGCTGGTCCAGCACGACGCCGCCTGCTTGCTGGTCAGTCACGACCGTAGTTTCCTGAAAAACACCGGCACCCGGTTCTGGTGGATCAGCGGCCGCAAGTTGGAGGAGATCGACAGCCCCGATGCGTTTTTGCAGCAGGAAATGGGATGACAGGTCTTACGCGACAAGGGCGCCCGGCTGTGCAGTGGCATGGTCGGTGCCGTCCAGCATATGCCAGGCCAGCACAAGGTTCGACGACCAGACCGGCACGTCCAGATCGCGGCCCAAGCTGGGGATGACATCCAATGTGCGCAGGTTGGTGCAGGACAGGAACACAGCGTCCACATCCCCTTGCGCGGCCACATGATGGGTGGCATCGCGCAGCGATTGTGCGGAAATCCGGGCGACGCGCGCCTCTTCCGCCTCATCAAAACTCGCGAAGACCGGGGTTGCGATCCCGGCTACTGCCAGCACGTCGCGCAGCCGTTGCGAGACCTGTTCGACATAAGGCGATACCAGTGCCAGACGCGTAACCCCCGCCGCGCGGCAGGCCGCAACCAGGGCCGAGACCGGCTCTGTCACGCGCTGCGCCGGGGCGCCCGCGCGGATCAGTTGCGCCACCCGCTCCGGCCCGATCTGCGCCGCGCCAGAGGTGCAACCATAGGCGATGGTGTCAAAGCCTTCGCCGCGCGGGAACAAGTTGGCCGCGTCGGTCAGATGGCCCGCCATCGCCTCCAAACTGTCCGAGGTCACGGCCAGACCCGACGGCACGCGGCTGACCATCAGGCGCACATCCCGCGGCATCAAGCGCCGCAGATCATCTTCGAGCGTCGCATCCGCCTGCAGAACGATAGCCCCCAGAACCGGGCGGGCATCGTCGGCCAGAACATAGGGCAGGCTCATCCCAGCACCTCGATCTCGCGCGGGGCGGGGGTGGACAGATACGCCGCGCCCGTTTCGGTGATCACGATGTTTTCCTCATGCACCATCATCCGGCCTTCACCGGTTGGCAGGCCGGGTTCCAAGGTCAGAACCATGCCGGGACGCAATTCAGTATGGTCATCGGGGATCAGCGATAGCCCTTCGGTCAGCTGCAGGCCCAACCCGTGGCCCAGACGCCCGGCCTCTGGCCCCACACCCAGGATGTCGGCCATGAGGCCGTGCAGGTCTGCTGCCGTGACGCCGGGCGCGGCCACGGCGAACGCGGCATCGCTGGCCTCCAGCAGCTGGTGATAAGCGCTCTGCGTCGCGGGCGTGACGCGCCCGATCGCCCAGTTCCGGTCGAAATCGCAATAATAGCCGTCCAGCACCACGCCGGTATCCAGCATCAGCACATCACCCGGTGCCAAAGGCAAATTGGTGGCCGGAGAGATCACATCCTCATACCCGCCCTGCCTGGCCCCGCCTGCCAGATACCCGACCCAATCGGCGCCTTCCTCAAGGCACAGCATCTGGAAACGGCGGAACACCTGCGCCAGCGGCGTGCCGGGCGCGGCGATCTCGCTGACACGGGCAAAGGCGCGGTCAGCGACAGAGCACGCGGCCCGGATCTTGGTGATCTCGGCCTCGGATTTCACAGCGCGGAGGGTGGCTATGATCCCGTGATCCGTCCCGATCTGCGCAGGCGCCATGGCATCTTGCAGCCGCGCAAAATCTGCCAGCGGCATCCGCAAATGGCTTTCAAGGCCAAAAGGCGTGCCAATCGGCCCATCTGGCGCGACCTCACGAAGGGTATCGGCTAGCAGGCTGACGCCGTCATCGCGGTAATCCGGCGCAGCCCATGTGCGAATGTCGCAAAGCCAACCGCGTGCCATCAGCGGCGCGCCGATGGCCGGGATCACCGCCACCGGATCGCCTTGCGCCGGGATCACGACATACCAGGGGCGGGTCGGGCTCTCCCAAAAGCGGGTCAGAAACCCGGTGATCCAGCGAATATCCGCCTCGGTCGTCACAAGCAGCGCGCCCAGCCTCTGGCGCGCCATCGCTTCCTGTGCGCGGGCCAGCCGGTCACGAAATTCGGCCGTGTCAAAGCCGCGTGTCATGCATCGGCCATTTCGCTGAGAATGCACAGAACGCGCGCCTCGGCGCCCAAAGCCAGACCCGACAGCGCAGCCAGCCCCGCCGCGCCCGACGGCGTGGAGCCCAACCCATGCGCCGCCGCCAGATCGCAGCCGGATTGCGCCTCGGCTTCGGTCAGGGTCACAAAGGCATCCGCATCACGCGCCAGCCCTTTCAGCGCGATGAGCGACGGTTCCTTGCAATCCAACCGCCCCATGATCGACACCGGCCCCGGCGCGGCCACGGGACGTCCCGCGGTGATCGAGGCCATCAACGCCGGTGCGGCTTCTGGCTCGACCACGATGATCTGCGGTGCATCGCCCCATTCCGCCCGCGCGGCGGCAGCAGCGGCCCCGGCCAAGCCGCCAACACCGGCTTGCAACAGGATATGGCTGGGCATGGTGTCGATCTGGTCAAAGACCTCGTCCATCAGAGCCAGATAGCCTTCCATCAACCGATGCGGGCGGGTGTAATAGCCGGGCCAGGAACTGTCCGAGAGCAATTGCATGCCCTCTCGCGCGGCGGCCTGGGCTGCGGCCTCCATGCTGGCCTCATACTCCGCGCCCGCGCGGCGCACCTCGGCCCCGATGGCGCGCAGGCGTTCGGCAAAACTTTCGGGGACGGTTTCGGACAGGTAGATCACCGCTTTTGCGCCAAAGGCAGCAGCGCCCGCTGCGACAGACAGCCCATGATTGCCTGCGCTCGCGGTGACGTAGCTTTGCTCTTTGGCGCGGCCGTCTTCGGCGTCGCAGGCGATGACGTAGGCCGCCCCCAATGCCTTGAAACTGCCAAGACCCATGCGTGCGCGTTCATCCTTGACCCAAAGCCGCCCAAGCCCCAGCGCCCGCGCCAGCGGCGCGGCATCGACCAGCGGCGTCACACCGGCATGGGGGCAGCGTTTCAACAGATGCCGCACCCGCGCGGCATCTGTGGACGGGGCCGGGCAATCGGGCGGCAGGGCGGCATCCAAGCCCTTGCTGCGATGGGGGTTTTCAATCCGTTTCATCCCGCCACCCTGAGCCCGGCCAAGCACCGGGTCAAGCATGCCTGTCCCGGCGTCAACATGGACCAAACGCGCCCAGTACCCTAGCACTGTGATACTCAAGACCAGATGCAGGGGAGGTGTCAGATGGTCCTGAAACTGACGGATATCCCGTTTTTCCCGTCCTATATCGACGGGCAAAGCGATCATCAATTCATGGCCGGCGCCTGGGCGCAGGGGCCGTTTGCCCGCGACAAGCTGGGCGTGATCAGCGCTTTTTCCGCCGAGCATATGGCGATCTTCACCGATGAACGCTGGACCCGTCAGATCGAGCTTGAAGGGATGCGTGCCTCGGGCGTGACGAGGGGCGCGATGTTCGATTTCGTGTCAAACTCCCTTCTGTTTTCCAATGGGCAGGCCCACCGCAACCGCCGCGGGCCGTTGGCGCGCAGCTTTGCCAGACCCGTGCTGGCCGCGCTGCGCGAAGATGTGGCGCGACGAACCGATCGGATGGCGTTTGGGCTGAAGGGCGCGGGCCGGGTGGATTTTCTGCGCGATTTTGCCGGGCCACTTCCGGCGCAGGTCATCGCCTCGGTTCTTGGTATCCCTGAAAACGATGCCGATAGCTTTGCGGGCCATGTCTATTCCGCCATTCGGGGGCTGTCTGTGGTCTCGGCCGAGATCCGGGCCGAAAGCGATGCCGATCTAGACGCGATCAACCGCTATGTCGATGATCTGCTGGCAGTGCGCCGCCCGGATGAGGCGGGCGATTTCCTGTCGCAATACCTGGCCAAAACCGAAGATGGCCCGATGAGCGCCGAAGAGATCCGCTGCCAGATCGTCGGTTTGGTGCTTGCGGGCTCGGACACGACGCGCGGTGCGCTCGCCTCGACCCTGTCGCAACTGCTGCAACATCGCGACCAGTGGGAGGCGTTCTGCGCCGATCCCGACGGGCTGATCGACGGCGTGGTGAATGAAGGGCTGCGCTTTGACCCGGTGATCGGCTCCCTACCGCGCGTGACCTTGGAAACGCGAGAGGTGGACGGAGTGAAATTCCCGCGCCAGACCTTTGTTGCGGTATCGATGCTGACCAGCCTGCGCGACCCGCAGGTCTATGCTGATCCGGACCGGTTTGACGTGTTTCGTTCAGATCACCCGCGCCTGCATCCGGTCTTTGGCTCAGGTCCGCATCGCTGTCTGGGTGAGATTCTGGCCCGGATCGAGTTGGAGGAAGCGCTGAAGGCGCTGGCCCGCCATCTGCCGCATCTGGCGATGGACGGCCCGCCGCCTGTGATGCGCGGATATGGGGCAGTCCGCTCGATCAGCGACCTGTTTGTTAGCGCCTAAGCTGCATCTGCGGTTTTTGTGTCAACTAGACGCGGTTTCCTTGGGCAAACCTACGTTACAAGGCTTGACGACCCGCACCCCGCTTATGGGAAAAGGAGCGGTGCGATTCCGCCCGCCACAAAGCTCCAGATGAGGATATCCGCGTGACCTTTCACACTGATCTCGACAGCGCCGCGCTGCAGGACGCCATACTGCGCCATTTGCATTCCTCGCTGGGCAAGGACGCGCCCAATGCCAGCACCTATGACTGGCGCATGTCGCTGACGCTGGCGCTGCGCGATCTGGTAGTGGAACCTTGGTTCGCCTCGACCCGAAAAAGCTACGAGGCAGCGGGCAAACGGGTCTATTACCTGTCGCTGGAATTTCTGATCGGGCGTTTGCTGGGCGATGTGGCACTGAACCTTGGGGTCGAAACCACCGCGCGCAAGGCGATGGAGATGCTGGGACAGGATTACGACCATGTTGTGCGGGATGAGCCGGATGCGGCGCTGGGCAATGGTGGGTTGGGGCGGCTGGCGGCCTGTTTTCTGGACAGCTTGTCAACGCTGGGCATCCCTGCTTTTGGCTATGGCATCCGCTATGAACATGGTTTGTTCGAACAGCATTTCGAAGATGGGCGCCAGATCGAAAAGGCCGAAACATGGCTCGCCCAGCGTCATGGGTGGGAGTTCGAACGCCCCGAGGTCGCTTATGAGATCGGCTTTGGCGGCCATGTCGGCGATGGCGGGCGCTGGTATCCCGGCGAAACGGTGATCGCCTCGGCCTATGACACGCCGATTGTGGGCTGGAAGGGGCGCTGGGCCAACACGCTGCGGCTGTGGTCCGCCAAGCCCACGGTGCTGTTGGATTTGCAGGCCTTCAACCACGGAGATCTGGTCGGCGCCACGGTGCCCGAAGCGCTGGCGCGGGCGATCTCGCGCGTGCTTTACCCTGACGACACCACCGATGTCGGCAAGGAATTGCGGCTGAAGCAGGAATATTTCTTCACCGCCGCCTCGCTCCAGGACATCCTGCGCCGTTTTCTGGCCGAAGGGCACCGGATCGAACATCTTGCCGATCATGTCGCGATCCAGCTGAATGACACGCACCCCGCCATTGCGGGGCCGGAACTGGTGCGCCTGCTGCATGATGAGCACAAAGTGCAATTGGATATGGCGATCAAGCTGGCGCGCGCCTGTCTGGCCTATACCAACCACACCCTACTGCCCGAAGCGCTGGAGCGGTGGGACCTTGGCCTCTTTGGTCGCGTGCTGCCACGCCATTTGCAGATCATTCAGGCGATCGAGGCAGATCACTGCGCCCGCTCGGGCATTCGGATCATCGAACATCACAGCGTGAAGATGGGTGAACTGGCCTTTGTCATGGCCCATGCGGTCAATGGCGTCTCGGCCCTGCATACCGAACTGGTCAAGAAAACCGTCTTCCATGATCTGCATCGGGATTACCCGGATCGCATCCTCAACGAGACCAATGGCGTGACCCCGCGCCGTTGGCTGCATAGCTGCAACCCGCCGCTACGTCGCGTGATTGATGACCGGATCGGATTGGGTTGGGTCGATCATCTGGACCAGCTCAAAGGGTTGGAGGCGCATGTCGATGACGCAGCCTTTCTGGATGCTTTCGCTGAGGCCAAGCGCCAGAACAAGGTGGCCATGTCAAACTGGATGTCGGATCAGGGCGGCGCGTTGCTGGACCCGTCCGCCATGTTTGACGTTCAGATCAAGCGCATCCACGAATACAAACGCCAGCTGATGAATATTCTGGAAACCATCGCGCATTGGAACGATCTGCGGGATGAGCCCAACAAGGACTGGACACCGCGCGTGAAGGTCTTTGGCGGCAAGGCCGCGCCCGGCTATGCCGTTGCCAAAGAGGTGATCCACCTGATCAATGACGTGGCCCGCACCCTGAACGAAGACCCGGTGACACGCGACCGCCTGCAGGTGGTCTATCCAGCCAATTACAATGTCTCGATGGCCGAAATGCTGATCCCTGCCGCTGATCTGTCAGAACAGATTTCGACCGCCGGGAAAGAGGCGTCAGGCACCGGCAATATGAAATTCGCACTCAATGGCGCGTTGACCATCGGCACGCTGGACGGCGCGAATGTCGAGATACGAGAGCATGTGGGGCCAGAGAATTTCTTCCTCTTCGGTCTGACCGCCGAAGAGGTTGTGGCTCGCCGGTCCGAGCCTGATTTCGCCCGTAACGCGATCAATGCCTGCCCACAACTGGCCCGCGTTCTGGAACAGATTGCGACGGGCGTGTTCTCTCCCGGTGATCCGGGGCGCTATGGCAATCTGGTGAACATTCTCTGGAATCACGATTATTTTCTCGTGACCTGTGATTTTGCTGATTACTATCAAACCCAGCGTCACGTGGATGCGGTCTTTGCCGATCGCAATCGCTGGATGCGCATGGCGGCGCTGAACACGGCGCGGACGGGGTGGTTTTCATCGGATCGCACGATCGAAGGCTATGCCAGGGACATTTGGGGCGCGCGGTCTCTGCTCGAGCCGGGCGAAAGGTAAAGATGGATCGAACTGCCGCGCTGCACGCCGTGCTGACCGGTCGCCATGGCGACCCGTTTGCAGTTCTGGGGCGGCAAGGCGCGCGCATCACCGTGTTCCACCCCGAAGCTGAAGCAGCCGACATCCTGCTGGATGGTGCGGCGTTTCCCGCCAATCCTCTGGACGGTTTGCCCGGCCTGTTCGAGCTCACCCGCCCAGAGCCCGGCCCCTATCGCATTCGTTTCCACCGCGCAGGCGACAGCTGGGAAGTAGACGACCCCTATCGCTTTGGTCCCGTTCTGGGTGAGATGGACGAATACCTGATTGGCGAAGGCGCGCATCTGCGGCTCTGGGAACGATTGGGCGCGCATCCGATCACGCATGAGGGCGTGGCTGGCACAGCGTTTGCTGTCTGGGCGCCCAATGCCTCCCGCGCCTCTGTCATCGGGGATTTCAACGGCTGGGACGGACGCCGCCACCCGATGCGTCGCCGGGGCGGGACGGGCGTGTGGGAGATTTTCCTGCCCGATGTCAGCGAAGGCGCGGCCTATAAATTCGAATTGCTGGATGGGGCGGGCAATGTCTTGCCGGCCAAAGCCGATCCGTTCGGCTTCGGGGCCGAACATCCGCCCAAGACCGCCTCGGTGGTGCGCGACCTCACCCGCTATGGCTGGCAGGATGAGGAGTGGATGCAATCGCGCCACGCGGCGAATCGAATCGACCGACCGATCACCATTTACGAAGTGCATCTGGCGTCCTGGACGCGGCGCGATGGCAACCGCCCGCTGTCCTATCAGGAACTCGCGGCAGAGCTTGTGCCCTATGTGCAGGATATGGGGTTCACCCATGTCGAATTGCTCCCGGTGTCGGAATACCCGTTTGACGGCTCCTGGGGGTATCAGCCTATCGGCCTATACGCCCCCACGATCCGCCACGGCACGGCGGATGAATTCCGCAATCTGGTAGAGGCCTTCCACCAGGCCGGGATCAGCGTGATCCTGGATTGGGTGCCGGGCCACTTTCCCGAAGATGAACATGGGCTCGCCCGGTTCGACGGCACGCCGCTTTATGAACATGCCGACCCCAAGGAAGGCTGGCACCCCGACTGGCGCACCTATGTCTATAATTATGGCCGGACCGAGGTGCAGAATTTCCTTGTCGCCAACGCGCTTTATTGGATGCGAGAGCACCATGTGGACGGGCTGCGCGTGGATGCGGTCGCCTCGATGCTCTACCGCGATTATTCGCGGGCCGATGGTGAATGGATTCCAAACCAACATGGCGGACGTGAAAACCTTGAAGCCATCGCTTTCCTCCAACGCATGAACCGCGAGGTCTATGCCGACATGCAAGGCGTGATGACCGTGGCCGAAGAAAGCACCGCCTTTCCCGGCGTGTCATCCCCGGTGGATACGGGGGGGCTGGGCTTTGGGTTCAAATGGAACATGGGCTGGATGAATGACACGCTCGATTACATGAGCTTTGATCCCGTCTATCGCCAATATCACGATCAGAAGGTCACGTTTGGCATCATGTATGCCTTTTCCGAAAATTTCATCCTGCCGCTCAGCCATGATGAGGTTGTGCATGGCAAAGGCTCTCTGCTCGGCAAGATGCCGGGCGAGGGCGCGGATCAGTTTGCCAATCTGCGGGCCTATTTCGGCTTCATGTGGGGACATCCGGGCAAGAAGCTTTTGTTCATGGGCGGAGAGTTTGCGCAGGGCCGCGAATGGAACCATGACGCGAGCCTTGATTGGCATCTGCTCGATGTCGACTGGCACAAGGGGATGCAGGCGCTGGTGCGTGATCTGAACGCGCTCTATACCGCGACGCCCGCGCTTTATCAGCGCGATTGTTCTGGCGGCGGGTTTCACTGGGTCCATGCTGATGCCCAGACATCGACCTATGGCTGGCTGCGTTTTGGCGAAGATGGCCCGCCTGTGCTGGTGGCCACGAATTTCACACCGATTGAACGCACCATCCGCATTGGTGTGCCGCAGGGCGGGGTCTGGCAAGAAAAGCTCAACAGCGACGCGGCGGCCTATGCCGGTGGCGGGCGCGGCAACCTGGGCGGCGTGACCGCGCAGGACGATCCGACAGGCGGGCAGCCCTTTGCCATCGACCTCTACCTGCCGCCATTGGCCACGCTATTTCTGCAACCGGAGGCCGAAAACGGCCCCGAGGAATAAAAAGTGCATCCGGGGAGGATTACATGAGTGACATCAACAGCCAAAGGCTGGCGCGCCAGACCATGGCTTTCGTGCTGGCCGGAGGGCGGGGCAGTCGGCTCAAGGAACTGACCGACCGGCGCACGAAACCAGCGGTGTATTTCGGCGGCAAGACGCGGATTATCGATTTTGCGCTGTCAAACGCGTTCAACTCCGGCATCCGGCGTGTCGGCGTGGCCACGCAATACAAGGCGCATTCGCTGATCCGGCATTTGCAGCGCGGCTGGTCCTTCTTCCGGGCGGAACGCAATGAAAGCCTCGATATCCTGCCCGCGTCGCAGCAGCTCAATGAAACCAACTGGTATGCGGGCACGGCGGATGCGGTCTGGCAAAATGTCGACATCATCGACGGCTACGGGCCGAAATATGTGCTGATCCTTGCGGGTGATCATATCTACAAGCAGGACTATTCGCAGATGATCGCCCAGCATGTCGAAAGCGGGGCGGATGTGACCGTGGGCTGTATCGAAGCCACGCTGGAAGAGGCCAAGGGCTTTGGCGTCATGGCGGTGGATGAAAGCGACCGGATCACCGATTTCGTCGAAAAACCCGCCAACCCGCCCGCGATGCCGGGCAACCCGGATATGGCGCTGGCGAGCATGGGTATCTATGTGTTTGAGGCCAAATTCCTCTATGACATTCTGCGCGAAGATGCCGAAGACCCGCGCAGCGAACATGATTTCGGCAAAAACATCATCCCCAAGCTGGTGAAAAAGGGCACGGCGCTGGCGCATCCCTTCTCGCGGTCCTGCATGATGAGCGGGCTGGAAACCAAACCCTATTGGCGCGATGTCGGCACGGTGGACGCCTTCTGGCAGGCCAATGTCGATTTGACCGATTTCATCCCCGAGCTTGATCTTTACGATACCGAATGGCCGATCTGGACCTATCAGGAGGCCACGCCGCCCGCCAAGTTCATCCACAACGAAGAAGGCCGCCGCGGGCAGGCGGTGTCGTCGATGGTGTCGGGGGGCTGCATCATTTCGGGCTCCAGCCTCTATCGCTGCCTGATGTTCACCGGCGTGCGCACCCATTCCTTTTCGGCGCTTGAAGGGGTGGTGGCGCTGCCTTATTCCGAGGTCGGGCGCAATGCGCGCGTGACGAATGTGGTGTTGGATCGCGGGGTGAAAATTCCATCCGGTTTGGTCATCGGCGAAGACCCGGATCTCGACGCCAAACGCTTCCGACGCACCGATAGCGGCATCTGCCTTGTGACCCAAAGCATGATTGATCAACTGGACCTCTAAGCATGAAGATCCTCTTTGCCGCGTCTGAATGCGCGCCTTTCATCAAGACCGGCGGGCTGGCCGATGTTGTGGGCGCTCTGCCCAAGGCGCTGGCGAGCCATGGCGCGGATGTGCGCGTCATGCTGCCGCTTTATCCCGCGCTGGCTGCAGTGGCGGATGGCGGAGAGGAGGTTCTCGATCTCGGAGCGCTCATGGGCTATCCAGCGCGGCTGATCGCGGCAGAGGCGGCAGGGCTGAAGCTGTTGCTGCTGGAGGCACCGCATCTTTACGACCGTGCGGGCGGCGGGCCCTATCTGACGCCCGAAGGGCAGGACTGGCCCGACAATCCGCAACGCTTTGCTGCCCTTGGCCAGGCCGTGGCGCGGCTGGTGCATAGCGGCGCGGATGGCTGGTTTCCCGATCTGGTTCATGCGCATGACTGGCAGGCGGCATTGGGCCCGTGGTTCCTGAAACAGGCAGACAGCCTTGTGCCCAGCCTGACCAGCATTCACAACGTGGCCTTTCAGGGCCTGGCAGATGCGGCGCTGGGCCCGTCTTTGGGCCTTGATATGGCGGGGTTCCATGCGGATGGGTTTGAATATTACGGCTCGATCAGCTTTCTCAAGGCCGGGCTGGTGGCGTCTGACCGGATCAGCACGGTCAGCCCGACCTATGCGCGCGAATTGATGCTGCCCGAGTTCGGCATGGGGCTGGATGGGGTGATTGCGGCGCGGGGGGGCGATCTGTCGGGCATTGTGAATGGCATAGATACCGAGATCTGGAACCCCGCAACCGACCCGGATATTCCCGCGCCCTACGGGCCGCGCAGCCTGACCCGCAAGGCGCGCAACCGGGCGGCACTGGCCAAGCGGTTCGGTCTGTCTCCGAGCGAGGACGCGCCGCTCTTTTGTGTGATCAGCCGCCTGACCCGGCAAAAGGGGCTCGACCTGTTGATTGATGCGCTGCCCGCCCTGCTGGGGCGCGGTGCGCGGCTGGCGCTGTTGGGCACGGGCGATGCCGATCTGGAAAGCGCCTTCTGCCACAGCGCCGAAACCCATCCGGGGCAGATCGGCGTGGTGATCGGCTATGATGAGGCGCTGTCGCATCTGATGCAGGCGGGGGCGGATGCGATCCTGATCCCGTCACGTTTTGAACCCTGCGGGCTGACGCAGCTTTACGGGCTGCGCTATGGCACCCTGCCGGTGGTGGCGCGCACAGGTGGGCTGGCCGATACGGTGATTGACGCCAACCATGCCGCTTTGGCCGCGGGCACGGGCACGGGCGTGCAATTCGCGCCGGTCACACAGCCCGCACTGGAACAGGCGATCCTGCGCACATGCGATCTTTATGCCGATCGCAAGCTATGGGCCGCGCTGACCCGCCGCGCGATGCGCCAGCCCGTGGGCTGGGAGGATAGCGCCGCGCAATACATGACGCTCTATCAAGATATCCTCTCTGCCGGCGCCGAGGCCTCCGCATGAGGCTCGGCCCCGGACAACCACATCCGATGGGCGCGACATGGGATGGGCAGGGCATCAATTTTGCTGTCTATTCGGCAAATGCCGACAAGATCGAGCTGTGCCTGTTCACGCCCGACGGGCGCGAGGAAACCGCGCGGCTTGAGATGCCCGAACGCAGCGGACCGGTCTGGCATGGCTATCTCGACGGGGCGGGGCCGGGCACGGTTTATGGCTACCGCGCGCATGGCCTCTATGAGCCGACGCTGGGCCACCGGTTCAATCCACACAAACTGCTGCTGGACCCCTATGCTCGCGAACTGACAGGGCGCTGGGCCTATAATGATACCCTACTGGCCTATGACGCCCATGCGCCGCAGCAGGATCTGGCCATGGATACTCGCGACAGTGCGCCCTATGTCGCAAAGGCGGT
>JABSSB010000045.1 GCA_013214715.1 Paracoccaceae bacterium | reverse complement strand
TGATCATGCCCCAGCGCTGCGAATAGTTGGCATCTATCTCGGGCATCTTCCAGACGGCATGCATGCGATCTGGCAAGACAACCCAAGCCAAGATGCCGAAGGGCCTACGCTGTTTTGTATATCGCACAGCCTCTCTGAGGATCTTGATATGATCTGTGAGCAAGCTTTGCTGATGATCCGCAAGACAGACCGTGAAGAAAATCATGGCGCCGGGGCGTCTGGGGCGGATGTAGTTGGGCATGTCCCGACCCGACCAGAACAAGGTGTATGTCGGGTTAACGGCGGGGTGACCCCCGCCCTACACAAGACCCCGGTCAGGGCGTTTGGACAGCCTTGATCAGCGCCTGAACTGACGGGCCAAGATCTTTGACCACCAGCGCCACCCCATCCGCATTCGGATGCAGCCCATCGGCCTGCAAAAACGGCGCATAGCCAGCCGGATCACGCCCAAGCGCTGCCAGAAAATCAGGCACGTAAATCGCGCCATGGGCCTGCGCCAGATCCGGGAAAATCGCCTCAAACTCTGCCTTGTAATCCGGGCCGAAATTGCCCGGCGCGCGGATCCCCACCAGCAACACCGGCAATTCATTTTCCGACGCTGTTTCAAGAATTTGGGTCAGGTTGGCCCGCGCATCTTCGGGTGCGATCCCGCGCAGCGCATCATTGCCGCCCAGCGCCACGATCAGCGCATCGACCTCGGGCGTCAGCGTCCAGCCCAGCCGCGCCAGACCACCCGCCGTCGTATCCCCTGACACGCCCGCATTGATCAGCGTGACCTCGGCCCCCTGCCCGCGCAGCCAGGCCTGCATCTGCGGCACGAAGCCCTGCTCAACCGGCAACCCGTAGCCATGGGTCAGGCTATCACCCAGAGCAGCGATGACAATTTCCTCAGCCGTGGCCAAACCACCCCACATCGCCACCACAATCGCCGCCAACAGCTTGCGCATTTCTCTGCCCGCTCCATATGCCAAGGACAACACCAGATCGGAGGCCCCATGTCCGAAACACTCCTGTCCCTAGAACATGCGCAGCTTGCGCTGGATGGCAATGCCGGGCGCGTGGAAATCCTGCATGGGATCTCGCTCGACGTGCAGCGGGGCGAGACCCTGGGCCTGGTCGGGCCGTCCGGATCGGGCAAATCCTCGCTGCTGATGCTGATGGGCGGGCTGGAACGCGCCACGGGCGGCAAGGTGACCGCGCTGGGGCAGGATCTGACCGCGATGGACGAGGACGCTCTCGCCCGCTTTCGCCGCGATCACATGGGCATCGTCTTCCAAAGCTTTCACCTGATCCCCACCATGACCGCGTTGGAAAACGTCGCCACACCGCTGGAACTGGCCGGGCATCGCGACGCTTTTGACCGCGCCGAGGCAGAATTGGAAGCGGTGGGTCTGGGTCATCGCGCCGGGCATTACCCGCGCCAGATGTCTGGCGGCGAACAGCAGCGTGTGGCGCTGGCGCGCGCCTCGGCCACCCGGCCGGAAATCCTGCTGGCAGATGAGCCCACGGGCAATCTCGACGGGGAAAATGGCAGCGCGATCATGGATCTGCTGTTCTCCCTGCGCGACCGCCACGGCGCAACCCTGATCCTTGTGACCCATGCGCCAGAGCTCGCCGCGCGCTGTGACCGTGTCATTCGCCTGATGGATGGTCGCGTCGCGCCCGAGATGAAGGACGCCGCGGAATGAGCCTGCGCCTGGCCAGCCGTTTTGCCCGGCGCGAACTGCGTGGCGGACTGCGCGGGTTTTCGATCTTTCTGGCCTGCCTCGCGCTGGGTGTTGCGGCGATTGCCGCTGTCGGCTCGGTACGCGCCTCGATCGAGGCCGGGCTCGCGCGCGAAGGGGCCGCGTTGCTGGGCGGCGATGCCGAACTGGAATTCACCTATCGCTTTGCCAATGACGACGAGCTTGCCTGGATGGCCAACACGGCAGAGGCCGTGTCAGAGACCGTGGATTTCCGCTCCATGGCGGTCGTCGACCGCGACGGCACTGTCGAACGCGGGCTGACACAGGTCAAAGGCGTGGACAGCGCCTATCCCCTGATCGGAGCGGTCCGGCTCGCGCCGGATATGCCTCTGGATCAGGCCTTGGCCGGTCAGGACGGCCTGCCCGGCGCGGTGATGGAACAAGTGCTGATCGACCGGCTGGGGCTCAGCGTCGGCGATACCTTCCGGCTGGGGCAGCAGGATGTCGTGCTGATGGCGCGGCTGGTCGTCGAACCCGACAGCGCGGGCAGCGGTTTTGCCCTGGGGCCGCGCACGCTTCTGCGCACGGATGCGCTGGACGACAGCGGCCTTTTGGCCCCCGGCACGCTGTTTTCGACGAAATACCGGCTTGATCTGCCCGATGGTACCGATCTGGATGCCACGGCAAACGCAGCGCGCGAGGCGTTTGAGACCTCGGGCGCGCGCTGGTCGGATGCGCGCAATGGCGCGCCGGGGATTTCCGAATTTGTCGCGCGTCTGGGCGCGTTTTTGATCCTTGTGGGGCTCTCGGGGCTGGCTGTGGGCGGCGTGGGCGTCTCGGCGGCGGTGCGCAGTTACCTGTCGGGCAAGACCGGCGTGATCGCCACGCTGCGCACGCTGGGCGCGGATCGGCAGACGATCTTTCTGACCTATTTCCTGCAGATCGGCGCGTTGTCGATCCTTGGCATCATTCTGGGTCTGATTCTTGGCGCAGGCGTGCCGCTGCTGGCCGCGCCCCTGATCGAAGCGCGGTTGCCGATCCCCTCGGCCATTGCGATCTACCCGGCCCCACTGGCCGAGGCCGCGCTCTATGGCGTGCTGACAGCGCTGATTTTCACACTCTGGCCGTTGGCCCGCACCGAAGAGGTGCGCGCCGCCACGCTGTTTCGCGATGCGTTGAGCTCGGCCAAACTCCTGCCTGCGCCGCGCTATTTGCTGGCGATCGGGGCGGGGCTGGGCCTGCTGGTCGGGGCGGCGGCTTGGTTTTCCGGATCGCTTTGGTTGACGCTGTGGACCGCGGGCGGAATTGCCGGCGCGCTTGTGCTGCTGGTGCTGGCCGCCGGGCTGATCCGCTTTGCCGCGCGGCGCAGCGCCGGGCTTGTGCGGGGGCGTCCGGCCCTGCGTTGGGCGCTCTCGGCCATTTCCGGCACGCGTGAAGGGGCTGGCGCTGTGGTCCTGTCGCTGGGGCTGGGCCTGTCGGTGCTGGCCGCCGTGGGCCAGATCGACGGCAATCTGCGGCAAGCCATCGCTGGCGACCTGCCCGAAGTCGCGCCCTCTTATTTCGTGGTGGATATCCAGAAGGATCAGATGCCCGGCTTCATGGAGCGGCTGGATGCCGATGACGCTGTGAGCACCGTGGAAAGCGCGCCCATGCTGCGCGGGGTCATCACCCGCATCAATGACCGCCCCGCCCGCGAGGTCGCAGGCGAGCATTGGGTTCTGCAAGGCGACCGGGGCGTGACCTATGCGGGCGCGTTACCCGAAAACACGACCATCACCGCCGGAGAATGGTGGGGGCCAGACTATAGCGGTCCTCCGCTGGTCAGCTTTGCAGCTGAAGAAGCCCAGGAGATGGGCCTGTCCATCGGCGACACGCTCACCGTCAACATTCTGGGCCGCGACATCACCGCGACCGTTTCCAGCTTTCGTGAGGTTGATTTTTCCACCGCTGGAATGGGCTTTATCATGTCGATGAATCCTTCTGCACTCGAAGCTGCACCACATAGCTTCATCGCCACGATCTACGCCGAAGAACAGGCCGAAGCTGCGATCCTGCGCGATCTGGCCAACAGCTTCCCCAATATCACGGCGATCCGTGTCCGCGACGCCATCGACCGTGTGACCGAATTGTTGGGCGGGCTGGCGGCGGCCACCCGCTATGGCGCGGCAGCGACCTTGCTGACCGGGTTTCTGGTGCTGATCGGCGCGGCGGCGGCGGGCGAACGCGCCCGCACCTATGAGGCGGCGGTGCTGAAAACACTGGGCGCGTCGCGCGGGCGCATTTTGGGCAGCTTCGCCTTGCGGGCCGCCCTGCTGGGCGGGGCTGCGGGGGCTGTTGCGCTTTTGGCCGGGATCGCGGGCGGCTGGGCCGTGTGTCATTTCATTCTCGACACCGATTACACAGTGATCTGGAGTTCCGCGATTGGGGTCATTGGTGGCGGTGTTCTGGCCACGCTGCTGGCCGGGCTGGCCTATGCGTGGCGGCCTTTGGCGGCGCGCCCTGCGCGCATTCTGCGGGCTGTGGAATGACACGTCCCTTTTTCTTTGGCTATGGCAGCCTTGTGAACCGCGCCACCCATGACTACCCTGACGCCGCCCCCGCGCGGCTGAACGGCTGGCGGCGCGTCTGGCGTCAGACGGGCCTGCGCGAGGTAGCGTTTCTGTCGATCGAACCTTGCGATCAGACCGGCATAGACGGGCTCATTGCACATGTGCCAGGCAATGACTGGGCCGCGCTGGACGCGNGGGAATGGGCCTATGATCGCTTTGATGCCTCGCCCCAGGTGACCCATGACCTGCCCCATGCGCCGCAGATCGCCGCCTATGCCGTGCCTTTGGATGCCGCCGCAGCGCCCTCGGAGAAACACCCGATCCTGTTGAGCTATCTCGATGTCGTGGTCCAAGGCTATCTGCGCGAGTTTGGCGAGGCCGGGGCGCGGGCGTTTTTTGCCAGCACCGCCGGGTGGGACGCGCCGATCCGCGATGACCGCGCCACGCCGATCTATCCGCGCCATCAGAGCCTGACCGCAGAAGAACGCGCTTTTGTTGATCAGCAGCTAGCGGCGGTGATTTAGCAACTCATGCTCTTTGCCGCGCCGCTGAAACAGCGGTCGGCCGGCGTCGCTATCCGCGGCCGAAATCACCCGCAAGGCCAGACCCAGCGCCAGCGCGGCAAAGATCGCGCCGCCCACGGCCTGCCCGATCAGCACACCCGGCGCGCCCAGCCAAGCGGCAAAGACGATCACAAAAGGGATCGTGCCCAGCGTATGCCGACCCCAGTTGATCCATGTGGAATAGAACGGGTGACCCAGATTGTTAAAACTCGCGTTCGATACAAAGATCACTCCGTTGAACACATAGGCCAGCGCCAGCGGCCCGCAAAAGAGCAGGATCAGCTGCAAGGTGATGCCCTCGGCCTGAAACAGCCCCGCAATCGGCCAGCGCAGCAGGAAGAGCAGCGCAGAAATCAGCACCACGACCCCGAGTGTAAAGCCCAAAGCCGCCCGATAGGTGCCCCGCACCCGGTCCGTCAAACCGGCTCCGGCATTCTGCCCAATGATTGGCCCCACCGCGCCCGAAAGCGCAAAGATCACCGCAAAAGAGACCGGCATGAGACGCGAGATCACGGCCATGCCGGCGACGGCGGCCTCTCCGAACTCGGCCATGGCGCGGGTGACATAGGCCTGCCCGACCGGCGTGGCGAGCTGTGTGAGGATCGCCGGGATCGCGATGGTGAAGATCGGCGGCAAATCGGCCATCAGACGGCGCGGGGTCAGGCGCGAGAAGCCGCCATGATAGCGCCAGATCGGATAAAGCGCCGCCGCCACCATCACGATCCGCGCTGCGACCGAGGCCAGCGCCGCGCCCGTCAGTTCCATATTCAGGCCGAAGATCAGGATCGGGTCCAGAATGGCATTGGCCAGCCCGGCCCAGATCGTGGCCATCATCGACAGGCGCGCCGCCCCATGCGCGCGCAGGATCGCGCCGCCGATCATGCCCAGCACCAGCAGGGGCAGAAAGGGCACAAGTATGGCCAGATAATGCACCGCCAGATCGGCGGTTTCTCCGGTCGCGCCGACCAGTTGCACGATTGGGCGCAGGTTCAGCCAGACGATCAGGGCAAATCCTGCGGCAAAGAGAGCGCCGTAAATCAGCACATGGGTTGCCTTGCGCCGGGCTGCAGCGGGCTGACCCTCGCCCAGGGCCCGTGCCACCAACGCGCCGCCCGCAATCGCCATGCCGATGCCGAAGGCCGATGTGAAAAAGAGCACCGCCCCGGCATAGCCCACCGCCGCTGCCAAAGCCGCTTTGCCCAGCATCGAGATGAACACCATGTCGATGAAATCGACGGCAAAGACGGCCGTCAGCCCAACCGACGAGGTCAGAGACATCGTAGCGACATGTCGAAACAGATTGCCAGACAGAAAGCGCGCCTGTGCCATCATGAACTCCCTGCTGGGCACACAGACCTTAGGCCGAGAGCCGCCCTTCTACCTAGAGGCTTTCGACCCGTTCCGCTGGGATTGTCCCAAAATTCATAGCCGCTTGGCCCGGACGCTCCGGCCCAAGAGCAAGCCTGCGCCTCCCGCGTCCCGACCGCGCCCTTGCGGACGCGGACGCGCCTTGGGCAGGGCCGCCGCGGACCTGCGGCCCGCCGCGGGACCCGCGCTCCGCATCAGCGCGCCGCAGGCGCGCTGCCCCACCCAAACGGGTCAAGCGGATCTTTGATCCGTGCCGACCCCGCGGGAGAGGTGCCTGTTACAAATCGCGCGCCGGAATGGTTTGCAGCAAGGGCAGCAGAGCCGCCATTTCCGGGCCGCGTTCCCGCCCGGTCAGAGCCTTTCGCAGAGGCATGAACAAAGCCTTGCCCTTGCGGCCGGTTGCGGTTTTGACCGCCGACGTCCAGCGCGACCAGCTGTCGCCATCCAGCGGCCCGTCAGGCAACAACGCCATCGCCTCGCGCACAAAGGCCAGATCTTCGTCACCCACCAAAGGCGCAGCCCCGTCCCGGCACAGCCCCCACCACCCCTCGAGATCGGACAGGGTGGTGATATTATCCCGCGCCATCAGCCAGAACGGCTCGGCAAGATCATCCGGCACGCCCGCAGCCGCCACGGCCCCGCGCACATCGCTTAGCGGCAGGCCCTGCAAATAGCGCGCGGTCAGCGGGAACAGATCGTCCTTGTCGAACTTGGTCGGGGCGGCGCCAAAGCGCGTGACATCAAACCCGTCGATCAGCTCGGACATATCGTTGCGCAGCTCCACCGGGTCCGACGAGCCCAACCGCGCCATCAGCGACAAAAGCGCCATGGGCTGCACGCCTTCGGCCCGCAGATCACGCAGCGCCAGCGTGCCAAGCCGTTTCGACAGCGCTTCCCCCTGCGGCCCGGTCAGCAGCGAGTGATGGGCAAAGCGCGGCACCGCCCCGCCCAGAGCCTCGATGATCTGGATTTGCGTGGCGGTGTTGGTCACGTGATCCGACCCGCGCACCACATCCGTCACGCCCATCTCGGTATCATCCACGACCGAGGCCAGCGTATACAGAAACTGCCCATCGCCCCGGATCAACACCGGGTCCGAGACCGAGGCCGCATCGATCGAGATATCGCCCAGAATCCCATCCGCCCAGTCGATCCGCTCATGATCCAGCTTGAAGCGCCAGACGCCATTGCCCCGCTCGGCCCGCAGCGCCTCTTTCTCCGCCTCGCTCAGCGCCAAGGCGGCGCGGTCATAGACCGGCGGTTTGCCCATGTTCAGCTGCTTCTTGCGTTTCAGATCCAGCTCGGTCGGGGTTTCGAACGCTTCATAAAACCGGCCCATCTCGCGCAGACGATCGGCAGCGGCGTGATACCGGTCGAGCCGCTCGGACTGCCGCTCGACCCGGTCCCAATGCAAGCCCAGCCAGTCCAGATCTTCCTTGATCGCATCGACATAGTCTTCCTTCGACCGCTCAGGGTCTGTGTCGTCGATGCGCAGGATAAATGTGCCCCCGGCCTTGCGCGCGATAAGGTAATTCATCAGCGCGGTGCGCAGGTTGCCGATATGGATATAGCCCGTGGGCGACGGGGCGAAACGGGTCGTGGTCATGAGGTTCTCCTGTTGCCGCGCCCTTTGGCACGACACCGCCGCTTTGTCCAGTTCGGCCGCGCTGACAGCTCAGGGCACATCCCGTCCAGACGCCTTTAAACGGCCGCAATACTCCATGCATGGTTTCGACCATTCGCATGATGTCATCACATCTATTCAAGTGACTTAAACGGCTATTCAAAGACTTATCGCTTGGTTGCCCTTCAAATCCCTGACCCAGCTTCGCCAGATGCACGCCAATGCCGAGGCCAAACTGACCCGCGTGTTGCTGGACAATCCCGGCGCGACATCGTCGGACCTGACGCTGAAAATGTCATGGGAAGGCCAATCCTGGCATCTGCACTTCGGAACCATGTGCAAACGACGCCTTGCCTTGCTGGCCCCCGATATCCCAAAGGATCAACAGGACGCGCCGTTCTTTACCGGTTTGCTGGCCGAATTCGATCACGCCAATCGCGGGTTCACGGTCAAATCGGACCTGGCCCGCGCCCGCGGCGGAAAACCGGTGGCCAGAAACGACCCCTCCCACCCGCTGCCATGGCGATAATCATAGCGACCATAGCCGACCAGCCCGCGCCCCGCATCACCCTCGCGAAACAGCGTTCCACCCGCTGCGCCTCCTCGGCGGGGCGGGGTCACGCCGGCCAGATAGGCGGCGACGCTGCGATCCGTCGGTTGTGTCTGTTCAAGCTCATCACGCAGAGGTTACCTTGACTTACCGTTCAGACGCAAACCTGTCTGGTTTTTAGACTGGTCGCGACTGGGTGTCGCACTAGCTTTGCTCGCTATGAGATCATCAGGAGCGAGGAGACCCAAGATGACCATCAAGCTCAGCCGCCGCGCGGCTTTGACAAGTGCCGCGGCTCTGCCATTGGCGGCAGCCACCGTGAAACCTGCGCTGGCCGGTGGCCATGGCGGCAAGGCCGCGCCCAGCGTCGCGCGCAGCTTTAGCCTTGGCAGCATGGGCGTGACCACGTTGCTGGACGGCTCGATCATGCGCGACGGTGCCAAAGAGATTTTTGGCGGCGGCGCCACAGATGAAGAATTTGCCGCTGTTTCGGCTGAAAACTTCATCCCCGCCGATCAGGTCCAGTTCTTCTTCACCCCCACCTTGGTGGATGCAGGCAGCGAGCTGGTGCTGTTTGACACCGGTCTGGGCCAGGGCGGCATCCAGACCGCGCTGGAGCAGGCCGGCGTGACGCCCGACCAGATCGACGTCGTCGTTCTGACCCACATGCATCCCGACCATATCGGCGGCATGATGACAGAGGGCGCGGAAACCTTTGCCAATGCGCGCTATGTCACCGCCGCGGCAGAATATGACTTTTGGTCTGCGATGGAGGCAGGCAACCGCGTAGGTGACATGGTCGCCGAAAAGGTCACGCCGATGGCCGAAAAGATGACCTTCCTCGGCGATGGCGACAGCGTTGTGCCGGGCATCACCGCGATGGATGCCTCGGGCCACACGCCGGGCCACACGGTTTACATGCTGGAAAGCGACGGGCAGCAGCTGGTGCTGACGGGCGATCTGGCCAACCATTATGTCTGGTCCTTCGCGCATCCCGAATGGGAAGTCCGCTTTGACATGGACAAGGCCAAAGCCGCCGAAAGCCGCCGTAAGGTTCTGAGCATGCTCGCAGCCGACAAGGTGCCGATGATCGGCTACCACATGCCTTTCCCTGCCGCTGGCTATGTCGAAGCGCGGGGCGACGGCTTCCGCTTTGTTCCGGTCAGCTATCAGATGATGGGCTAAGTTCACCGGATCGACGATCCACCGAAGAGGCGCCCAGGCGCCTCTTTTCGTTTGTTAAGAGCATGTTCCAAATCAGACAGCCGTCACGAACACCGTAAAACGTTGTCACATGCAAAAAAGTCATCAGGTTTGACATAAACCTGACGAGATTGGGCAGGTTCGATTGAACTCGAAGTTCAAGTCCGGTTTATTGCGTGCGGATTGGAGATTCATAACGGTGCAAATTTGGGTATGACGACTTAATCATCTTCAAAGGACTTTGTTTTAAGGCATGCTCTCTATGCAAAGTCTCGAAAGACCGTCTATTCATTCATACCCAAAAACGGGTGTACCAATCTGAAATACGCGATCGTCAAAGCTGATTTTGAGGGCGACCGTGAGCTTGAGAGCCGTGAAGTTGAGCAGTTGATGACCCCCGCCAACTTGGACGAGCTTGCAACCACAACTTATCGTTTCATTGTATTGAGATGCCCTTGGGCCCGTATAGCCAGCCTGTTTCAGAATAAGTTCGTCGCCGATCGGAACAACCGTTACTTCAAAGGTCTGATCTATAATCAAGACGTGAACACCTCTGGCCGTGTTGTGGCTAAGATACGCCGCCGCCTGCGCAACCAGATTTTCAAATCTGGGGGTCTGACCGAGGACTTCACGTTTCGACAATTTTGCGCCCTGTTGTCCGTGCCAAACGCTTTTGGATTAGACCATCACTGGCGGCCGCAAGCTGATTTTGATCTGTCGCGCCTTGGCTTTGAGTACAATGATGTCTTTGGGCTTCATGACCTGACACGCGCTTGCGAAACCTTGGAAGCCAAAACGGGAATAACTGTCCAGGATATGCGCGAGACATCCAGACACACGACCTTTGGATACAAGAAACTCAAAGAAGGCTGCTTCGCCGACACGCCCCTCAGCGAACTTGCGAAACTGCGAAAAGCCGGCTCCGTAGTTGATCACAAGGCTATGTATGATGACGCTTTGATTGGTGATGTGGCCGAGTTGTATTCGCAAGACTTTGTGCTTTATAAAAAGCATCTTGGGTCGGATGGCCTTAGCTTTTAGCCAATGGAACCAGGATCATAAACCAACCGAAACCCCGTATGCCCTGTGGAACTGTCAGGCGTATTCGGCGTGCGGGCGGCGATGCGATAGCGATAGCAATAGGATTTGTGGCACAGATAGCTGCCACCTTTCAGCACATATTGCTTGGCTGTTGGGACCGCCGGGTTGCGCGCGGTCTTGCGCAAAGAGCGGATACGCCAGATATCCGCGGTCCATTCCCAGGTATTTCCGACCATGTTGAAAAGCCCGAACCCATTGGGCGCAAAGCTTTCAGCAGGGGCGGTTCCGGCAAAGCCATCAGCGGCTGTATTGGCATGGGGAAAGCGGCCCTGCCAGATATTGCAGGGCTGAAAGCCGGTATCATCCGGCTCCTCATCGCCCCAGGGATAACGGCGCTGCTCCAACCCTCCGCGCGCGGCATATTCCCATTCCGCCTCGCTTGGCAAACGTCCCCCCGCCCAGCGCGCAAAGGCCACCGCATCATGCCATGAGACATGCACGACCGGATGATCCCCGCGCCCGGCAAGATCCGAGCCAGGGCCTTCAGGTCGGCGCCAATCCGCGCCCTCCACCCGGCACCACCATTCTGCCCCCGGCAGGCGCTGATAGGCGCTTAGCGGGTCCAGAAAACCTTGAAACACGAAAGACCAGCCAAACGGCTCGGCCTCGGTCACATAGCCCGTGGCAGCGACGAAATCCGCAAAGCGGTCATTGGTGACGGCGATGGGATCAATGGCAAAGGGTTTCACCCGCTTCTGGCGCGGCGGCTTCTCGCCATCCTGCGGCAGGATCGTGTCCGCCGTGCCGATCATCACCCGTCCGCCTTTCAACTGCAGCCGGGGCGGCGCGTTGCGCTCGCTGCAATCCGAAACCGCCTGCGTCGTAGGGCGTCTATCCCCGCCGCGCGACGGGCAGCAGCCGCTCATACCAGCCTCCGACCGGATGGCCGGAGACAAACGCGGTCTGGGCTGAACAAGGCGGGCATCCGGTCCTCCGGCCACATGACGAAGCCCCACAGCTTTGGCGCGGGATGTGCGCAAATTCAACCCGGCGCGGGGCGACGCGCGCAAAACCGGGCCGTGCAAGACTGTCCAAGCCTTGCGCGATTGGCTAGCATGGCGCGGCTGTCCCACGGGCAGTCCATCGCTCACGCCGGGGGATCACGATGCCACAGCCTGACCCGCCGCGCCTGCCCGACCCTGCGCAGAGCGCCAAGGCCCGCGCGGGGCCTGCGGCCGGGCCGCGCCCCCTGTTTCTATCCGGCGGCACGGCGCTGACCGGGATCGCACAGGCTTTGAAGGCCTATACCCATAATTCGATCCACCTGATCACCCCTTTTGACAGCGGTGGCTCGTCGCAGGTGCTGCGCGAGGCGCTCGACATGCCCGCCGTTGGCGATCTGCGCAACCGCTTCGTCGCGCTGGCCGATGACACGGCCCCCGGTCAGGCCGGATTGCTGCGCCTTGTCGCCTATCGCTTTGCCAAAGCCGCGCCCCCGGACGTGCTGCTGGCCGAGTTCGACCGCCTACTGGCCGGACAGCATGATCTGCTGGCCGGGCTGAGCCACGTGAAACGGGCGCAGGTTCTGGCCCTGCTCAACGCGTTTGACGCCGCGCGGCCAGACAGCTTTGCCTTTGCCGGGGCGAGCATTGGCAATCTGGTCATGGCGGGCAGCTATGTCACCGAAGGGCAGCAGATCGGCCCAGCCCTGCGCGCCACTGCCCGGTTGATCGGGGTCCAAGGCACGGTGCGACCGATTGTGGATGGGGCTTTTGGGCTGGGTGCCGATCTGGCCGATGGCTCGCGCGTGGCGGGACAGCGCGACCTGACCGGCAAGGAAGTTGCCCCACCTGCTGCGCCAATCCGGCGCCTGTTTCTGACCGATCACGGGCAGGAGCTGCCGCCAAAGGCCGTGCCACTGCCCCCCGGCAATCGCGCCCTGATCCAGTCCGCCGATCTGATCTGCTATGCGCCGGGCAGCTTTTTCACCTCGGTGCTGGCCAATCTGCTGCCGCAAGGCGTCGGGCAGGCCATTGCGGCACGTGACGTGCCAAAGCTTTACCTGCCCAGCCTTGGCGATGATCCCGAAGCTCGCGGGATGCGCCTGCCGGACCGGATCGACAGGCTGTTGCAGATGCTGCGCGCGGATGCCGGGCCGGACTGCCTGGATGACCAGCTTGTCTCTTTGATCCTCTGTGATGCTGATGCGGTCAGCGCGGCCGAGGCTGCAGCCTGCGCGGTGCCAGTGCGCAGGCTGCCCCTGCGCAACCCGGCCCGCCCCGAGCGTTATGCCCCGTCGGCCGTGTGTGAGGCGTTGCTGTCTCTGATGTGAAGGCTCGGGCCTAAAGGATCAGGCTGCCATCAGGGTTGAACTGCCAGAAATCGGCCCAAGCGACCTCCCACAGATGCCCGTCCGGGTCCGAGAAATAGCCGCTATACCCGCCCCAGAATACATCCTGCGCGGGCTTTTCAATCCGCCCCCCGGCGGCTTCGGCACGCGCGAGCAGCGCATCGACTTCGGGCTTGGTGCGGGTGTTATGCGCCAATGTCACGCCAGAGAACCCTGTCGTGCCACCGACAAAACGCGACCCGACATCTTCGGCCAGTTTGTCATGGGGATAGAGCGCCAGCACCGTGCCCGCCATGCGGAAAAAGGCGATACCCTCGCTGCCTGTTTGGGCCAGAGGCAGGCCCAGCGCGGTGTAAAAGGCTGTGGCCCGCTCCAGATCGGTGACGCCAAGAGTGATGATGCTGATACGTGGGTCCATATTGCGTCCTTTGTCCATCGTCATACCCCCTTGCCAGACTCGCGCATAGGCGGCAGGGTTGCGGTATGGATGGTATCAGCATGGCGCAACTAGTGCGCGATTTCGTGACGATTTTCGTGGTGGTGGACCCGATCGGGTCACTGCCGGTATTCTATTTTGCCACCCGCGCCGTGCCGGAAAAGATGCATGCCGCCTTTGCCATTCGGGCGGTTGTGATCGCTACGCTGGTCTTGATGCTGTTTCTGGTCGCCGGTCAGTTGCTGCTGGACGCGTTGGGGCTACGGTTTGGCGCGTTCCAGATCGCAGGTGGGATCGTTCTGTTCCTTTTTGCGATGACCATGATCTTTGGCGAGGCCAAGGCCGATGCCGAGATCGAGGAAGCCAAGGGCGATCCCTTGGCCGGGGCGGTGTTTCCGCTGGCCATGCCCTCCATCGCGTCGCCCGGCGCGATGCTGGCGATTGTGGTGCTGACCGACAACCAGACCTATTCGGTCGCGCAGCAAGCGGTGACGGCGGGGCTTTTGCTGGGGGTAATGGCGGTCACGCTGGTGCTGTTGCTGCTGGCCAAACAGCTCAAGCGCGTGTTGGGCAGCACGGGGGCCAATGTGATCAGCCGGGTGATGGGGCTGATCCTGGCGACGGTTGCCGTGGATGCGGTGATTGGCGGGCTCGAGACGCTGGGCCTGCTGAAGGCTGTGGCCTGATCCCTGCGTAGGGCGGGGTTTACCCCGCCACCCCCAAGCAGGCAGCGACATGGTAAACCCCGCCCTACGCAAGCACAAAGGTTACCAACGCGTGACTGCAACGCGCGCAAGGGTCACCGCATCTTAATCTGACTGCACCATCCTGACCGCACTGAAGCGCCTCAGCGCCGGTGGTCGAACCCGGCAAGACATTTGGAAACGGCCCGAAGGCGACTGCCCTCGGTGACAGGACATATATGTTCCCAGCGGGGCCCCAGACCCGCCCATTGTCCACAAGGCGCCGCCCCGATGGCACCGACCTTGGAGACCACCTGAATACCCTGCCCGATCAGCGGGGGACACCAGGTGCAAAGACCGGACCCCGCCGCAGGACATGCTTGTTTGGGCATGTCCTGCATAGGGGTGTTTTTTTGGTTGTTGGGGCGCTTATGTGCGAAATCGACTGGCAATCAACAACCGGGCGCAGTCCCCCAAAAGCTGACATCACTTCGGGTCTCACCATGCGGCATGCCGCAAGTGACGCAGGATCAGCAAGACACAGGCTTGGACGCGCATATTTATCGTTGGCACATCATCAGGCCAGCGCTCGCACCGGGGATGCGCAGAGGTCGCGCACCAGCGCGATGATTGATCCGGGGGATCAATCAAACGGAGCATTGTTGGAACAATACAGGCGCGCAAGCGTCCGCCCGTCACACCGCAGGTTTGCCTCCGGCAAAGTGAGGCGGGGCGGGCACTGGCCGGGCCGTCCTTCGGATGACCGGGCGAAACAATCTGCCATGGGCAAGAAGTCAATGAACCGTGACAAATAGAGGAGCTTAAATCCGGCTAAGAGAATTATCGCCTAAGCCTTGGAAGAACAAAGGCAGCGATCGCACCAAAAAAGTATAAAAGTGCTGTCGGAATCGGTTCAACAAAGGGCCAGGTGACGGCAACATAAACGCCAACAAAGGGCACAACCGGCAAAACCAACAAAAACGGTGCCAAAGCGAGAAACCCCACCATTGGGAATGCCAACGCAATCAGAAAAACATCTCTGATTACAGATCGCCCTGTATACGGAAAAACAACCAACACCCAAAGCGCTGCAGCTGTGGACGCAAGTATCGCAACAAATGGGTCAGGGGTGCTATTGGCCACAATTGAGTAGTTCAACGCAACGCTGCCAGCAATTGATGAAGCAATAAGTATGGCTATCAGACGCAACGGACGACTGAAATCCGTGTTGCGCGACAATTCCCTCTTAGTCCTTCGGGCATTGATCGAGATGCGATCAAGGTGACCCGAATGTCTATCTTGCGTCAACAACTCTCAAAAATATGATACACAACCGGGTGCGCCAAGCTCATCGAGC
>JABSSB010000044.1 GCA_013214715.1 Paracoccaceae bacterium | reverse complement strand
CATGGTAAGGGACGAAATTCTGTGGCGCTGGAACCATCGCCAGCAGGAGGTGAAGATCAGGAACCAGAAAACATCATCTGGAACAAAGACGATTGCCACGACGGTCTGGAAACCAATCCCTGTTGTCGAGCAGATGCGGGGATTGCTCTGTTGTGCAGTCGGTCGCCAAGTTCGCAGAACACCCCAGTGGGGGTTGTCCTGGCCATTAAAATGAGCTGACATCACGGAAAACTACTGATTGTGAATCATGGGTAAACTCCTCAAGAAAATCACGCTTCAGGTAGGCCTGATATTGGGTCCGACATTTGCAATTGCCGAAGTTTGCGACAAAGAAGTGCCCAGTTGGAACCCGGCTTCCGGTCCAGTTGGCCCATTGGAATTCATGTTCAATGCAATAGTGTCGCCCTTGGGAATATTGATTATCGGACTTTTCTTGTCAGGCTTCTTGCTTCGAAAGACTTGGACCGCACTATTGGCGTCAGCTGTGGCTGCATTTTATGCTTTTGCAATATTGTCGATATGGAGAGATTCCGACGGAATTTACGCCTTATCAATTTCTGAGGGATGTCGAGCGTCTCCAGCGTTTCTCCTTATCGTCCTATGCTTTTTCGCAGTCGCCTTCCTCGTTGTTGCCGGGCGCCGTTATATTGAGCGCTAATCCCTTCAAAATGAAGTGTGTTATCAGCTTTGTTTGGTGGATAATTGGGTATCCTTATTCTGTCGGTCGTGACGGTGATCAGCCTGATCGTCGGCGTTCGGCAGGCCCGCCGTGGCCGGATCACGGCGCATCGTTGGACGATGCTCAGCCTGTTTGTCTTCGCGTTAATCGTGACGGGGGCCTTCACGCTCTTGCCCGGGCGCGCCATGCATATGGTGATATTCGGGTCTTGAGCCAAACAGGTCAAAAATGTTGATCCAGTCCTTATTTCCCCGCAGGCTGCCATCATGGATTACGACAGCATAGATGCCGAAAACTTTGGACGCTCCCTCACCGGAATTGGCGTCAATATTCTTGTGCGCGACGTGCCCGCGATGGCGGCGTTTCTGACCGAAACCTTCGCTATCAGCGCCCATCAAGTGACGAAAGACTTCGCCATTCTGGTTTATGGCGCGCAGGTGTTTCAGCTGCATTCCGATGGCACCTATCATGCCAACCCGCTTATGTCGTTATTGCCCGAGAACCCGCCGCGAGGCGGTGGGATTGAACTGCGCCTTTACGACACCGACCCGGATGAGGCCGTAGCAAAAGCCCGAGCGCGTGGCGCGGTGATTTTGCAGGAGGCAACCGACAAACCGCATGGCCTGCGCGAAGCGTATATCCTGTGCGAAAACGGCTATGCTTGGGTGCCATCCAGACCGTTAAGCTGAGTTTTCAGCCAAGACACGAACGCCTGCACTTCGGGTCGGGTTTCGGCCTGAGGCGTCTGGATCAGGTAATAGCTCTCCGGCATCGGTACGCGCGCCTCAAACGGGGCCACAAGGCGGCCCGAAGCGATCAAATCCCCTGCGATCAGATCATGCGCAAGGCACAAGCCCCCGCCTGCGACCACAGACGGCAATAGAACGCTATAGGTCGTGGCATAGGTGATGAACGGGTCAGGCCAGGCCTCCAACCCGATATATTCGGCCCAACCCCGCCAATTCGCCAAAAGGTTCACGCAGTCAAACAGCGGCTGGTCCGCCAGTGTTTCCAGTGTGACCTGATAGCCCGGCGCGCAGACCGGGAAATACTGATTGCGATGCAAAACCTCGGCCCGCACCGTGTCAGCCGGGCGCAGCGAAAAGCGGATCTCCACGTCTGCGCCCTGCGCCATTTCGCGCGGTTCCCATAATTCAGTCGAGATATTGAGGCGAATCTCAGGATGGTCTCGCCGCAGCAGCGGCAGGCGCGGCGACAACCAATGCACCGCAAAGCTGAGATTGCATTGCAGCTGAATTTCACCCTGCCCGCGGCCCGTTACAGCACGGGTGCCTTGTTGCAGGGTGCGAAAGGCCTCTCGCACTACCGGCAGATAGGTGATCCCGGTTTCGGTCAGTTCCAGCACGCGGGGACGGCGGTGAAACAGCGGACGACCCAGATGCGCCTCTAGCGCCTTGATCTGCTGACTCACCGCGCTTTGCGTCATGTTCAGATCGCGCGCTGCCCCGGTAAAGGACAGGTGACGCGCTGCGGCTTCAAAAGTGCGCAGCCATCCCAGTGGCGGCAGGTCTTTCTGCATCTGCATAAATCCGACATAAGCAAAGCTAATGCCTAGCCTGCGAATTTTTCGTTTTGTCTGCAAGGGGGGCTTGGGCACTCTGCGCGCAGCAACGCAGGGGAATGCGATGAGCGTGACAGAGATTCGTCCGAATATGGCCCATTGGGCTGATCGAGTGGACCTTGCCGCGGCCTTTCGCTGGAGCGCGCGGCTGAACATGCATGAAGGCGTGGCCAATCATTTTTCGATGGCCGTGAACGAGGATGGCACGCGCTTTCTGATGAATCCGAACCAGAAGCATTTTGCGCGGATCAAAGCGTCGGATATTCTGGAACTGGACGCCAACAACCCCGACACAATGAACCGCCCCGACGCGCCGGACCCGACGGCCTGGGGATTGCATGGCAGCCTGCATCGCCTGTGCCCGCACGCGCGATGTGCGATGCATGTGCATTCGATCCATGCAACGGTTCTGGCCTGCCTTGAAGACAGCTCGCTTCCCCCGATCGATCAGAATTGCGCAACCTTCTATGATCGCCACGTGGTCGATGCCAATTACGGCGGGCTGGCCTTTGAAGAAGAAGGCCAGCGCTGCGCCGAATTGCTGTCAGACCCCAAGGTCAAGGTGCTGATCATGGGCAATCATGGCGTCATGGTGATCGGAAATACCGTCGCGGACACGTTCAACCGGCTGTATTACTTTGAACGCGCGGCAGAGACCTATATCCGTGCGCTGCAAACCGGACAAAAGCTGCGCGTGCTGAGCCATGAGATCGCCGAGAAGACAGCGCAGGAGCTGGAAACCTATCCCGAACAGGACGCGCGCCATCTGGCAGAGTTGAAAGCGATCCTGGACGAGGAAGGCTCGGACTATGCCCAGTGATTTCGGGACCGATCCCGAGGCTGGCCGCTGGAATTGCCGCCCCGACCATCCGGTCCGGCTGAACCCGCTGTTCCAATGGCCGCTGGACGTAAAGGCTGTGTGGGATTGGTATCGCGGCGCTTGGCTGGGGATCACCTCGCTGACATTGACCTTCGGGATTGCGGCCCTCGTTTATGTCAGCTTCCTACCGCCGCTGGTACAGATGGCCACGTTTCAGCCGGGTTGGATGGTCACCATCTGGCTGTTGAACCTTGTGCCGCAGACTATCGTGGCCGGAGGGCTGCATTACTGGCTTTACCTGCGCAAGGGGCAGGGCAGGATCACGAAATTCGACAAGCGCGACCTGACCCGCAAGAACGGGACTTTTACGTTCAGCAATCAGGTCTGGGACAACATCTGGTGGACGCTGGGCAGCGCAATCACAGTCGCAACGGTCTATCAATGGATCATCTATTGGGCCATGGCCAATGGCTGGGCGCCGACTGTGACCTTCGCCGGGAACCCGGTCTGGTTCGTGATCTGGATGGCGCTGATCCCGATGTGGTCCGGGCTGCATTTCTACTGGGTGCATCGGCTGGAGCATTCGCCGCGCCTATATCAGCACGTTCACGCGGTGCATCATCGCAACGTGAATGTCGGGCCGTGGTCCGGGGTTTCGAACCACTGGTATGAAAACCTGCTCTATTTCTCCACCTATTTCGTCCATCTGGTCATGGCCTCGCACCCGCTGCATCTGCTGTTTCACGCCTATTTTCAGCAGATCAGCCCGGTCCTGTCGCATTGCGGCTTTGAAAAACTGGTGAAGGACGACAAGGAAGTCGCTCGGTCGGGTGATTTCTTCCATCAGCTGCATCACCGCTATTTCGAATGCAATTACGGCACGTCGGAAATCCCCTTCGACAAATGGTTTGGCACTTTCCACAATGGCTCGGCCAAGATGCGGTCATGAGAAACGTTCTGGTCATGATGGTGGATGAGATGTCGTGGTGGGCTCTTGGTCACACCGGCGGCATCGCAAAGACACCCAATATCGATGCGCTGGCCGCGCGGGGCGTGCGGTTCACCCAAGCCTATACGCCGTCGCCCATTTGCGTGCCCACGCGGGCCGCGATCGCAACGGGGCAATATGTGCATCAGATCGGCTGCTGGTCTTCGGCCGAACCTTACACCGGCACGCCGCGCGGCTGGGCTCATGCGGTTCGTGATGCGGGATATGACTGCGCCTCGATCGGCAAATTACATTTCCGTAGCCGTCAGGACGATTACGGCTTCAGCAGCAGCCTTGAGCCGATCCACGTGGTCAATGGCGAAGGCTGGGTGCAGGCGCTGCTGCGCAAACCGGTGGAGCCTTATGATAACGCGCAATCGCTGGCCGAAGGCGTCGGCGCCGGGGAAACGGACTACCTTGCTTTTGATCGCCGCGTGACCGCCAAGGCCTGCTCTTGGCTGGCAGAGGCCGCACGGCAGGACCGGCCATGGTGCGCCTTTGTCAGCTGGCTCGCCCCGCATTTTCCACTTGTCGCGCCTTCGGAATACTATGAGCTCTATGATCCGGCTGTGTTGCAAAGCCCGGCCGACCCGGTCCCCGATCATCCGATCTTGAACGAAGTCGCCGCTTACTTCTCTCATGACCAGCATTTCACCCCGGCAACCCGAGGCAAGGCGCGCGCGGCCTATTATGGGCTGTGCAGCTTTGTCGACGCGCAGATCGGCGCGATGTTACAGGCGCTTGAGGCATCCGGGCAGGCCGATGATACGCTGATCCTTTTCACCGCCGATCATGGTGAAATGCTGGGCGAAAAGGGCTTCTGGACGAAATCCACTCTCTATGACAGCGCGGCCCGCGTCCCGCTGATCATGGCAGGACCGGATGTGCCAGCCGGTGATTGGGATGCACCAGTCAGCCTGATCGATCTCGCGCCTACGATCTGCGCTGCTTTGGGCATTGAGGCCGCTTTCCCCGGCACCGACCTGCGCCAGCCCGATCCAACCCGCGAGGTGCTGAGCGAATATCATGACGGCGGCGTGTCGGTGGGCAGCATCATGCTGCGCTGGGACCACTGGAAACTGGTCTACCACTGTGAAGGCCACCCGGCCCAGCTGTTCAACATGGCCGAAGATCCGCAAGAAACACAGGATCTGTCTGCAGCCCGTCCGGATATCCTCGCCGATGGGTACGCGCGCCTGTTCCGTCACCTTGACCCCGAGGCCGTCAACACGCGCGCCTTTGCGGACCAATCCAAACGCATCGCTGAACTGGGCGGAGCGGACGCCATCCGCGCCAAGGGCCAGTTCGACTACACCCCGGCCAATAGCCGCTAAGACCCAGGAGCTCCCATGCAATACGGCCTGACAGACGAGCAGGAGATGATCGTCTCCACTGTGCGCAGTTTCGTCGAAAATGAAATCTACCCCCATGAAGAGCTGGTCGAACGCACCGGCGACGTCCCGAACGAGATCGCGCAGGACATCAAGCAAAAGACCATCGATCTGGGGTTTTACGCCTGCAACTTCCCCGAAAGCGTGGGCTGTGCGGGGCTGAACCATCTGGAATTCGCACTTGTCGAACGCGAATTGGGCCGAGGATCAATGGCGCTGAACCACTTCTTCGGACGTCCACAAAACATCCTGATGGCCTGCGAAGGCGACCAGGTCGAACGCTACCTTATGCCCGCCGTGCGGGGCGAGCGGATGGATGCCTTGGCCATGACTGAACCGGGCGCAGGCTCGGACGTGCGTGGCATGAAATGCGCGGCGGTGCGCGATGGCGGCGATTGGGTTGTCAACGGGACCAAGCATTTCATCTCGGGCGCGGAACACGCTGATTTCGTGATCGTGTTCATCGCCACGGGCGAAGATCAAACACCCAAAGGCCCCAAGAAACGCATCACCGCCTTCCTCGTCGATCGCGGCACGCCCGGGTTCACCATCCGCGACGGCTACAAATCCGTCAGCCATCGCGGCTACAAGAACATGATCCTTGAATTCGACGATTGCCGCCTGCCCGACGCGCAGGTGCTGGGTGAGGTTGATGGCGGGTTCGAGGTCATGAACACATGGCTTTACGCCACGCGCATCACCGTCGCTGCCATGTCCGTGGGCCGCGCGCGGCGCGCCTTCGACTTCGCGTTGGACTACGCCGCCCAGCGCGAACAGTTCGGCCAGAAGATCGGCAAGTTTCAGGGCGTCAGCTTTCAGATCGCTGATATGGTGACAGAAATCGACGCGGCTGATCTGCTCACTCTTGCCGCCGCCGACCGGCTCGACAAAGGCCTGCCCGCCAATCGCGAGATTGCCTCTGCCAAGCTTTATGCCTCGGAAATGCTCGCCCGCGTGACCGACACCGCGATCCAGATCCATGGCGGTATGGGCTTGATGGATGATTACCCGCTTGAACGCTTCTGGCGCGATGCGCGGGTCGAACGCATCTGGGACGGAACCTCCGAAATCCAACGCCATATCATCAGCCGCGATCTTCTGCGGGCTCTGGGGGCATGATGACCACCACACCGCCCATGTTTTTCTTCCTGCAAAATACCCCCGGGGGCGTCGCCCGGCACAGGCTACGGGGGCAGCGCCCCCATGGCTGAGCTGACCAGATTGCTCCGCGCCCGCCATGTGGCGGTTCTGGGCGGGGGCGCCTGGTGCGAGGCCGTCATCGACGCAGCCCGCCGCATGGGCTTTTCCGGCGATCTCTGGCCCGTCCACCCGGCCGGGAAAGAGATTGGCGGACGCCCGGCTTTCCGTAGTCTGGCCAAGCTTCCCGGCACTCCAGACGCGACATTCTTGGGTATCAACCGACATGCCACCATCGAAACAGTCGCGGAACTGCGCNGCATGGGCGCGGGTGGCGCGGTTTGTTTTGCGTCCGGCTTTACCGAGGCTTTGGCCGAAGATGACACAGGCGCCAATTTGCAGGCAGAGCTGGTGCAAGCGGCAGGCGACATGCCGATCCTTGGACCCAATTGCTATGGCTTTCTGAACGCGCTGGACGGTGTGGCCCTCTGGCCGGATCAGCATGATCTGAAACCTGTGGACCGCGGCGTGGCTATCCTGACGCAAAGCTCGAATATCGGGCTGAACATGACCTTTCAGACACGCGGTCTGCCCATTGCCTATATGATTGCCTGCGGAAACATGGCTCAGGTCTCGGCCGCCGATATGGGCTTGGCCATGGTCGCGGATGACCGGGTAAGCGCCATCGGCCTCTATGTCGAAGGCTTTGGCGATCTGCGCGCATGGGAAAGGTTTGCGCGTGCCGCACACAAGGCCGGCAAACCGGTCATCGTGATCAAATCCGGCCGCTCTGCCCAGGCACAGGCGGCGGCCGTGAGCCATACAGCCTCCCTTACCGGGGACGACGCCGGGGCGCAGGCGCTTTTGGAGCGGTTGGGCTTTGCCCGCGTCTTTGACGTGCCGACATTCCTTGAAACCCTCATGCTGCTGCATGAAGTCGGCGCCTTGCCCGAGGCCTCATTGAATTCGATCAGCTGTTCCGGCGGGGAGGCCGGGCTGGTCGCCGATATGGCCGACGGCACGGCTTTGACATTTCCTGATCTGACGCAGACACAGCAAACCGACCTTCGTGCCACCTTGGGTGCCAAGGTCGCGCTCGCCAACCCGTTGGATTACCACACCTATATCTGGCGCGACGTCGACGCGATGAGCCGCACCTGGACCGCCATGGCCCAAGGCGATGCGGCGCTGACAATGGCGATTGTCGATTATCCCACCACCGATGCCACCGACTGGGCCTGCGCCACCGAAGCCGCCCGGCGCAGCCGCGCCGCCACTGGAAAACCCATGGCCGTGGCCGCAACCCTGGCCGAGTTGATGCCTCAGGACGTGGCAGACCAACTCCGTGCCGGAGGTGTGGTGCCATTTCGGGGGTTGCATGAAGCCTTGGGCGCCATTCAGGCCGCAGCGGCCATTCAAACACCGTCGGATATGCCGGTGCTTTTGCCGCAAAGCGGTGATGGAACTCGGCTCGTGCCGGAAGATGAGGCCAAATCCCGGCTGGCCGCCTGCGGCGTCGATGTCCCCAAGCGGACCGAGACCTGCGCAAAGGCGCCCGACATTGGCGATTTGGCCGCGCCGCTTGTCGTTAAAGCGGTCGGTCTGGCCCATAAATCTGATAGCGGCGGCGTTCAGTTAAACGTCACATCAGACAGCTTGCCCAACGCAGCGGCCTCTATCGGCACCGCGCGCGTTCTGGTCGAGGAAATGATCACAGGCGGGGTGGCCGAATTGTTGGTGTCTGTCCTGCATGACCCGGCGCATGGCTTCTTGTTGACCATCGGGGCGGGCGGCATCTGGACCGAGCTTTGGCGAGACAGCCGCTCCTGCCTGATCCCGGCCTCTCGGGACATGATAAGCGGGATGATCGCGGAGTTGCGGATCGCGCCGCTACTCTCAGGTTATCGGGGTTCGGCCGCAGCAGACCTGTTGGCCTTGCTCGACCTCGTTGACGCCATACAATCCTATGTCATTGAAAACGCAGACACCCTGCGTGAGCTTGAGTTGAACCCGGTGATCTGCACGCCCCACCGCGCGGTGGCCGTGGATGCGCTGATCCGGGTGACAGAAGGATAAGACAATGACCAAACGCCGCATCGCCGCGCTGATTTTTGACGGGTTCGAAATGCTGGATCTTTATGGCCCGTTGGAGCTGTTTTCGATGCATCGTGACGATTTCGACATCGTCACCGTCGCCGCGGATGCCGGTCCCATGACCGCCTCGGGCGGTCCTGCCACGCTGGCCGAGGCAGGGTTTGCCGATGGGCACCGCTATGACATGGTGCTGGTCCCCGGCGGGCGGGGCGTGCGTGCCGCGCAGGTGGATCAAGCGCATCTGGATTGGCTGGCGCAGGTCTGTGATCAGGCCGAGGTGGTGATGTCTGTCTGCACCGGATCGGCGCTTCTGGCTGCGGCGGGCGTGCTGGACGGCAAACGCGCCACGACGAACAAGATCGCCTTTGACTGGGTCAAAGGCCTGCATCCCGCCCCTGACTGGCAAGAGCGTGCGCGCTGGGTCGTGGATGGGAAAGTCTACACCTCATCCGGGGTATCTGCGGGGATGGATATGGCTTTGGACGTGATCAAAGACCTGATCGGCGCACAGGCTGCCAAAGATGCCGCGCATTGGGCCGAATACATCCCCAACCCGGATCCAGAAAATGACCCTTTTGCACCATGAGGCCCTGACATGACCGCCAGCCCCGTCCGCACACGCCGTGAAGGCGCCATTCTCGAAGTCACCCTGGATCGGCCCAAGGCCAATGCCATCGATCTGGTCACCAGCCGCATCATGGGCGAGGTCTTTCGCGACTTTCGCGACGATCCAGACCTGCGCGTGGCAATCCTGACCGGGGGCGGAGATAAATTCTTCTGCCCCGGCTGGGATCTGAAGGCCGCCGCAGATGGGGACGAGGTCGACGGCGATTATGGTGTTGGCGGCTTTGGCGGCCTGCAGGAAATGCGGGACATGAACAAACCCATCATCGCCGCCGTCAACGGGATCGCCTTCGGCGGCGGGCTGGAGGTTGCGATGTCCGCCGACATGATCCTGGCCGCCGATCACGCGACATTCGCCCTGCCTGAAATTCGCTCCGGCACAGTGGCGGACGCGGCTTCGGTGAAACTGCCAAAGCGCATCCCCTATCACATCGCGATGGAGCTTCTGCTCACCGGGCGATGGTTCAACGCGGAAGAGGCGCAGCGCTGGGGCCTGATCAACGAAATCCTGCCCGCCGATCAACTGATGGACCGCGCGTGGGAATTGGCGCGCCTGCTCGCCTCTGGCCCGCCGCTGGTTTATGCGGCGATCAAGGAAATTGTGCGTGAGGCGGAAGACTCAAAGTTTCAGGACACGATGAACAAGATCACCAAACGGCAGTTCCGGTCGGTCGATATCCTTTATGATTCCGACGACCAGATGGAAGGCGCACGCGCCTTTGCCGAGAAGCGCGACCCGGTCTGGAAAGGCCGTTAAGCGTGCAGGCGCCGATGCGTGCGGCTTTCGCTTTGGCCTTGCTCCAACGTCCTAAAGCCGCGCGCCGCAAGAATCGGCAGCATATGACATAACACCTCGGCCGTGGCGCGGGCATCGCCCAGTGCCATGTGCCGTTCTTCCGGTGGAATGACCACGCCAAAGCGGTCGCAGAGCGCGTCCAGAGAATGCTGTTCGGTCGTGCCAAATAGGACAGCCGAGAGCAAAACCGTATCCAGAACCGGATGCGGCCAGTCGTGGTCCATGCGGTGCAGGAAAACCATGTCAAAGGGCGCGTTGTGGGCGACCAGAACGGCGTCATGCGAAAACTCATGCCGGGCCGCCCCGGCCATGTCGATGCTTGGCGCGTCGGCGACTATGTCATCGCTGATCCCGTGCACCTGCGTTGATCCCGGCGGGATCGGCCGGCCCGGATGCACCAGTTGATCGATCTGTTCGCCCTCGACGATCCGACCATTCAGAACGCGCACCGATCTGCACGATCTCATCATCCTGTGGCGACAGGCCGGTGGTTTCAGTGTCAAAGACCACCATGCACAGCTCAGAGCACGAAGTTAGCGCCAAATCCGAACTGGGCGGACGGTCAACCAGGTCAAAATCGAACACGAGGGGTCGGGCGGCTTCGGGAGCGACAAGCTCGGCGCCACGCGCAGCGGTGTCATCCGCGCCTCAAGCGGTGGGCGACCACAATGCGTGGGCAGGGTGCAGGTGACCGCAGATCCGGTGGCGATGACAGGTTGATAGAGGGCGGGCAGGAGGTCTTTGGCATCCTGTTGCGAGAGGTTGCTCCTGCATCGGCGCCGATCCCGAATCGGACGAGGTGCGCAAGCGCAGCTTCCAGCTATGGAGCTTCTTGCACGGGTTGTCATTAATTCTGCATGACGGTGATGTGTCGAAGATGGGCGGCGATGCAGGCTTCGAAGACCTGTTATCGGATGTGGCCGAACGGATGCTAAGCTGACCAAAGCCCCAACGGCCACAATCAATTGATCCTGAGGCCAGGGTTCAGAAGACGTCATTTTGTTCGCCCAGGGCTGTCAGAACGAAACACGATCATCGACCCATGTCTCTACATCGCCTTGCTGTGCAGCTGCGCTGAACCCGTGGATCTTGCCGAAGGCTCAAACAGAAAAAGCCCCCGCACGCAGCGCGCGGGGGCTAGTTGGGCGGCATAATGGGTTGGTCTGCCCATCCAGCCAAACCTTCTTGGACCGGTCCCATTCATGGGGACAGGTCTGCCGCCTTAGGCCTTATGAACGGCCTTTTTTGGGTGCAAAGACAGGCCCAGCCCAACCATGGCCGGATCAGATCTTCGAAGTTTTCAGGGGGCGCCGCCGCTTGGGAGGAGGGAGGGAGGAGGGACGCGGCGGCGCGAGTGTGTCTTCGGAACCAGTATTTATTTCGTTACAAGAAATAAATGGGAGACCGCCTGTTCTCTTTCAACTGCAGAAACGGGAAGAAGTTCACTTTTTCAGCTAAATTCAAAGTGACGCGGCGTCGCGCATCAATGCGGCCAGATCAGGGTCTTGTTTTTCAATTTCATCTGTCGCGCCCAGCCGCGCGCTGTCGGGTTTGTTCTGGTTCAGCTTCCAGGTGCCATCGACGCCCGTGATCTGCAGCCGCGCGGGCAGGATCTGGCGCATCAGCTTGGCCTTGGCATCGTCAGACATCTTGTCCATGGTCCAGGCCGGTTTCGGGGCCAGACGCGCCTCGAACGCCGCAGATTGCCGCGCCAGCAGGTCTTCGAGCTCTTCTGCCGGGCGCAAGGCCAACTGACCGGTCAGATGAACGGCGACATAGTTCCATGTCGGCACCTGATCGGGCTGCCCATACCAGTCGGGAGAGATGTATCCTTCGGGGCCCGACACGGCGAGCGTCGCGGTCAGCGGCCCCTCGTTCAACGCCCGCGCAATCGGGTTGGAACGGACCAGATGCAGGTCAACGGCCTCCCCCTCCAACAGGAACGGCACATGCGCCAGCATCGGGGTCGGCTCACCGGACAGGACCAGCACGCCAAAGCCGCGAAAGGCGGCAAAGCGCAGATTGATCTCGCGCGCGGTGCCGCGAAAGGCAGGGTTGGGGTGCATGGGTGGTCCTCCGGACTAACCCAGATAGGCTTGCAGCGCGGGCGGAGGATTGTCCAGCAGCGGCGCGGTCTCGGTGGGCGGATGGGCCTGCCCCTCGGCCACAAGGATCACCTGGTCGGCCATGCGGCGGGCATCGCTGGGATCATGCGTTATCATCAGAAGGGTGGCACCCGTCTCAAGGCTCAGATCGCGGACCAGATCGAGCATCTCGGCCTTCAGGGCGGGGCCCAGCGCAGCAAAGGGTTCATCCAGCAGCAGGATCGGACGGTCCTGCACCAGCACCCGCGCCAGCGCGGCGCGGCTGGCCTGCCCGCCCGACAGCTCGGCTGGCAGGCGTGCGCCCATGCCGTCCAGTCCGACACGCGCCAAAGCCTGCGCCACGCGGCTCTGCTCGGCCCCGGTCAGTTTCAGCACCGGGCGCAGCCCCAGCCCGATATTCTGTGCCACGCTCAAATGCGGGAACAGGTTGCCATCCTGAAACAGCATCGCCACCGGTCGCGCGCCGGGAGCGGCGTGGGTCAAATCATGAGAGTCCCACAGGATGCGCCCGTCTGTGACATCGGTGAACCCGGCAATCGCCTCGATCAATGTGGATTTGCCCGCCCCGGACGGCCCCATCACCGCCACCCGCGCGCCCGTTTGCACCGTCAGATCGGCCTGCAATGCGAAAGTCCCGCGTGTCAGCCGCAGCCCGTCAAGCACCAGCATGGCGGCGTCCCCCCTGATCAAAAAACCAAAACAGCGCCACCGACAAAGCCAGCAGGATCAGCGCGACGCCTGCGGCGCTTTGCATCTGATAGGCGCCCATAAGGCGGAAGACAAACAGCGGCAGCGTGGCCATTTGTGGATCGGCGAACAAGGTGATCACCCCCAGATCGCCCATCGACAGGGCCGCCGTCAGCCCGGCGGAAAACCCGATCTGTGGGCGCATCCGGGGCAGCAGCACATACCGCCACATCGGCCAGCCCTGCATATTCAGGCTCAGCGCCAGCCTTGCATGGGCGGCGCGCAACTGCCGCGCACGCGGGACAAGGATGCGCAGAGCAAAAGGCAGTGCCATCACCGCATTCACACAGGCCGTGACCGGCACCGCCAAAGCGGCCGGGTTCACGACCGGGTTCAACAGGATGAAGAGCCCTGTGCCGATCACCAAGGGCGACACCGCCAATCCCAGAAGGCCCGCACCCTCCAACCAGCTGCACCCCGGCTGCGCGGCGGCAACGGAAATGGGCAAGGCCAGGGCCAGCAAGACACCGGTGGACAGCAGCGCCACCAGAACCGAGGTCACTGCCGCCCCGAACAGCCCCGGCGGCAGCGGCCAAAGCCCGGCTAGCCCATCCATCACGATCGCCAGCAAAGGCAGGATCAGGAACAAAGCCGCAAGTGTGATTACCGCTGCATCCTGCAGCAGCAGCCCGCCACTATCCCACCGCTGCGCGGGGCGGCCCAGCCCGGCGCGGGCCAGCCCGCCTTCGGGCTCCACCCGCAGCGCGACCAGAGCCGCCGCGCCGGTCAGCACGATCTGCACACAGGCCAGAAGGGCGGCCTTGTTCAGGTCGAAATCAAATCGAAAGGCCTGATAGATCGCCAGTTCAATCGTCGTCGCCCGCGGCCCGCCGCCCAGCGTCAGCGCTACGGCAAAGCTGGTCAGGCAAATCGCAAAGATAATGGCCAGCGCACCGGGCACCACTCGGCGCAGCATGGGCCATTCCAGCAGGCGTTGCGTCACCCCCGGACCTGCACCAAGCTGCGCGGCCAATCTATATTGCTCTCCGGGGATGTCCTGCCAGCCTTGCAGGATCAGCCGCGTGGCCAGTGGCAGATTGAAAAACACATGCGCCAGCACAACGCCGTGCAGGCCATAGACATGGATCGGCTCAAGCCCCAGCACCCCCAACAGGCCCGACACCCAACCCGCCCGGCCAAAGACCGACAGCAAACCCAGAACCGCGACGATCACCGGCAGGATGAATGGCGCGCCTAGCAGGGTGATCAGCGCCGCACGCCCGACAAAGTCGCGCCGCGCCAAGGCGCGGGCCACCGGGATCGCCAGCAGCACCGACAGCGCCGCCGACAGCGCCGCCTGCAGCAGCGTAAAGCGGATCGCGGCCCAATCGGCCCGGCCCAACGCACCGGGGGCGTCGGCCCGCAGGACCACCGCGCCCAGCGTCACAAGGATCAGCGCGGCGACCAGCGCCGCCGCGCCATAGCCCGCGCGCGGGCTTACCGGCTCAGCGCGTCCTGCCATTCGGCCAGCGCGTCATCGCGGATGTCCCGCGCTTTTTGCGGGTCGAGGATCAACGCCTTGATCGGTTCAAAATCCGCGAACCCATCGGGCAGGCCGCCTTCGGGAATCACGGCGGGATACATCCAGTTTGTGGTCGGGATCACCGACTGGAACCCGTCCGTGACCATGAAGTTCAGGAAGGCATCTGCCAGCTCGGGTTGATCCGTCGCGGCGAGCTTTCCGGCCACCTCGATCTGCATGTAATGGCCTTCGACAAAGGTCGCAGCGGCCTTGGACATGTCCTCTTCGGCGATGATGTGATAGGCGGGCGAGGTCGTGTAGCTCAGCACCATATCGGCCTCACCTTCAAGGAACAGGCCATACGCCTCGGACCAGCCGGGGGTGACGGTGACGATATTGTCAGCCAGCCCGTCCCAGATTTTCGCGGCCTCATCACCATAGGCCGCTTTGATCCACATCAGCAGGCCCAGACCGGGGGTTGAGCTGCGCGGGTCTTGGATCACGATTTTGGCGTCAGAGTTGGCCAGCGCTGTAAAGCTGCCCGGCGGCGGGAAATCGGTATCATGCACGAAGGCAAAGAAGCCCCAGTCATAAGGTACAAAGCGCGTGTCATTCCACCCCAGCGGGATGGTGTAATCGGCCGAGACAGAATGTTCGGCAAACAGGCCGGTGGCCGCAGCTTCGGCGATCAGGTTGGTGTCGATGCCCAGCACCACATCCGCGTCGGACCGCGCGCCTTCCAGCTTGATCCGCGACAGAAGCGCCGCGCCGTCGCCTGCTGCGACGAAATTCAATGTGCAGTCGCAGGTCGCCTCAAACGCCTCTTTCACCGCCGGGCCGGGGCCCCAGTCGGTGACGAAACTGTCATAGGTGTAGACGGTCAGTTCGGGCTTGTCTTGCGCCAGCGCCGGGATGGCGCAAGCAATGAGGCCCGCAGAAATGGCAAGATGTCTCATGGCATCCTCCTTTTGCGGCGCGAGGTTGGGGATGCCGGACAGGATCTGCCCGCAAGACCTTCCCTCCGCCGGTGTTAGCCGGTTCAGGTTCAACGGGTTCGCGTGCTGCATCTCAGCCCTGTCTGGGCACCCCGAGGTGCGGCGGACATTAGGGCGGGGTGCGGGGATTGGCAATGGGTCACGCACATCAAAATGGGCAACAGGCCAGTGTCCGCCATCACCCGACCCTTTGCGAGTGGCAAAGTCTTGGTTGCCGGGCGTTCCGAAGGAGCGCCCGGTCAGCGCCCGGGTCATTCTGGCCCTGCTCTGTTGAAACGCTCCCCCAGAACGTTTCTGCCGCTGCGCGGCGTCGCTGCGCATCCCCGGGGCTGGCACCGGCCGTCCGTTGCGCTCGTTAACCCCACCGCACGCTGGCCTCACGGGTTCTTAACCAAAACCCGGCATCTTGCACCGCGTTGCAACAGGCCGGATAAACCCCCGGCCAAATCCCATGAAACCGGCCTGGCGGCGTCCTCCGCCGGAGCAGAGCATATATGATCTGGCGGGTCCCACACCGTCCACCTTCCGACACGGCGCCGCATCAAGGCCCATCCAAGCGAAGACCGCCTGAGACAGCCGGCAGATCACCGGCCTGGCACCAGGCGCAGCCCACGGGGCCTGCACTCCTCTGCGGGGTGGGCATTTTTGTCCACCCCGCCCCCTGCCTATTCGCTTGAACCTTTCCCCTGCCCGGGTCTATTCGGGACAGGTAAGGAGAGATCGCGATGTCCATCAACAGCTTCGGCCATATCTTCCGCGTCACCACCTGGGGCGAAAGCCATGGGCCCGCGCTTGGCGCGACGGTTGATGGCGTGCCCCCCGGCGTGCCGGTGGATGCGGCGGCGATCCAGCATTGGCTTGACCGGCGCAAGCCCGGCCAAAACAAATACACCACCCAGCGCCGCGAACCGGATGAGGTGAAAATCCTGTCCGGCGTGTTCGACGGCCAGACCACCGGTACGTCCTTGCAGCTGATGATCGAAAACACCGATCAGCGCTCCAAGGATTATTCCGAGATCATGGAGAAATTCCGCCCCGGCCATGCCGATATCACCTATTGGCAGAAATACGGCATCCGCGATTATCGCGGCGGCGGGCGATCCTCGGCGCGCGAGACCGCGGCGCGCGTGGCCGCAGGTGGCGTGGCCCGCGCCGCGCTGACCGCCTTGGCCCCGCAGATCGAAATCCAAGGCTATATGGTTCAGATGGGCCCGCATCAGATCGACCGTTCGAGGTTTGATGCCGAAGAGGTCGAGCGTAACCCCTTCTGGGTGCCCGACGCAACGGCGGCCGACGACTGGGCCACCTATCTCGACGGGCTGCGCAAATCCGGCGAAAGCGTGGGCGCGGTGATCGAAGTGGTCGCGCGCAATGTGCCCGCGGGCCTTGGTGCGCCGATCTATGGCAAGCTCGACACCGATCTGGCGGCGGCGATGATGTCGATCAATGCCGTGAAAGGCGTTGAGATTGGCGACGGCATGGCCTCAGCCGCGCTGACCGGCACGGCCAATGCCGATGAGATCACGATGGGCCCCGACGGGCCGGACTATTCGTCGAACCACGCGGGCGGTATCCTTGGCGGGATTTCCACCGGGCAAGAGGTTGTGGTGCGCTTTGCGGTCAAGCCGACCTCCTCCATCCTGACCCCGCGCCGCACGATCACCAAATCCGGCGACGCGGCCGAGATCATCACCAAGGGCCGCCACGACCCCTGCGTTGGCATCCGCGCCGTCCCGGTGGGCGAGGCGATGATGGCCTGTGTGCTGCTCGATCACATCCTGCTGCATCGCGGTCAGGTCGGCGGCGCGGTGGGCGAAACCCGTGGACAGATTGGCTGATCTGCGCGCCACTCTGCGTGCGCGGGTGGCGATGGAAATGCAGAGTGATCCGGGCCATGATCTGGCGCATCTGGATCGGGTCTGGGCCACGGCCCGCAGCCTTGCGGATGCCGCCACGGACTTGCCCGTGCTGCTGGCGGCCAGCTATCTGCATGATCTGGTCAACCTGCCCAAAACCGACCCGGAGCGCAGCCGCGCCGCCCGCCTGTCGGCGAAGCGCGCGGTGCCAATCCTGCGCGATCTGGGCCTTGGCGATGCCGCGATCGCGGCCACGCAGCACGCGATCGAAGCGCATAGCTTTTCGGCAGGCATCACCCCCAAAACGCCCGAGGCCGCGATCCTGCGCGATGCCGACCGGTTGGACGCGTTGGGCGCGATCGGGCTGGCGCGATGGTTTGCGGTCTCGGCGTCGATGGGCACCGCGCTGTATGATCCCGACGATCCCTTTGCCCAAAACCGTCCACTGGATGACCGTCAATTTGCGCTGGATCACTGGCGTTGCAAGCTGTCGCAGCTGCCGGGTGACATGATCACCGCGCAAGGCCGGGCCTTGGCGCAAGAGCGCGCAGCCCTCATGGGTGACGTGCTGCGTCAGCTTGGGCGCGAAATCGGCCATGCCCTGCCGCCCGACTGGGCGCCATCGGCAGAATAACCCACCCGTCCCATTGCACTTTGCCCCGCGCAGGCGCAGGGTCCGCGCATGGCCGACCCCATGATCTCTCATCGCCCGATGCTGGCGATTGTGCTGAAAACCTCGGCAATCGGGATTTTCGTTTTCATGGCCGCGATCATCAAAGCGACCTCCGACGCCGTCCCCCCTGGGCAGGCGGTGTTCTTCCGCTCACTTTTTGCGATGCCGGTGATCTTTGGCTGGCTCGCCATGCGCGGAGAGTTGAGCCAAGGCATCCGTGTCACCAACCCCTGGGGCCATGTCCGGCGCGGGGTGCTGGGCACCACGGCGATGGGGCTGAATTTCTGGGGGCTGGGCCTGCTGCCCCTGCCCGAGGTCACGGCCATCGGCTTTGCCGCGCCGATTTTCACCGTGATCCTCGCCGCGGCATTGCTGGGCGAACGCATCCGGCTGATCCGTATTTCGGCGGTGGCGATGGGGCTGGTGGGTGTCTGCGTGATCCTTTTGCCCACTTTGGGCGGCGGCAGCTGGGCCGATGGTGCGGCTTTGGGCGCGATCGTGATCCTGATCGCCACCTTCTGCCGCAGCCTCGTGCAAATCCAGATCCGCGAACTGGTGAAAACCGACCACACCGCCGCGATTGTCTTCTGGTTTTCGATGACCGCCACGTTGCTGTCTCTGGCCACGTTGCCCTTTGGCTGGACATGGCCAGGCTGGGAGGTTGTGGGCCTGCTGATCCTCGCCGGGCTGGGCGGCGGTGTGGCGCAGATCATGGTGACGTCCTCTTTCCGCTTTGCCCCGGCCTCGATGCTGGCGCCATATGATTACTCATCGATGCTGTTTGCGATCCTGCTGGGCTATGTCTGGTTTGCCGAAGTGCCGACATGGACGATGCTGGCGGGCGCCGCTCTGGTGGTGGCGGCCAATGGCGTGGTGATCTGGCGCGAACGGCAGCTGGGCCGCGATCCGGGCAAGGCGCGGTCAATGGCCGGTCCCAAGGGATAATCCAGCCACACAGATTTTAAGATACGTCGCTGATCCGCAAACGGATCACACTTTTTGCGTATTTTTTTATTTTTTTCATAGGGTTGCACACGCTCAATGACAAGTATGTGAGATCGTCTTGTTGGCGCTTTGTGTCACGGCATGTGACCTGCTGCGAGGATGCCCGGCTCGGGACGGCCTCGCGCACTCGAAACCACGCCTTGAAAAGGACAAGACCATGACCACCACACCGTCAACCGAGCCCGCCGCCCAAAGCATCGCAGATATTGCCGCAACCAATGGCAGTTTCGATATCCTCGTCGCCGCCCTGGACGCGGCAGGGTTGGTGCCAACATTTTCCGATCCTAGCAATTTCACCGTCTTTGCCCCGACGGATGACGCGTTCAAAACGCTGGCC